>NZ_JAUYVV010000014.1:0-94113 GCF_030689165.1 Oceanobacter sp. 4_MG-2023 | reverse complement strand
TTCTGGTCATCAGACACCTCGTTTATGGTGGCGATATTACCACCTACGTTGGTGTCCGGAATCATTGAACCACTACAGTGTCACTCCCTGTAGAGGGTAAACTATAGGGGTGACACAGAATTTTGAACACTACCTTGAACCCCAATGCCCTTGCTGATCCGGGTTGCTGCTCACGGGATTCCTTCCTTCTTGCATAGAACCCGGAAGGTGTCTCCAATTTCAAAAAGGGAAGAACACATGAGCGGAATCATTGAACCACTACATAAGTAATGTCAGCGCCACGCATGGGGAGTCCGACAATTCATTAAAAAAGAGTATTTTACCAAAGCCAGTAGGCATCAGAGATAAAACCAACAGCCTGCTAGAGCACCCTCAATCTCATCTATTCCTTTATTTGTTAGTAGTTTTATACTCGGGAATATAACGCCGCATTCACCGGCTTGTCCGATGCAATGCTTTGTTAGCTGTGGTTTGCGGTACAAATACTACCTCATACTTATCGCATTCAATATCATTTGGCTCTTCCCACATGTCACTAGCTATTTCAAATATTGCATCCGGCACTTCCATTGAAAAAGTATCGCCCTTCTCAATATTTCTGAGTCGCACTCTTTCCCTCCTTTCTTCTCTAGGAGCGTCCAAAACATAAACGAGAATATTATGGCCAGACTCCTCTATGCGTTCATACATGGCATGTCTACTCTTGCACTGAACCAAGCCTAGCTCAAGTATGACATCACATTCTGCTTCCATAATTCGTAGGGCAACATCCCATATTTGTTCAATACAGCGTTCTTTTCGTTCAACATACCACTCGATGGTTCCAGTAGCAGGGCGATCCGGCCTGAATAGTCGAGCCATCCAAGAGTCTAAGTTAATATGTGGGGCTTTGATTTTCTGACTTAAATTTTCAGAAAATGTTGATTTTCCCGCACCAACCGGCCCTTCTATTAAATAAATTCTTGCCAAATACCCTCTCCAAAAATAGAACTCTTTCGATTTACTTTACAGCTAACGCCCGCATTTGCGGCTGGTTTGGAGCGCAGCGAAAACCAGTCCGACAACATGCGCTTGTTAGCTCCCTATCATTGTCTCCAAGCTCGTGATGAGAGCATCAATTGCTCCCCGCTTGTGAGGGCTCAATGCATTTTCAGGATTTCTTTTTACACAGTTTGCAACAGAATACTTCACTCTCGCTTCAATGCCACTGTTCCATTGTTTTCCTTGACTTAGAAAAGCTTGGCGAACCCTGTTACTCCACTTTCGATTACCCCTGAAATCGGGACAATCTAAATTCACCCCATATTCTTCATCAATTTTATCTTTATAAACGGAAAGCTCTAAACAGTCCTCGAACTCTGTATTTGGAGATCCATTGCAGTTAATAAATGTGTTAGATTTTATGTCAATAAGAGCATCGGCTTCCGCACTTTCGTAAGCTGTTCTACCAGCTTCGTCGTTATCAAGTAATGTGTGAAAAACACAAAGTGAGTTTTTTAATAACGTTAATTTGTAAGGAAGATTACCCGCGCCGCCAATAGGCTCAATTATGAGCATATGACCATTGATCATCTGCTTTAGCTTTGGACTTAATACTTTCAATAACGCTGTAAGAGAAATAACGTCATCCTCACCCTCCACAACAAGCACAAAATTTGCGTTAGTGAGGTTATCTGAGGCTTTTATACCCAACAAATCACGAATTTGCTTTATATTTTTTGCCGGAGATGCAGAGCCATTATTAATGATAATATTGGTTTTTATGTCATGTCTGTCAACAAAAAGTGGGTTATGCGTAGATAAAATGACTTGATTTTCCTCTCCTAACGACCTAATAACACTTAGGAGCTGATGAATAGCAGCTGGATGTAAATGCGACTCTGGCTCTTCAATCGCTATTATTGAAGCCCCATCAGTTCTTGCTCGGTCTTTTAGTAAACCTAGTGCAGCAAGGCTTTTTACCCCATCTCCTTTATATGCGAGACTCGTTGGCGTTCCGTCGTCAACTATAATTTCGAAATCACGGCGTAAGGAGCTGCGCCGCGTATCATCAGGAATTTCGATGCTAACTCCATTAATATTAGGTAAGAACTGTTCTAATGGTTCTTTAATCCGAGCACTTAAAGAGTCGAGAATTGGCTGTTGCAAATCCTTAATTGTCCTAAGTGCTTCAAGATAATTTTCATCCTCTTCGAGAACCCTTAGCCTTTGAGATAACATCCTCCCCACAACATCAATAGCTTCTTGATCAGTTCGAACTGCTGGAATGTAGTTAAAAATAATTTTTTTAGCTATAAAATTAGCTATCTGACCTGACTTAGAGTTCAGAGTCTTAGAGCCTTTACCTTTTTTAGAAACCTCTATACTTGGAACGCTGTCTTTTCCGATCTTTATTATAATTGGCAGAGTACCATTTAGGTTTGATTTAATACTTTCCCTGAACTCTCCGATCTCGTCACTATTCAATAAAAATTCGAGTCTAATGATTGTTTGCGTTCCTGATTTTCGCTCTTGTAAGTTAATAGGAAAATCGCGCTCCCAAAAAAATGTTTTTTCATCTCTACGAGAGAAATTCCTAGCCCCAATTCTTCCGTGCCTGTGTTCCAACGCATGACGATGCAATGAGGTCATAGCAACGTCAAGCGCCCTTAGTAAATTTGATTTACCTTCATTGTTACGCCCGATCAAAACGGTCGTATCTGAAACTGATACTTTATGAGCCTTGGTAATACTCCTAAAGTTTGTTACTGAAAAATTGACCAGTTCCATAAAGTAATTTCCCCATTCGATTTCAAGAGCTAACGCCTCTCTAAGAGGCAAAAAATAGTTGGTTAAAATAAGCGACGCAGGAGCAAAAACCAACTGTTTTTTGTCCTTTTGAGCGACTTGTTATAGCGCAGGTTAAATATAAGGCTGGTTGTGACTAAAATAGAGTTTATCAATATTAAACTCTTTTATAAAAAAGTCTGTGCATCCTTGAATTTTATACAGGTGAACAATTTTACAAATTACTCTGGCTGTTAATTTTATAAGATCATCATTATGAATACTATTTGCAGACCTTTCATAAATATAACGACTTTCAATAAATAGCTTTCTATTCTTTTTTAGTATATCTAGCTCAAAGCTTTCAAATAAATATTTTTTAATGTCTGATGGAATACTTTCATAAAGTACGCCTAAATCATGAACATTAGCCTTATCAGGAAGTATTTCTTGCTTAATTAGAGCTGATTTATCAAATTTATATGTCTCATCCAATCGTCCGTTATTTCCAGAGATTGAAGCGTTAAAACTTTTTAATAGAATTTCAAGTGATAAAGCGCACATGACGTTTTGCAACCCCATTCTAGGGTGATTAGAATTGACAGCCATAGAGTAATAATCAAAAGCGCATTCTATCATATATGGTTTAAAATCAATTTTAGAGATATTTGCTGTATTTGGCTCAAAACTCATTAATTGTACCTTACGATGAATGCGCTATAACAGTTTATTAGTGCGCATGCGCGGTTTCTGGGCAAGCCGGTTCCTGGGAAATCACCGTAACTACTTGAATGATAGGAAGTAAAATCCATTTCCAGATCAGTCCATTCTATGAAAGCGAGCATGCGCATTAACTCCTGTGTGCCTTGTGCATTAATCTGTCAACCTGCGCAACAACTTTCCGTGTATCAATGCCTTGACGATAACAACGTCCGGGAAAGCGCGCAAGGCTTCTGAAAAAGCGCGCATTAATTTGGGTAATCTTTCAATTATACTGGATATGCATACATATCAGATCAAGGAGTGATGAATCTGCTCGACCAGCTGCCGTTCGCTGCGAATACTGAAGAGGATTTGCAGCAGCAGGGCTCTCAATAAAGGCTCCGGTGGAATGGATTCCTGCCCATGCTCGGAATAGATCAGGCTGAGTTTCCAGTCGATGTGGGTGAGTGCCTGATCGAACAGGGTTTTGATGGATCGTAAAGGGTGATCGTGTGGAACCCGTTCATCCAGTTTGATGGTGGTTTACCGAAGCCAGTAGGCATCAGGGATAAAATCAACAGCCTGCCAGAGCCCCTTTCCCCCCCTTTCCCCCTTTTTTTACTCCTTCACTCCCTCATCCACCACTTGCCAGCTTCCCTCTGTCTTTAACTGCTCTATTTCCCTGCGCCAGCCACCAGCCATTGGCTTAAATCATCTCTGTGCACAAAACGGATAAACCTTATCCGGCTCTGGATAGTTCGTTTTTCGTCAGGCTTTTAACCTGATCATAAATACGGAGGGTCCATTGATGAACGAGCAACTGATAACAAAAATCCAGGGCATGATGGAAGAAGACAAGGAGCAAGGTCTGTTCCGCTGTCGCCGTGACATGTTTACCGATCCGGAGCTGTTTGAGCTGGAGATGAAGCATATCTTCGAAGGCAACTGGATCTATCTGGCCCACGAGAGCCAGATTGCTGAAAATAACGATTTTTTCACCACTTATATGGGCCGCCAGCCGGTATTTATTGCCCGAAACAAGGAAGGTGAGCTGAACTGTTTTATCAATGCCTGCTCTCACCGGGGCGCGGTGTTGTGCCGTACCAAAAAGGGCAACAAGTCGGTATTGACCTGTCCTTTCCATGGCTGGAGCTTTAATAACTCCGGCAAGCTGCTGAAAGTAAAAGATCCGAAAGAAGCCGGTTACCCGGATTCTTTCAACTGCGATGGTTCCCACGATCTGGCCAAGGTCGCCCGCTTCGAATCCTATCGTGGCTTTCTGTTTGGCTCGCTGCGAGACGACGTCAAACCACTGACCGAACACCTGGGCGAAGCAGCCAAGATTATCGATATGATCGTCGATCAGTCACCGCAAGGTCTGGAAGTGGTCAAGGGTGCCTCCAGCTATATCTATGATGGCAACTGGAAGGTTCAGGCTGAAAACGGTGCCGATGGTTACCATGTCTCGTCCGTGCACTGGAACTATGTAGCCACCACCGCCCGCCGCAAAAACGGCATGTCGGATGATGACGTCAAAGCCATGGATGCGTCGACCTGGAACAAGCAGAAAGGCGGCTTCTACGCCTTTGAACAAGGCCATATCCTGCTGTGGATGCAATGGCCGAATCCGCAAGACCGCCCACTGTATGAACGCCGCGACGAGCTGGTTTCTCAATATGGTGAAGCCAAGGCCGACTGGATGATCGGCAACCTGCGTAACCTGTGTTTGTACCCGAACGTGTTCCTGATGGATCAGTTCAGTTCGCAGATTCGTCATTTCCGGCCGATCTCGGTCGACAAGACCGAAGTCACCATCTATTGCATCGCCCCCAAAGGCGAGAGCGCCGACGCCCGTACCCACCGCATTCGCCAGTATGAAGATTTCTTCAACGCATCAGGCATGGCAACGCCGGATGACCTGGAAGAATTCCGCGCCTGTCAGGAAGGCTTCAAGGCCGGTGGCCTGCCCTGGAACGATATGTGCCGGGGTGCCACTCACTGGATTGACGGCCCGGACGACGCCGCCAAGGCCATCGACCTCAAACCAGTGATGAGTGGTGCCAAATCGGAAGATGAAGGCCTGTATACCATTCAGCACCGTTACTGGGTGGATTACCTGTCTGCCTGTGTCGATAAAACCGGTTCTGATAAAGCCAACGGCTAAGGAGCAAGACCATGAGCTTTGATTACCAACAGATTCTGAATTTTCTCTACTCCGAAGCCCGGGCGCTGGATGACAAACAGTGGGACCAGTGGCTGGAACACTACGACCCGGAAGCCGAGTTCTGGATTCCCAGCTGGGATGACGATGGCGAGCTGGTGACCGATCCCCAGGCCCACGTCTCGCTGATGTATTACCGCCGTCGCGATGGCCTCGAAGACCGGGTGTTCCGTATCAAGACCGAACGCTCCAGCGCCTCCAGTTTGCCGGAGCCGCGCACCAGCCATAACACCAGCAATGTTGAAATTGTTGCCGACCATGGTGACCGCTGCGAGATCCGCTACAACTGGTGCACCCACAGCATGCGTTACCACACCGTGGATTCTTATTTCGGCAACGCCTTTGTCACGCTGATCAAGACCGAAGCTGGCCTGAAGATCCTGCAGAAAACCGTTGTGATCAAGAATGACTACATTCATCACGTCGTCGACATCTATCACGTGTAAGACGCTGGCCGGTGCGCTGCCACATAACAACAAAAGCCCTCAACAAAGGCTGGAGATACCGCTATGCCCAAAGTAGCCCTCAATTTTGAAGACGGAGTTACCCGTTTTATCGACGCCATGGCGGGCGAAACCGTGGCCGATGCCGCCTACCGCTCGCAAATCAATATTCCGATGGATTGCCGAGACGGTGCCTGCGGTACCTGCAAATGCCAATGGGAATCCGGCCAGTTCGAGATGGACGATTACATAGACGACGCCCTGTCCGAGCAGGAAGCAGAAGCAGGCAAGGTGCTTACCTGTTGCATGGTGGCAGAAACGGATTGCGTGATTAACGTCCCGGCGCTGTCATCCCTGTGTGTACAGACCCAGATGGCGGATATTCATGCCGAGGTGGTCGAACTTGACCGGCTGTCACCTTCTACCCTCAGCTTTACCCTGGCCAGTGATCAGGTTCGTGCCCTGCATTTTTTGCCGGGGCAATACGTCAATCTGCAAGTACCTGGCACCGATCAGAGCCGGGCCTATTCGTTCAGCTCGCTGGTGCAGGCAGACAGCGGCGCAGTGTCGTTTCTGGTGCGGGTGGTACCGGACGGCTTGATGAGCCACTGGCTGACCCACGACGCCAAGCCGGGCGATAGCATGACCTTGCGCGGCCCGTTCGGCAGCTTCTACCTGCGGGATGTCAAACGTCCGCTGTTGATGCTGGCGGGCGGTACCGGTCTGGCGCCGTTTCTGGCGATGCTGGAAAAACTCGAACGCGATGGCTGCCCGCAACCCGTACATCTGATTTACGGCGTTACCAACGACAGCGATCTGGTTGAACTGGACACTCTGGAAGGCTTGGCAGCCCGCATCGACAACTTCAGTTTTACCGCCTGTGCCGCCAACCCGGAGGCAGAGTACCCGGTAAAAGGGTTTGTAACCCATCATATGAACGACGCCGTATTACACCACGGCGACCTCGATATTTACCTCTGCGGGCCACCACCCATGGTCGACGCCGTCAACGGTTTTATCACCGACAAAGGCATCCAGCCGGTGAATTTCTATTACGAGAAATTTGCTTCCAGTTGATCCGCGCCCGTTTGTGGCGGTGTGTCTGGCACATCGCCCCGCTTCAGGAGAACACCTTTTATGCGTCCCTCTCGTTTTGAAAATAAAGTTGTTATTGTCACCGGTGCCGCTCAGGGTATTGGCCGGACGGTGGCGGAATCCCTGGCGGCGGAAGGCGCAATACTGGCGCTGATCGATCTGTCGCCTATCGTCGAAGAAGTGGTTGCAGCCTGTCTTGCCGCAGGCTCACCCAACACCATTCACCGGCTCGCCAATCTGGAGCAGTTCAAAAGTGCCAACGACGCCATTCGTTCGGTCATTGCGGAGCTGGGCCGGGTCGATGTGCTGGTGAATAACGTTGGTGGCACCATCTGGGCCAAACCCTATGAAGCCTACAAGCCGACCCAGATTGAAAAAGAAATCCGCCGCTCGTTATTCCCGACCTTGTGGGGCTGTCATGCGGTGCTCGATACCATGCAGGCGCAACGCAGCGGCACTATTGTGAATGTGTCGTCCATTGCCACCCGAAGCCGTAATCGCGTGCCGTATGCGGCTGCCAAGGGCGGCGTCAATGCCATCACGGCCTGCCTGGCATTCGAGAACGCCGAATACGGCATCCGCGTCAACGCCACCGCACCGGGCGGTACTGATGCAGCCCCACGCCGAATTCCCCGCAACACCAACAAGCAAAGCAAACAGGAAGCCATCTGGTATCAGCAGATTGTCGACCAGACCGTCGACTCAACCCTGATGAAACGTTATTCCACCTTGCAGGAGCAAGCCGATGCGATTCTGTTTCTGGCGTCGGATGAGTCGTCTTACCTGACCGGTTCGGTGATTCCGGTTGGTGGTGGTGATTTGGGCTAGGCCGGTGGCCAGCTTGTGCCCGCCAGGGCCGTGACGGTGCGGTGGATACACGCGGAGAGGTTGTCCTGTTTTAATGCGTCTCGTACTGAACCTGATGCCAGTTATCTGTCTATACTGGAGCAGTACACCATCACGTATTCAACAGGGGGAGCACATGATCAATCGTCGCATAATGCTGCGCCTCTGTGTCTGTATTGCTCTGCTCGGTACGTTAGGGGCACTCAATCTGCTGGATACCCGGGGCGAGCACAACGTCCTCTGGAGTAACCAGCTCACCTTCAGCGATCTGCCAGCCCTGCTGGATCATGATAACGATCGCCACTATTTCAGCGTCGCTTCCCCTTTTCAACTGCTCACTCTGGTCCTGACCGCCGTCTTGTTCTTTGCCCCGCTCTCGGGTTATCGGACACGTCAGCGCGATAGCCTCCGGGCGCGTGGCCCTCCTTCATTCTGATTCCCAGGCTCCCGTACGGAGTGGCCTGGACAACGCCTGACGTTTTTGTACCCAACAATCAGAATTTGGCCTGACTGGGACGCCGCTGTGCGCCACAGGCCGTGGAGTATTTCTTATGAGCAAATTGACCCTGCATTCCGTCCAGAGTATTGATGATCTGGCCTTCCCGGAAAAACCGGTGTGTATCTCCATGAATAGCCCTGCCAAGACGGTTTTTACCGATTTTATCGACCATGAGCCCATGGTGGTTGATGCCTCGATGACTGCCCTTGAAGCCCGCAACATGATGATCAAAACCCATGTACGCCTGAAGCTGGTGGTGGATGAACACAATCAGTTTCTGGGCGTTATTGGAGCAGAGCATCTATCCGATCAGTACGTTCTGTTGCAAGCGGCCAATACCGGCTTGCGCAGCCTGAAAGAAGTGCTGGTGGCGGAGCTGATGGTACGCAAAAAAGATCTGGTGGCGCTGGATTATGCCGAGCTGGATAAGTCGACGATTGGGAATGTGGTGAATTTCCTGCAAGACAATCACCAGCAACATTGTTTGGTGATTGATCAAGACAATCACACTATTCGTGGGTTGTTTTCCGCCAGTGATATCTCTCGCAAGCTGCGGCTGCCGATTGATATTCATGAGCAGTCCAGCTTTGCCCGGGTATTTTCAGCGGTATCGTGATATTACGCCCCAGGGATGGGGCTGATCGGATCGCCAGCGTTCTCTCTGTTACTGAATCCCCTTCTCTTCTCCTATACTCCGGCTTCTATACTCCGGCTTCTATACTCCGGCTGCTTGCACTGGCTACTTGCACTGGCGCACCGGCTGATTACTATGCCAGCCATATCGAGACCCCATATCGAGACCACTAGCCACCAGCCACTAGCCACCAGCCATCAGGGCCATTAACGCCAATTCTCCCTGGCTAAACAGGCTTGTTGAACAGAATGGTTATTGTTGTCGATTACGGATCAATTCATACCGGGAACATCTATTGATAGCATTAAGCTTCATACTGTATGGTCGCGTCTCTGTTTCTCCAGCCGGTTGATAACAACCATCGGTGGGAACAGCGTGTTTTCGCCAGCTACTTGATCCGGCACCCTTCTTCCTGAATCCAGCCTGCGTTTTTTATGCTGCACGAGCGGTCGGTGACGAGGTCGCCCTATAACACCGGCCATCGTCCGGATGTCGAGCAGCTCTCGGCGTTCTATCTGAATTTATTGCCAACGCTCGTGGTTATCCAACCGGCGTGGTACGTTTTTTGTCTTTCCGGAGAATTATGTCTGCTATGACGGCTCGCCTGACCCCTGGCTTCTTGTTAATGCTTTCAGCGTTAACAGCGCTGGCGCCTTTGGGCACTGATATCTATTTATCCGCAGTACCGGTGATCGCCAGTGAGTTCAGTAAATCACTGCACGAGGTTGAACTGTCGGTCAGTGTTTTTCTGATGGGTTTCAGCCTTGGGCAACTGCTGGGTGGGCCGTTGTCGGATCGTTATGGTCGTCGCACCATGGTGATTACCGGGCTGGCCATTTTTGCTGTCGGTGCCGGCGGTATCCTGCTGTCGCAATCGCTGGATGAAATGTTGGTCTTCCGGGCCGTGCAGGCCCTCGGCGGTGGACTCGCCGTCGTCAACAGCACCGCGATTATTCGCGACCTTGCCAGTGGCCGTGAAGGTGCTTCGGCCATGATCCGGGTTATTCAGGTCATGATGGTTGCGCCGCTGATTGCGCCGCTGCTGGGGATGTTTATTCTGAAACTGCTGGGCTGGCATGCCATTTTCGGCTTTTTGCTGGTGTATGCCCTGTTGTTGATTGCGCTGTTTTATTACCGCTTGCCGGAAACCCGCAAAGTCCGTACCGGAGGTAATCCGCTGCGTAACTACTGGCAGGTGCTGGGTGATCCGCGGGTCTGGGGGTTTATCGCCTCAACCTGTGGCGCATACGCTGGCATGCTGTCGTTTGTCACCTCATCCCCGGGTATTTTTATGGGCTATTTTGGTTTGACTGAAACCGTTTATCCCCTCGTATTTGGCTGTGTGGTGTTCACCATGCTGTCGATGAGCAAGGTCAATCTGCACTTGTTGAAACGGCTTGATCCACCGGTGCTGATTGGTATCGGACAGAAAATCCAGATCACCATGGCGCTGCTGATGATCGGCTATGTGTTCCTGTTCGACCAACTGTCGGTCTGGCTGTTAACCTTGATGCTGATGCTGTATGTCGGCAGTCATGGCTTTGTGGTCGCCAATGCAACCTCGTCCATCACCGAATTTTTCCCTCACCTGGCCGGTACCGCCACAGCGCTGGTGGGTGCCATGGGTTTTGCCAGTGGAGGGATTGCCGGGTCGGTGGTCAGCAGCTTCTCGGACGGCTCACCCAAGGCGATGATTTGCATGATGCTGGCGGCGGCGTTGTTCGGCTTTACCGTGCGTACCCTGGCGTCACCCAAAACATCGGTTGCCGGATAATCACCGCATCTAGCCCCAGACGAGACCCTGAAGCGGACTACGCACCAGGGTCGCAGCCGTTATCTGTCTTGCCGGCTTATTCCGTTGGCTTATCGGCAAGAGGCGGAGTTACAAACGGGTATTGCCCATCCCAGTCGCGATAGTTGAACACCTGGCCCGCCTTGCGCACATGGGCCAGTTCAGCCAGATCCAGGTCGGCATAACACCAGCCCGGCTGGTTGGTGGGTAAGCGGGTGATGATGCCGTCATCCGGAAAACCATAATCCACCGGTGAGTAAATACCGGCAGCACCGTAGTTCACATCAATTGCCGGAGACCAGGCCGCCTCACCCACCGTGGGGGACTGCAACACAAAGCACTGGTTTTCCAACGCCCGTGCCCGACAGCTCAACTGTACCCGGTGGTACCCTGCCAGTGTATCGGTGCAGGAAGGCACCAGAATCAGATCGGCCCCCTGGGCCACTTGCTGATGGGCAAACAGCGGGAATTCACTGTCGTAACAGATATTGATCGCCAGTCGGCCAAAGGGTGTATCAAAAACACGCAACTCATCCCCTGCCGAGATGCCCCATTGCTCGCGTTCAAAACGGGTCATTTGCAGCTTGTCCTGCCAGTGCACTTCACCCGAGGGGTAACACAGATAACAGCGGTTAACGTATTGTTCCCAGCCCGCCACCGTTGCCAACCCGACCGGGAAGGTGCCAGCAGCGATCACCACTTGGTGTTGCTTTGCCAGCCGCACAAATTCGGCCACAAATGGTACTCGTAGCCCTTGCAGCTCGATCAGTTGCTGCTTCAGTGACTGGTACACCGCCGGAGGAAACAGCGAGGTCAGTTCCAGCGATACATATTCTGGCAGCAGCAGTACTTTCGCACCGTCCTCGGCGGCTTCTGCCACCAAAGCCGATATTTTTTTTTGCCAGTCGGCAAAACTGGCCAGAAAGCCAACCTCGTAGGCGGCGGTTGCAACGCGCAAGGTAGTCGCAGTGTTTGTAGTCACAGTGATTTCATCCAGAACATCATGGGGTGGGCACTGGCGGCATCCTGATCAATATCCTGCCAGTCGTAATGCGTTATCAGATCCGGGCATGGCCGGTAGCCAAAGTGCTGCCAGACCTTATCCAGCGGCCGATAGTCGGCCGGTTTCAGCGGGTGCTGCGGTGGTCGTACCACGGCGCAAAAACACAGGGCATCAAAGCAGCCCTGACTCCGTGCGTGCTTTTCCCGTCCGGCAAAAAATCCGCGATAGATTCCTTGTCCACGGTAAGCGGGTAACAACACCGATTCAGCACAATAAAACAGCCGGGAGGTATTCATTCCGGCCCGTTCAAACGGCTGTCGGAAGGCAGCGTCTTCATAACCCATGGGGATGCCGGTTGAAGCACCAATAACCTGTTGACCCGGCGGCAAACAATCATCAATGGCCAGGATCGCCATTGCCGCACCAGAACCGGTATAGGTCTGCAGATACTGCCGCTCGTATGCAGCAGAACCTTGGTACAGATAGGGATATTCCCGAAATACTTGTATGCGTAATCGTGCCAGATCGTCAATCCAGGCTTGCAGCTCAACGCCGCTGACGTACAACAGGGAAACGGACATGCCACCCTCTTCGTCTGTTTTGTGAGTCTGTTCAGTATCGATAACGAGAGCGCTACCCGGCTTTACAGCCATCGCCCTTCGCGGTGATGTCCAGACTGACAAAGCCGTTGGTGCATATCAATTAAAAGGTCTTTTTCATCCGCGTGCCATGACGCAAGTCCGTTCCTTTCCGCAACGATGGGATGAACATCAGGTATTGTCGTGAGAGTCCGGCTGACACAGACGGGCGAGCATATCGATCAGCAGGTCTTTTTCACCGGCTTCCAGTCGCGCTTCCAGCGCACGTTCCTGTTCTTTCACCCGGTTTTCAATGGTCTGATAAAAACGTTCGCCGTGTTCGGTCAGATAAAGTGCATAGGAACGGCGATCATTCAGGGATGGACGGCGCTCGACCAGATCCATTTTTTCCAGTTTGTCGACCGCTGCTACCATGGCCGAACGATCATTACCCAATGCCTGGGCAATGGCAGTCTGGGTGCGGCCAGGATTACGCGTTACCAGCACCAGTACCCCAAACAGGCCGGGGCTGATACCCAGATCGGTGCAGGCTTCCGCAAAGCGGTTAAAAAAAACCAGCTGGGTGCGACGCAGGCGATAGCCAATCAGATCGTGCAAAATACCAAAATCGAGAGAATCAGAAGATGAGCCAGAAGTTGCCATAAGATGCCTGGTGTCGGAACAGCCCAAAGGCTGCGGAGTAAAAAATAATCACAGCCGTCAGTATAGCAAACAACAATTGTTCTCCGGGCAATTGTTGTTTGTTAAACCGTTCTCAAACCACACATCATTTACCCGAAACTGACGGCTGCCCCTATCCCTACCCTAAAGAGTGTGGATAGCCGAGCCGCCGGTCACAGTACCGGCAAACACTCAGGAACCGGTTTGCTGCAGGTACTTGGTAATCAGCGCGTTGGCTTTGTTGTACAGGGCCTGGCCATTCAGGCCGTCGTCCGTCATATCGTTAATCCAGGCATCCGTCACCGGTTGCATCTGTTTTTTCCAGTGGGCGGCTTCCGATGCCGGCAAGGTATAGAAATGATTTCCCCCTGCAGCCGTAATGTCATACCCGGCCTGTTCGGACTGGTCAAACAAGCTGCCGATATGGCGAGACAGCTCTATTCCTGCGTTATTATCGATGACTTTTTTCAGCTCGGCAGGCAGTTTGGCATAGGTTTTTTTGTTCATACTGAACACAAAAAACTGGGTATACAGGCCACGATCACCACTGACCAGCGTATGGTTATTGGTCAATTGGTTGATTTTCATCGGGACAACCACTTCGAACGGCAAGGCGGCCACATCAAGAATACCTTTCGACAGGGCACTCGACATTTGTGTCACTGGCATAAAGACCGGTGCCGCGCCCATGATATCGAACGCTTCCGCCATGGCTTTGTTCGGCGCACGTAGTTTCAAGCCTTTGACGTCCGCCGAGGTTTTCAGCAGCTCGCCCCGGGAATGCAAGGAGCCGGGGGCATGGGTGTGCAGCGCCAGTACGTGTACATCACTCAGCTCGTCCTGCATTTCTTCTTCGCCATATTCTTGCAACGCCATACTGGTGGCTTCGGCACTGGCTGCCATAAAGGGCAATTCAAACACACTGGCTTTCGGGAAACGGCCCGGTGTATAGCCTCCCACCGTCCAGGAAATATCCACCACCCCTTTACGGACCTGATCGAGTAGCTGCGGCGGTTTACCACCCAGTTGCATCGCCGGGAAGACGTCGATCTTGATACGTCCTCCAGATTCTTTCATCACCTTGTCGGCCCATGGTTGCAGAATTTTTTTATGAGCCATCGCCATGGGTGGCAGAAAATGATGCAGCTTGAAGGTGTATTCCGGTTCTGCCGCCTGGGCATGGAAAGCTGTCGTCAGACTGCCCAGCGTCACACCCAGTGCAACCAGCAGGTTTTTGATTTTCATGATTCATACCTTTTTATTTTTATTGGTTCGTTCAAGGCTGGCCGACACAGGCCTGTCACCTTGCGTCAATGAGTTTGTCCCGACAAATTGTTTATGTCAACAACAGTTGATTTCATACCCATTAATGACCAAGCGTGTTTTTCGCCTCTCTGACATCACCTGTTGATATGACGAAGTTATGGGTTGCAAACTGTTGTACGTATAAACTATATTTAAAAACAACAAATATCCGAATGACTGGTTTCAGCGGATAACTAACAACAATAACGCCGGAGAGGCCCGCTCATGAGTAACTATCAACACCTGACGTTCCGTGTCGACAACCATATTGGCCATCTGACCCTGAACCGCCCAAACAAAAAGAACGCCATCAACGATGCCCTGTGCCTGGAGATCGAACAGGTCTTTATCAATATGCCCAAGGACGTCAGCGTCGTACTGTTCTCAGGCAACGGCCCGGAGTTCTGCTCCGGCCTCGACCTGTCGGAACATACCGCCCGAGAACCATTTGAAGTGGTTGTGCATTCGCGCATGTGGCACCGCGTCTTCAGCCATATCAGCAACAGCGGTATTCCGATTGTGGCGGCGCTGCATGGTGCCGTGATTGGTGGTGGTCTGGAGTTGGCGATTTGTGCCCACGTCCGGGTCTCCGACGAGACAACTTTCTACCGCTTGCCCGAAGGCCGCCACGGTATTTTTGTTGGTGGTGGCGCTTCTGTCCGGGTGGCTCAGACCATTGGCCATGGCCGCATGACCGAGATGATGCTGACGGGTCGCACACTCTCAGCCAGCGACGGGGAACGTCTGGGGCTGGCTCATTATGTTGTGCCGCAGGGCAGCGCCCTGGCAAAAGCCCAGGAATTGGCCGCCACCATCGCCAGTAATTCCCGTCTTTCCAACTGGGCAATGGCTTCCGGTCTGGCTCGTATCAACAATATGGCCAGCGACGACGGCCTGTTTACCGAATCGTTGCTGACCGGCATGACCCAGACCAGTGGCGAGGTCAAAGAACGGATCGACGCCTTTCTTAATCGCAAAAAATCATCCTGACACCCGTTCGATTGTTTATGAACCCGAGTCGTTGCATCCAATTTTGTGAAGAAGGAGTGATCCATGAATCTTGCCAATAAACATTGTCTGGTCACCGGTGCCGGTTCTGGCCTCGGAGAAGCCGTTGCCCGCCGTCTGCTGAGCCAGGGCGCTCGCGTGACATTGGTCGACATCAATGCCGAAACCGGTAATCGACTGGCCACCCGGCTGGCGGCGGACTTCCCGGGCAGCAGCCTGTTTTGTCACTGCGATATTACTGCAGAAGACGCCGTAGCCAGCGCCATTCATCAAGGTATTGAACGCTTCGGCAGCCTCTTCGGACTGGTTAACTGCGCTGGTATTCCGGGGGCTGAGCGTGTTATCGGCCGCGAAGGGCCTCACCGGCTGTCCTCTTTCCAGAGAGCATTGAATATTAACCTGCTCGGCACCTTCAATATGATTCGCCTGTGTGCCGACCAGATGCAACACAACGAACAGGAAGCCACCGGTGAACGTGGCGTCATTATCAATACCGCGTCTGTCGCCGCTTTTGATGGCCAGATTGGCCAGGCCGGTTATGCCGCATCCAAGGCCGGAGTGGTCGCCATGACGCTACCGATTGCCCGGGAACTGGCCCGCTTCGGTATTCGGGTAATGACCATTGCCCCGGGATTGTTCAAAACCCCCATGATGGCGGTACTACCCGACGAAGTGCAGCAATCCCTCGGCGCTGCAGTCCCTTTTCCAGCACGACTGGGGGAGCCGGACGAGTTTGCCCAACTGGTGCAGCAGATTTTTGAAAACTGCATGCTGAATGGCGAAACCATCCGTCTGGATGGCGCGATCCGCATGGCGGCAAAATAGGGAGAGTGGCAATGAGTGAATATCTGGCACCCTTAAAAGACATGCAGTTTACCCTCGAACTGGTACGCCAGCACACAGGTCTGGACCAGATCGAGGTACTGGCTGAGATGACCCCTGATTTCGCCAATACAATTCTGGCCGAAGCCGCCAAATTTGCCACTGGGGTACTGTCACCCCTCAATCAGGTGGGCGACCAGCAAGGCTGCCGCTTCGACAATGGCACCGTCATCACCCCACCGGGCTGGCAACAAGCTTACCAACAGTTCTGCGATAACGGCTGGATGGGGCTGGCCATGACAGAAGCCGCGGGAGGGCAGGCACTGCCCCGGTTTATCGCCCAGCCAGTAAACGAGATGTGGCTATCGGCCAATCTGGCTTTTGTGATGTTCCACGCCCTCAACCAGGGTGGCAGCGATATCCTGCGGCACTTTGGCAGCGCCACACAACAACAGCGTTATCTCGAACCCCTCGCCAGTGGCCAGTGGACCATCGCCATGGCGCTGACCGAACCGGGTGCTGGTTCCGACCTGGCTGCGACCACCACCAAAGCCACACCGCTGGCGAATGGCGACTATCGCATCAAGGGGCAGAAGATTTTTATCACCTATGGTGAGCACGACATGGCTGCCAATATCATCCATCTGGTGCTGGCCCGTACCCCGGATGCACCGGCAGGCAGTCGCGGTATTTCCCTGTTTGCGGTACCGAAATACCGCATCGAAGCTGATGGCTCACTGGGTGCACACAATGATGTGGTCTGTAGCGGCATTGAACACAAGATGGGTCTGCACGGCAGCCCCACCTGTTCGATAAGTTATGGCGACCACGACGACTGTATTGGCGAGCTGATCGGCGCTGAAAACCAAGGCCTGATGGCCATGTTTGTACTGATGAACGAAGCCCGTCTCAGCACCGGCATGCAAGGGGTCGGGTTTGGTGAACTCAGTTACCAGCACGCCCTGCGTTACGCCCAGGAGCGCAGTCAGGGCAGTCACTACCAGAACGGCACCCGGGTCACCATCAACCAGCACCCGGATGTGCAGCGTATGCTGCTGACAATGCGCAGCCAGACCATGGGTCTGCGAGCACTGGGGTATCTGCTGGCAGCCTGGATTGATCTGGCTGAACACAGCAGCGATGAGCAGCAACGCCAGCAACTGCGGGGGCAAATTGCCCTGCTGACGCCGGTCTTCAAAGCCTTTGGCACCGAACAGGGCAACCAGATGAGCTACACCTGTTTGCAGGTATTTGGTGGCATGGGTTTTGTTGAAGAAACCGGTATTGCCCAGTTTATGCGCGACGCCCGCATCATCACCATTTACGAAGGCACCACCGGCATTCAGGCACGCGACCTGCTATTCCGCAAAATACTGGCCGATAAGGGAACCGCCTTGCGGTGCCTGCTACGGCATATCCACCAGGATGCCGATCGACTGGCGACGCCATTGGCTGAATTACAGAGCAACCTGATTCATTCCGTCGCGGCGATGCAGAACCAGCTAGAAGCCCTGCTCGACAGCGCCAACAAGACAAGTGAGCAGACTCGCTTACATGCCGGGTCTGTGCCTTTGCTCGACGCACTGGGAATACTCTGCGTTGGCTGGCAGCTGGCTTTACTGGCCGATCAGGCCTGTATACGCGGCGACAGTGATGCCGACTATCATCGCAACCTGATCGCCCAGGCCCGCTTCTATTTTGCCCATGAGATGCCCCGTATCCAGGCGCTCTTAGCCACAGTAGCTGATGCCGATAACGGCCTGAAAGATTTCGACTTTAACGCCGCCGGATAAACCCGGCAGCCAGCATGACCAACCAATAACAACTCACACTCGATGCAAATAATCATAAAAAGTGCATCATGGAGCCTCAACATGCTTGCCGATTTTCATCCTGTCCATGTCGTGACCCATCGGGTCGATGTTGAACACCGCGAAGATGGCAGTCGCATTATCCGTTCGGTCGGAGAGCTGTGCGACTATCCGGAACGAATTACCGACCGCCTGGACTACTGGGCAACACAGACCCCGGAGCGGCCGTTTGTCAGCCAGCGCCCCCAGGCCGGTACCGACCACCAGCACTGGCAAACCCTTAACTATGCCGACACCCGCCGCCGCGTACGGGCCATCGCCCAATGGTTACTGGATCTGCGCATCGACGGCGAACCCCTGAGTCAGGAGCGGCCGATTGTGATTCTGTCGGGCAACAGCAGCGAACACCTGCTGCTGGCACTGGCTGCCATGTACGTCGGTATTCCCTATGCTCCTGTTTCTACGGCCTACTCCACCATTTCTACCGATTTTGGCAAGCTGCGCCATATCGTCGAAACCCTGACCCCGGGACTGGTATTTGCCGACAACCTCGGACCATACCGTGATGCCATTGATGCCGTATTACCCGGTTTGCCCGTAGTCGCGGTTGTATCTGCCCACGGCAACGACGGTCTGGAAGGAGTACTGACCCCATTTGATACCCTGATCAACACCACAGTGACCGATGCCGTCGATCAGGCCAACCGGGCCGTCAGTGCCAGCAGTATCGCCAAATTTCTTTTTACCTCCGGCTCCACTGGTATGCCCAAAGGGGTGATCAACACCCATAAAATGCTCTGCGCCAACCAGGCCATGCTCGCCAGTGTACTGGCCTTTGTACAACAGCAACCGCCGGTGGTGGTCGACTGGCTGCCCTGGAACCACACCTTTGGCGGCAACCACAACGTCGGCCTGGTGCTGTTCAACGGTGGTTCACTGTATATCGACCAGGGCAAACCTGTCCCCAAAGCCATGCCAGTCACGCTCGACAATCTGCGCGATATTTCGCCGACGGTGTATTTTAACGTGCCCAAAGGCTTTGAATTACTGGCCCAGGGGCTGAAAGACAACCCCGATGTCGCCGCCAACTTTTACCGCCACCTGAACGTCATGTACTTCGCCGGTGCCGGTCTGGCCCAGCATGTATGGGATGCACTGGATGAACTGGCGATTCAGCATACGGGTAGAAAAGTCCCGATGCTGACGGGCCTTGGCTCCACCGAGACAGGCCCAGCGGCGCTGTTCGCTTCAATAGAAGAGTGCGCTTCCGGTGTGGTTGGAGTACCCGCGCCGGGTACCGACATCAAACTGGTGCCCAATGGCGGCAAGCTTGAAGCACGTATTCGTGGCCTCAGTATTACTCCGGGCTACTGGCGCGATGCGGAGAAAACCGCCACCGCTTACGATGAAGAAGGCTTTTACTGTCTCGGTGATGCCCTCAAGTTTATTGATGAACAACAGCCCGATCGGGGATTTTACTTCGATGGTCGAGTGTCGGAAGACTTCAAACTGGATACCGGCACCTGGGTCAGCGTCGGCAGTCTGCGACCGTTTGTAATCCACCATTGCGCGCCCTACGTGCAAGACCTGGTGATTGCGGGCCGCGACCGGGGCTATATTTCGATACTGGTCTTCCCCGACCTGTCGCAACTGCATCAGCTAACGGAACTGCCCGCCGACGCCAGCGCCAGCGAGCTGGTATCACACCCCCGCACCCGCGAGGTCTTCGGACGCCTGCTCACTGAAATGGCTGCCTCGTCAACCGGCAGCTCCAACCGGGTTCAGCGCTTGGTCATTGAAGCCCGGCCACCACAGCTGGATGCCCATGAAATTACCGACAAAGGCTCCATCAATCAAAATGCGGTATTAACCAATCGTGCCGATACCGTTGCCGAGCTGTACGCGGCAGAGCCTGCCGCCCATATCATCTGTCTGTCCTGACTCGGTTAGCTCCCATAACCCGTGCCGCCAGCAAATTACACCTGCGGCACGGCCATTGCGGCTGCGCCCAAAATTTGCCTGGCTGCTGAGCCAGGAGCCAGGCTGATACAGAGATACAGAGATACAGAGATATATGGAGAATGGAGAATAAATAGAGAGGGAGAAGCAAGAGAAGCGGATGAGAAGCAAGAGAAGCAAGAGAAGCGGAAGAAAAAAGGTAGCCTGCTATCAGATATTCACCTGACAGCAAGGCTACCCGATCAGGGGTTACGGCCCGTAGATATAAGCAGGGAACCAGTTAACCAGTCCAGGGAAAGCAATCAGCAGCGCCAGGGCTGTCAGTTGCAGCAAGATAAACGGAATAACACCTTTATAGATGGTTGTCAGGCTGACTTCGGGCGGGCACACACCCTTTAAATAAAACAGCGAGAAACCCACCGGCGGTGTCAGGAATGATGTCTGCAAGGTCAATGCAACCAGCATGACAAACCACACCAGTGTCGGGTCATCCATCACGCCATAGCCATTAATCGCGATATCCAGCGCACTGATCACCGGCGCAACCAGCGGCAGAATAATCAGCGTGATTTCGATCCAGTCGAGAATAAAGCCCAGCAAGAAAACAATACCGAGAATAAACAGGATGATGCCGTATGGGCCAAATGGCAGAGAGGTCAGCAGCGACTCGATGTATTCATCACCGCCCAGCTCCCGCAGCACCAGCGCAAACATGGTGGCACCGATAAATATCGCAAAAATATAACCACTGACGTTCAGCGTATCGTGCAGACATTCCCGAATCACCTTAATGCTCAGGCGTTTGTTTTGCCAGGCCAGTCCCATGGCAGCAGCAGCACCCACGGCAGAAGCTTCGGTGGGCGTCGCGATGCCCGCAAAAATACTGCCGAGTACCGCCAGAATCATGGCCAGCGTTGGGGCCACGGCCTTGCATCGATCCAGACCTTGGCAGTCACTGGCTGGATATTGTCATCCAGCGGCATCGATTCCGGTTTGAACAGGCCCCAGCCCAGAATATAGACAATGTACAGCACGCCCAGCAGCAGACCGGGCATGACGGCCCCCATAAACAGGTCGCCAACCGATAACGCCAGCTGGTCGGCCATAATCACCAGCATGATGCTGGGCGGAATCAGGATACCCAGCGTTCCAGCACTGGCGATGGTGCCCACGGTGACGGTTTTCTCATAACCCTGACCCAGCATGGCCGGTAAGGACATAACTCCGAGCAGCACCACGGAAGCACCAACAATACCAGTGGAAGCGGCCAGAATAATCCCGATCAGCACCACGGTAATGGCCAGTCCGCCCCGCACCCGACCAAACAGCGCCTGGAAGGATTTCATCAGGTTTTCGGCCACGCCGGATTTGTCGAGCAGGTTGCCCATCAGAATAAACATCGGCAACGCGACCAGAATCCAGTTATCCATGATTTTGTAGGTGCGGTCGACCACCAGCCCGACCGAGGTAAAGTCGATGCCGATAATGGTATCGAGGTACATATCCGACAGATAAGCCAGCAACGCAAACACGGTGCCGACACCCGCCAGCACCCAGGCCACCGGAAAGCCGGTAAACAGCAGCAGGATAAAACTGGCGAACATGGCGATGATCAGGATTTCATTAATTTCCATGGCACTGACCTCCACTCCGCTGGCGCTGCAACAGCACCACTTCGCGACCGATACGATTGAGCGTCGCGATAATCATTAATCCCATGGTGACGGGAATCAGGGTTTTGATCAGCCAGCGCCAGGGCAATCCGGCAGGGGCAATCGAGCGTTCATTAATACGCCAGGACTGATAGACAAAATCCAGCCCGTGATAAAACACCAGCATCAGGAACGGTAATAACAGCAACGTCAGCCCGAGAATTTCGACCACATGTTTGGTGGTCGGGCTGAAATGACTGTGCAGTACGTCGACCCGGACGTGACTGTTGTTGGCCTGGGCATACAGCACACCGGCAAAGACACCAATGGCGTATAGATGCCATTGCAGCTCTTCCAGCGCAATCATGCCTGCGCTGAAGCCACGCCGTAACATCACCTGGGTGAGAATCACCACCATCAGGAGGGCGAAAATCCAGGCAATGGCCTGACTGAGCCGGATCAGTAGCCGGTCGATCCTATCGGCAAAAGGCACCGGAGGCGGAGTATCTGGGTGCTGGTTCATGGGAGTTCCTGAGGAGTGTTCGGATGGATAAAACCTTGCGGCCAAAAGCAAAACAGAGTGTCTGACAGACACCCTGCCGCTCGCAGCGGCAAGGTGCCTGTAACCAAATCAGACCAGATCAGTCACGCGGCAAAAAGGCGCGGCTGGACCACAGTTGATAGTTGGTACGGAAGGTTTGCAGGTCGTCGTAAACCGCTGCGAAGGTTGGGTCCTTGCGCTGCTCGGCGGCCACTTCATCCCAGGCACCCTTGAAAGCATCCAGCATTTCTTTGGGCCATTCGTGTACCGTGACGCCCCGTTCTTCCATATTGGCGCGAATCGCTTCGAACTGGATAAATTCAGACTCAGCAACCGAGTTGGTAACGGAAGCCTTACAAGTGGTAGAGACAACGGCGCGTTGCTGGTCGGACATGCTTTTCCAGGTGTCGCCATTGATCAGCAGCTCAAAGAAAGTGGCTTGCTGGTGCCAGCCAGGAAAATAGTTGTGCTTGGCAACCTTGTAGAAACCGAGTTTCTGATCAATCGCCGGTTGTGAAAATTCAGTCGCGTCGATAGCGCCTTTTTCCAGCGCACCAAAGATCTCACCGCCAGGAATCAACGAGGTCGACACGCCCAGCTTGGCCAGCACTTCACCACCCAGACCATAGAAACGCATGTTCAGACCCTTGAGGTCTTCGAGCGAGTTAACAGGCTTCTTGAACCAGCCGGACGTTTCCGGGCTGATCAGCGAGCAAGGCTCGACATGGACGTTATAACCGGCATCGTCGTACATTTTCTGATACAGCTTGAGGCCGTTGCCGTAATACATCCAGGCCGCAAATTCCGGCGCTTCCGGGCCAAAGGGAATGGTTGAGAAAATGGCCGCCGCAGGCATCTTGCCGGCCCAATAACCGGCAATGGAGTAACCGGAATTGACCTTGCCCGCAGACACAGCGTCGAGGATCTGCAGCGGTGCAACCAGTTTGCCCGGCTCATACAGTTTCATTTTGACTTCGCCACCGGAGACCAGTGGTAACTGGTCGGCAACCCAGGCAATCGGGGTGCCCAGTGCTGGCAGGTTCGAACCAAAGGCAATCGGGGTTTTCAGCAAGATGGGTTTGGCTTGTACGGCGGTGCAGCAGAGCGCCAGCGCGGAGGTAGCCACCAGAGTCGAAAGAGTGCGTTTCATAGCCTGATCCTGATTATTATTTTTCAGTGACTGGAGCTGCCATCGGTTGGAGTAATGGCTCGCCAGAGTGTCTGAAAAACTATAGGGAGGCGACCTGGGGCATCCTACCCTTCTTTGGTAGGGGAATTAGCCATCACCTACCAAAGTAGGTTGAGCGCGGCCAGCAACCTGTATACAAGGTGATAAGCGTCAGAAAGAGTGACTCGGATTCACGTTTTCAGGAAAACAATAACAATGACCTCTGTACCGGCAAAACGCCTGTGGCAACCAGCGTGTGGACGTGTGTTTGAATCTGTCTGTGGCCTGTGCCTGTGTGTGAGCGTGAGCGTTCGTTATGGATAGCCTGATCCACCAGGTCTGGTTTGTGGGTGGGCTGTCGCTGATGTACGTCGGCTTTTTGTTTGTGATCGCGATATGGGGATCACACTGGATGCGGCCTTCCTGGCAGCCGTATGTCTACAGCCTGACACTGGCGATTTTCTGCACCAGCTGGGCATTTTACGGCACCGTACAGCAAGCGCTGACCCATGGCTGGATTCTGGCTCCGACCTACACCGGCGCCATTATTCTGATTACCATCGGCTGGAAGGTCATGGACCGCATCATCCAGATTGCCCGCCAGGAAAACAGCACCACCATTTCGGATTTTATTTCCGCCCGCTTTGGCCACAGTCGCGGCGTTGGCATTCTGGTGGCCTTGTTATGTTTGCTTGGCGTAGTGCCCTATATCGCGCTGCAGCTCAAAGCGGTGTCGGCCAGCTTCCAGCTGGTTACCCTGACCAGCTCGGTGGAGCTGCGCTGGTTCAGCGACCCGACGCTGATTATTGCGGGGATCATGGCGGTTTTCAGTATCTTGTTTGGTACCCGAACGGTCGACTCCAGCGAAAGCCATCAAGGCATGATGCTGGCCATTGCCTTTGAATCCCTGGTCAAACTGGTGGCCTTGATGGCAGTGGGATTGTTTGCCGTCTATGGCCTGTACGACGGTTTTGCGGATCTGGTCAGTACTGCGATGGCTGACCCATTGATTGCGCAGACCCTGACCGATTATGCCGATCCCAGTGTTTATCTGACCCATGCCTTGCTGGGAGCCATTGCCATTATTGCCTTGCCACGTCATTTTCACGTGGCGGTTGTCGAGTACCGTTCACAACGGGATATCCGGGCGGCACGCTGGATGTTTCCGCTGTATTTGCTGGCAATCAACCTGTTTTTGTTACCGCTGGGGCTGGCGGCAACGCTGAACCAGGACATGCTGGAATCCTTCACCTATATCACGCTGGAATTACCGCTGGCTTTTCAGCAGGAATGGCTGGCGCTGCTGGCTTACATTGGCGGTTTGTCCGCCGGTACCTCGATGGTGATTATTTCTTCCATCACGCTGGCGACCATGGTGTGTAATGAAATTGTCTTGCCGATTCTGATCCGGCTGGGCTGGCAGGGTAACGGGACAGGCATCAAATCCCGGGTGTTGCTGATTCGTCGGGTGGCGATTGTGGGCGTGCTGGCGCTGGCGTTTGTGTATTACCGGCTGTTGTCGCAATTTCATAATCTGTCGGAAATCGGCTTGCTGGCGTTTGTGGCCATCGCCCAGTTTGCCCCCGCCATCCTGATCGGCATGATCTGGCACGGTGCCAACCGGATGGGAGCCTACTGGGGTATTGGTACCGGTTTTGCCGTCTGGTCGTACACCCTGTTTCTGCCGGTTGCATCGAGTATGGGCTGGGGCGATCCGTCCCTGCTGGATGGCCCGTGGGGACTGGCATTCTTACAACCCCATGGCCTGTTGGGGCTGGGGGAATTAAACCCGATTGTGCATGGCACCTTCTGGAGCCTGATGCTGAATACCCTGATGCTGGTGATTGCCTCGCTCTATCACAAGCCCAGCTTTGCCGATACCGAACAGGCTCAGCGCTTTGTCTACAGTACCGCCTCGTCCGCACCGATCAATACCCGGCGTTATGCCATCCATGCCCAGGATTTGCGCGCCTTGTTGCAGCGTTTTATTAACCCGGCCAAGGTCAGTGCGTTTTTTGAGGATTTCAGCAATCCGCTGACAGGACGGATTCTGCACCGCGGCGAAGTGGATGAAGCCATGCTCAAAGAAGCCGACCGCTTGCTCAGTTCGGTGGTTGGACGCAAAGGCTCGGCGCTGCTGCTACGTAATCTGGTCGAAGATGGCACCGGCCAGTACACCACATTGAACAACCTGGTTGAGGAAGTTTCCGAGGTGGTGCTGTTTAACCGGGATCTGCTCAACTCCATTCTGCACAGCCTCAATCAGGGCATCACCGTGGTCGACGAGCATTTAACGCTGGTGGCCTGGAACCAGAGTTTTGCCAGCCTGTACGGTTTCCCTCAAGGGCACTTGTACGTTGGCCAGTCGGCGGAGGCACTGCTGGGGCATATTGCCCGTTCCGGCGGCTATGGCGACCAGGACGTTGATGCCATCGTCGCGCAACGCTTCAAGGAATTACGCCAGCGCGAGAAGCTGCACTATGTGCGCAAAACCCGGGACGGCCGTTCGATTGAACTGAGTGGCACCCCGATTGGCGACAGCCTCTACATCACGGTGTACAGCGACATTACCGAGTATCGTCATATTGAAGAGCAGCTGCGCAGCGCCAACGAAGTACTGGAACAACGGGTCGATGAGCGCACCCACAAGCTCACCGAGCTGAACCATGACCTGCAAAAAGCCAGCCGCAACAAAACCCGCTTTCTGGCGGCAGCCGGGCATGATCTGGTGCAACCGCTCAACTCCGCATCGCTGTTTTCAGCATCGATCCTGAACAAACTGGAACGCCGGCAACTGAGCAGCCCGGGGCTGGTGGAAGAAATCATGCCGGTGGCGCAGCATCTCGACCAGTCGCTGCATTCGGCCGAATCGCTGCTGAATGAATTATTGGAAATTTCCAAGCTCGATGCCGATATCGTCCGCCCGCGCCGTCAGGAGTTTGAATTGGATCAGATGCTGGACTCACTGGTGGAAGAATTTCGCCCGCTGGCAGCCCAGAAAGGCATTGAACTGCACTATGTCCGCAGCCGCATCGGCGTGGACTCAGACCCGGTGTTACTGCGTCGCATCATCCAGAACCTGCTGAGTAACGCCCTGCGGTATACGCGGACAGGCCGGATTCTGGTCGGCAGTCGTCGCCGGCAACAGCAGGTATTAATACAGGTGTTAGATACCGGCATTGGTATCCCGGCCCATGAACTGGATATGATTTTTGAGGAATTTCACCGGTTGGCAGCCGAACGCACTGGTGCAGACACCGACATGCACACCCCCGCCAACACCAAAGGGCTAGGGCTGGGGCTATCGATTGTACGGCGTTTGTGTTTACTGCTGGATCATCCGATACAGGTTATCTCAGAACCGGGCCGAGGCAGCTGTTTCAGCGTATCCATTCCGACAACCATCGCCCCATTGGCATCCATCACACCAGAAGAAAACACCCAGAATACCCGTGGCTCCGGATTGATACTGTGTGTCGATAACGAGCAGCAAATCATCGACGGCATGGCGATGCTACTGGGAGACTGGGGCTATCAGGTGGTTACAGCCAGTAGCTTTAACAGAGCACGCAAAGCGTTAGCCGGGGAAATCCCGGATCTGGTGATTATCGATTACCACCTGGACCAGGGAGTGACCGGGCTGGACGTGATGGCCGGTTTCAGCCAGGTATGGCAGCAACCAGTACCCTGTCTGGTTATTACTGCCGACTATACCGATGAGGTAAAACAGGGCATTGAGGAACTGGGCTTTATGCTATTGCGAAAACCGGTAAAACCAATGGCATTACGGGCCTTGTTACATAAAATGTTGTAGCAGACCGTGACTTTATGGTTATGGCTTATTGCCAGAACCCGTTTGCTGTCGATCTCGATCAGTCTGGTATTTCCAGCTGCTGTACAATAAGTGCTGCCTGGGTGCGATTATTGATATTAAGCTTTCGAAATATATCGCTGATATGAGATTTGACAGTTGTTTCCTTGATATTAAGAGTGTAGCCAATTTGTTTGTTTAATGCCCCCTCAGCAATCAGTTGTAATACGCGCAGCTGCTGTGGTGTCATTTGGCTCAGGCGGGCCGTTGTATCATCTTGCGGTTGACCGGTAAATTCCGGAAAACTCAGTTTACCTTCCATAACCTGTGCCAGCGCCTGGCTGATACCGGCGATGGTTGACGACTTCTGGATATAACCCAGTGCCCCCAGCTGGCGTACCTGCTCGATCACCATCCGGTCCTCGCTGGCACTGACAATCACAATCGCCAGTTGTGGAAACTCCGCCCGCAGCCGCATCAAGCCCATCAGACCGGTATTTCCCGGCATTCGCAGATCCAGCAACAGAAGATCAATGGCTTGCTGCCCTGCGGTCTGCAGCACCTGGTAAAAGTCCTCGCATTCACTGCTGCTACAGGCAATGCCGGTTTCATCCAGAGCATCGCTCAGCGCTCGACGGAAGAGCGGGTGATCATCGGCAATCAGAACCTGATACATGGGTTTATCCCTGTTTTTATCGTTATGCGCTCGAATCTACTCCCGGCTTTCCAGATCAAGCAAGTGTTTACCGCCTCAAAGTGCCCCATCACCTACTAAAGTAGGGCGACTATAGCAGGACGACCATTGCAGGATAAACTCAGAAACTATTCATATTAACAAATCAACCACCGGGCTATTAATAAACAAAACCAAACAATATACCAGCAATCAGTACTTTGGCAGGAGATTTGATTATCCAGCAACTGCCATCGCAGCCACTATCGCAACCACCAATACAAACAGATCATATTCCTGGTTTTATTCCTACTATTTTACGGGATACCCATTGCAAGCCCTTGGATATAGTTTTTTAACCCTTGTAGCGCTGGCATGGCCAGAACGACCAATATCTGCAACGGCAATAAAAAATATAAAATAACCAACAGCAGGACATATCATGCACAAACACAACAAGAGTGGATGGCTCCCGGTAACCGTCTTGGCCACAGCCTCCATGGCAGTATCACCCCTGACTCAGGCTGATATCGACAGTAGCAACAGTTTCAGCGGCTATGTCAAAACCGATATTTTGTTTGATGCCGAAAACGATGCGTCTGCCAGCCACACCCGTAACCAATCACTGATTACCCTGAACGAAAACGAGGCAGAAAACGAAGAAGGCGACCTGAATATGTCATCGCTGGAATCCCGCCTCAAATTTGCCCACACCAGCACAGGTACTCCCGTTGGGAATCTTAAAGCCGTCATCGAGGGCGATTTTTTCTCTGGGTCCTCCAGTGTTTTTAACCTGCGCCACGCTTATCTGCAGCAGGATAATCTGACCATTGGCCGCACCTGGAGCACCTTTATGGATCTTGGTGCCCTGGCCGAAACCGCCGACTTTGGTGGCCCGGCCGCGCGGATCTTCTCGCGTAAATCACTGGTTCGATACACCATCCCCATGGGCAACAACACGCTGGAACTGGCCGCTGAACAGCCAATAAACTCCGAAGACCCGGATGTTCCGGACCTGGTCGCAAAATACACCACCAAAACCGGGTTTGGGCACCTGAGTGCTGGCATTCTGATGCAAAAAATCAATGTTGGTGACGAAGTCAAGGACGACAGCGCCATGGCGTTTGCTGGCCGATTCTCTGGCCGCATCAATATCGCCGACGATAACCTCAAGTTTTCCCTGATTTCAGGTAGCGGCCTTGGTGGCTATATGAACTTTGGCGACGTGGCCGCCTACGATTTCAGTGGCGACAGCCTGGAGTTATCCAAACAGACCGGCGTCAAACTGGCCTATCAGCATGTATTCTCTCCTTCTCTGCGCTCAACACTGCGGCTAGCCAAAACCACAGCAAGCCTCGATGGCAACGACATGGGCGACTTCTCATCCATGCACCTGAATCTGGTTTACAACGCCTACCAGCCGCTGAAGTACGGTGTTGAACTCATCAAGGCGACCAAAAAACAGGCTGAAGGGAATACCTTTACTGAAGACCTGAAACTGAATCGCTTGCATATGTTTGCCAAACTGGCGTTCTGAAGCCTGCAGGAAATAACCGCGATATAGCCCCCACGCCCGTGGGGGTGTTGCCAATATACCAACCCTCTTGCCGTCACCACACGGCTTGTCGCAGAGTAGCCAAACCATCCATCACGACCGATGACTCAGCATGATGTGGCGGGCCACGGAAAACTCTTCCAGTGCGCTGGCGGAGAGGTCTTTGCCATAACCGGAGCTTTTCAGGCCGCCGTGGGGCATTTCGCTGGGGAGTATAAAGTGGTTATTGATCCAGGTGGTGCCGTATTCGAGCTGACTGGCGGTGGCCATGGCGCGGCCGATATGCCCGGACCAGACCGATGAGGCCAGGGCGTATTCGGAATCGTTGGCCCAGTCGATGGCTTGTTGTGTGGTTGGGCAAGAGGTGACGGAGACCACTGGGCCGAAGACTTCCCGGCGGACTATTTCATCGTCGTGGCGAGCACCGGCCAGCAAGGTCGGCTGGTAATAAAAGCCGGGGCCTTCCGGTATCTGTCCACCTGCCAGCAGCTGGATATGGGGTTGTTCGAGCGCCCGTTCGACAAAGCTGGCGACGCTGTTGCGCTGGCGCTGGCTGATCAGCGGGCCAAGATCATTGCAACGGTCGTCGGCCTGGTTAAAGGTCAGCGAGGCGACTTTCTCTGCCAGTGCTTCAATCAGCGGCTGATAAATACGGGCGTCAGCGTAAATATGGCAAGCGGCGGTGCAGTCTTGCCCGGCGTTGTAGTAGCCATAGCGCCCCACCCCTTCAACCACCGCATCGAGGTTGGCGTCTGCCAGCACAATCACCGGGGCTTTGCCGCCCAGTTCCAGATGCGTGCGTTTGATTGAGCGCCGCGCCGCCTGCAAGACTTTTTGTCCGGTAGAGATATCACCGGTCAGAGATACCATGCGGACATGTCGGTGGTTGATCAGCTGGCTGCCGACGCTGTCGCCGCGCCCCAACACTATATTGACGACACCGGGCGGCAGTACCGCATCCAGAATATCGGCCAGGACCAGCGCCGTCAGTGGCGTTTGTTCCGACGGTTTGAATACCATGGTGTTGCCTGCGGCGATCACCGGGGCAATTTTCCAGGCGGCCATCATCAGCGGGTAGTTCCAGGGGGCGATGGCCGCCACCACACCAATCGGGTCACGGCGAATCATGCTGGTGTGGCCGGGCAGGTATTCACCGGCAGCCGGGGCGGACTGGCAACGTACTGCCGCGGCAAAAAAGCGGAACACATCGGCAGTGGCCAGTACGTCGTCTTCGGCCACCTGATGCAAGGGTTTGCCACAATTCAGTGCTTCCAGTTGCACCAGTTCCATGGCGCGGGCATCGATACCGGCGGCGATGGCCAGCAACATGGCCGCCCGTTCGCCGGGGCTGGTCTGGCGCCATATCCTGGCAGCCTGACGGGCAGCGGCTACAGCAGCATCAACCTGCTCGGCAGATGCCTGTGGCAAGTTGATCAATAACTCACCGCTACGCGGGTTGATGACGGCTTCAGCCTCTCCATCTCCGGCCATACGCTGACCCTGTATCAGGATATTGGTCGGCAGCTTGTTGGCATTCATGGCTTCTCTCCCGGCTGGTCGTCAGCTGTTGGCGTGGTTATGGCGTACCGGCAGGGATTCCCGGGCCACTGGCAGGAACAGGTCAATCAGTGGATTACGGGCACCTCCACGCCGCCAGGCCAGTCCGATATCGAGGGTTTCTGATACTTCGGTGATACGACGGGCCTCGACGGTATCACCTTCGACTGACCACGGCCGGTAGGTCATATCAGGCATCAGCGCCACTCCCATACCCGCAGATACCAGACTGCGCACCGCTTCTACCGAGGCGCTGCGCAGGCTGACGGTGGGCTTGCTGTCGGCCTGCGCCCAGAGGTTACGAATACGTTGTTCCATCTCATCGACGTTAAGCAGAATCAGCGGCTCATGCAGTAAATCCTTGAAGCCAATACTGTCGAGCTGCAGCAGTTCGTGATCGGGCGGTAACCAGAGACGGTAATGGGAAAAGGTCAGTACTTCGGTATTCAGGGCGCTGAGGTATTTGAGATTCGACAGGATCAACACCCCGACATCGATCTCACCACTGACTAACAGATGCTCGATATAGTCCCGGTCATCTTCAACCACCCGTAATTTGACGCGGTGATAAATGCGCTGGAAGCGCGCCAGCAGATCAGCCAGATAATATCCGGCGACCAGACTGGTCACGCCGATGGTCAATTCACCGGTTACGGTTTCGGTACTTTGTTGCAGGCTGCGCCGGGCGTTGTCTACCGATGCCAGCACCAGATGTGCCTGACGCAAAAACTGGTGGCCCTGGTGCGTCAGCTCCATGCCCTTGGCGTGCCGACTGAACAGGGTGACGCCGAGGTCATCTTCCAGCTGTTTGATGGCGGTGGTGAGGGTCGACTGGGAAATCGGCACCGCCTGGGCCGCCGCCGATACCGACCCGGTTTCGGCAATGGCTATAAAGTATCGGATCTGGCGCAGGCTCATCATGGTAAAACAGGTGCTCCGCGAGGTGTTGTCCAAGGGCGGTCATGGTTGCGTTGGGCATATTTTCTGTACATGTCTTCCGGGCATATATTCATTGTTAGCAATGTCACTCACACCCGCGGTAGCTGCCGGGTCCTGATGGCGGTGACTAACGTCCGTCCGTCATCTGCGCCAGACAAGGGTTTTCCTGTAAATACCGGGGCTTACGCCAGTATTAACAATCTGTTTTGGATATACCACTGCTAAGTTTTTCGTAGCTATCGTTTTTTCAGAAGGCTTCTTTCTTAATTAACAATTGGAGCCAGATAAACCCCTCGCTTTAGCCTGAGGCTCTCGTTGCATCCCGTTCCACAGCTTCCGCCATCCGTAGCGGCGCTCGGGACACGACGCTAAACCGGCGCAAGCCTTCCATACGTTCAGGCAGAGGAAAACCCCATGGCAACACGTCATCTGATACTCAGCACCTTGTTGGCTGGCAGCGCACTGACTGCGCTGGCTGGCTCCCAGGGAGAAGGCCGCGTCGATATTATCGCCTGGCCCGGCTACATTGAACGCGGCGATACCGACCCCGCCTATGACTGGGTCAGCGGCTTTGAGCAGTCCACCGGTTGTTCCGTCAATGTCAAAACCGCAGCGACCTCGGACGAAATGGTCAGCCTGATGGCCAAGGGCGGTTACGATCTGGTAACGGCATCCGGTGATGCTTCGTTACGACTGATTTACGGCAAGCGGGTACAACCAATCGACACCAGCAAGATCAAGGCCTGGAGCAGTATCGACCCACGGCTGCAAAACGCGCCCTGGTTTACCCTTGATGGCAAACACTACGGCGTGCCCTTCCAGTGGGGTCCCAACCTGATGATGTACAACACCGATGTATTCAAACAGGCACCGGACAGCTGGAGTGTGGTGTTTGAAGCCACGACCCTGCCCGATGGCCAGTCCAACAAGGGTCGGGTGCAGGCCTATGACGGTGCCATCTATCTGGCCGATGCCGCGCTGTACCTGAAGTCTGCCCGCCCGGAACTGGGTATCAAGGACCCGTACGAACTGAACAAAACCCAGTACAGCGCGGTACTGGCGCTATTACGCACGCAACACAGCCTGATCCATCGTTACTGGCACGACTACAACGTGCAGATGAGCGATTTCAAGAACGAAGGCGTTGTGGCCTCCAGCAGCTGGCCTTTTATGGCCAATATCCTGATCGCAGAAGGTGCCCCGGTAGCCACGGCGTTTCCGCAGGAAGGGGTAACTGGCTGGGCTGACACCACCATGTTGGCTACGGATGCGGCCCATCCGAACTGTGCTTACGAGTGGCTCAACTGGTCGATCACCCCCAAATTGCAAGGTGACCTGGCGTCCTGGTTTGGTTCCGTTCCGGCAGTGCCCGCCGCCTGTGATAACAATGCACTGCTGGGTGCCGAAGGTTGCACAACCAATGGGATGGATAACTTCGACCAGGTGTTTTTCTGGAAAACGCCAACCTCCAACTGTAGCAGTCAGGGCAGCTGTGTTTCCTACAGCCGCTGGACCCGGGATTACATCGCCATTATGGGCGGCCGCTGAGCCTGCGCAGTACAAGCGCCGTATGAATACAGGTTGACTGCCGGGCCTGCTGGCCCGGCAATGCGTTCACAGGACACGATATATTTTATGAATACCGCTGTTGAGTTTTGCCAAACCAGCCGCTGCTTCGGCGATGTCCGGGCAGTTGATCAGGTCTCGCTGAAAATTGCAGAAGGCGAGTTTTTTTCCATGCTGGGGCCTTCGGGTTCCGGCAAAACCACCTGCCTGCGGCTGATTGCCGGATTCGAGCAACCGGACGATGGCCATGTCATCATTCATGGCCGCGACGCTACCGGGCTTCCGCCGTACCAGCGTAACGTCAATACGGTGTTTCAGGACTACGCCCTGTTTCCCCATATGAACGTGCTCGACAACATTGCCTATGGGCTGATGGTCAAGGGCGTCAATAAAAAAGAGCGCCAGCATCGCGCCGCCGAAGCGCTGGATATGGTGGCGCTGGGGCAGTATGGCCAACGCAAGCCGGCGCAACTGTCTGGTGGTCAGCGTCAGCGGATTGCATTGGCCCGGGCATTGGTCAATCGCCCCAGGGTGCTGCTGCTGGACGAGCCGCTGGGGGCACTGGATCTGAAATTACGCGAGCAAATGCAAGGGGAACTGAAACGGCTGCAGCGCCAGCTCGGTATCACTTTTGTGTTTGTTACCCACGACCAGACCGAGGCGCTGTCGATGTCGGATCGCGTGGCGGTGTTTAACCAGGGCCGGATTGAGCAACTGGATTCACCCCGTAATCTGTACAACCAGCCGCAAACGGCGTTTGTGGCCGGTTTTGTCGGTTCTTCCAACGTCTTGCACGGTGCACTGGCGCAGCAATTGTCGGGAAAATCCGCCGCTCTGGCGATTCGACCGGAATATATTTCGATCAGACACTCCGGCTCCGCTGCTCCATCAGACACGGCATCCACCGAGCTCATCAACCTGCCCGGGGTGATTAAAGACGTGCAATATCAGGGCTCAAACACCCGTATTGAAGTGGAGCTGGAACCCGGTGTCAGCATCGCCGCCTCCGAGGCCAACAGCCTGTTGTCGAACCACACCGCACGGTTGCCGGGGCAATCGGTTCAGGTCAGCTGGAGCCGTCAGGCCATGGTGTCTTTGCGGGATAACGCGAGTGTCTGATATGACTTCAAAATCGTCACTGCCAGCGGCTGACAACAGCCCTGTTTTCACGCCGCCATCCGGGCTGCTGTATCGGGCGGCGGATCGGCTTTATCGTCGCCCCAATCTGCTGCTGGCCTTGCTGCTGCTACCGCCGCTGCTGTGGTTTGGCTCGGTGTATATTGCCTCGCTGCTGGCGCTGTTATGGCAAGGGCTGTACACCTTCGACGACTTCACCATGCTGGTGAACCATACCCTGACGCTGGAAAACTATGCCCGGCTGTTTGATCCCGCCAACTTCGACATCATCCTGCGTACCCTGCTGATGGCGCTGGCGGTCTCGGCGTTCAGTGCGATATTGGCTTTCCCGGTGGCGTATTATATGGCGCGTTACGCCAGTGGTCGTATCAAGGCCTTTTTCTATCTTGCCGTGATGCTGCCGATGTGGACCAGTTACATCGTCAAGGCTTATGCCTGGACGCTGCTGCTGGCGCAGGAAGGGGTGTCGCAGTGGTTTGTTCATCTGCTCGGTCTGACACCGTTGCTGGATGCGCTACTGGCGCTTCCCGCTGTGGGAGGCAATACGCTATCGACTTCCAGTCTCGGGCGTTTTCTGGTGTTCACCTACATCTGGTTGCCTTTTATGATTCTGCCGATTCAGGCATCGCTGGAACGCCTGCCACCGTCGCTGTTGCAGGCCTCTTCCGACCTCGGCGCTACTCCGTTCAAAACCTTCCGCCACGTTATTCTGCCGTTGTCGGTCCCGGGGATTGCCGCCGGTTCCATCTTTACCTTTTCTCTGACTCTGGGGGATTACATTGTACCGCAGCTGGTGGGACCGCCGGGCCTGTTCCTTGGCAGTATGGTGTACGTACAACAAGGGTCGATTGGCAACATGCCAATGGCCGCCGCATTTACGCTGGTGCCGATTGTGCTGATTGCGATTTATCTGTCGATTGTGAAACGTATGGGAGCTTTTGATGCACTCTGATCAACACGCCAGTGTGTGGCTGAAATGCGCCGCCTGGGGCGGTCTGGTGTTCCTGCACTTCCCCATTGTGATTATTGCGATGTATGCCTTTAACACCGAGGAGTCGGCTTTCAGCTTTCCGCCCAAGGGATTTACCCTGCACTGGTTCAGCGTCGCCTTCGGACGGGCTGATGTGCTGGAGTCGATTGGCCTGTCGCTGAAAATTGCCAGCCTTGCCACTGCGATTGCCATGGTGCTGGGCACGCTGGCAGCGGCGGCCATGTATCGCCGTTCGTTTTTCGGTAAAGACAGCATCACCCTGATGTTGATTCTGCCAATTGCCCTGCCCGGTATTATCACCGGCCTGGCACTGTTGCAGGCATTCCAGGCCATGGATATCCAGCCCGGTATCCTTACCATTGTTGTCGGCCATGCCACCTTTTGTGTGGTGATTGTTTACAACAATGTGGTGGCGCGTTTTCGGCGCACTTCCGGCAGCCTGATCGAAGCCTCGATGGATCTTGGCGCGGATGGCTGGCAGACCTTTCGCTATATCCTGTTGCCAAATCTGGGCACCGCCATGCTGGCCGGTGGCATGCTGGCATTTGCGCTGTCGTTTGATGAACTGATTGTTACCACCTTTACTGCCGGTCACGAAAAACCTCTGCCGATCTGGCTGCTGAACCAGCTGACCCGACCACGGGATGTGCCAGTCACCAACGTGGTTGCCCTGATGGTAATGCTCGCCACCATGGTGCCGGTTTTTCTGGCGTACCTCCTTACCAAGGGTGGCGATGACGTTGCCGGTAGCGGCAAATAACGAGGCAATCTTTCATGAGCACTGACCTATCCACTTTATCTGACACCTGTCCGACCTATCGTCTGAACCAAGAGGCCCAATACCATGCCCACTACCATGCTTAATAAAATGCTGATCAACGGCGAACTGATTGCTGGCGAAGGCAAGCAACTGGAAGTATTTAATCCGGCCACTGGCGAGGTACTGTGCCTGATTGCCGAAGCCACCGACGCCCAGGTCAACACCGCCGTCAGTGCCGCTGATGACGCTTTCGACAGCTGGAGCCAGCAAGCGCCCAAAGACCGCGCTTACCTGCTGCTGCAATTGGCCGATCGTATTGAAGCCATGGGCGAAGAGCTTGCCCGCCTCGAATGTAACGACACCGGCAAACCCTTTGCCGCCATGCAGGACGACGAAATCCCGGCTGTTGCGGATGTCTTCCGCTTTTTTGCCGGTGCCTCCCGTTGTCTCAGTGGTTCCGCAGCGGCCGAATACCTGCCCGGTTTTACTTCCATGATTCGCCGTGATCCGCTCGGTGTTGTGGCTTCCATCGCGCCCTGGAATTACCCCTTGATGATGGCTTCCTGGAAGCTGGCACCCGCGCTCGCCGCCGGTAACTGTGTGGTACTCAAGCCATCGGAGCTAACCCCGCTGACCACTCTCAAGCTGGGTGAAATCATGCAGGAGATTTTCCCGGCGGGCGTCGTCAACACGGTGTTTGGCGGCGGTGCCAGCGTCGGAGCCACGCTGACCACTCACCCGGGAGTGCGTATGGTGTCGCTGACCGGCTCGATCGCCACCGGCCAGAAAATCGTGCAATCCAGCACGGAAGATATGAAACGCACCCATATGGAACTGGGTGGCAAGGCACCGGTACTGATTTTTGATGATGCGGATATCGACGACGCCGTCGAAGGTTTGCGGGCCTTTGGCTACTACAACGCCGGGCAGGACTGCACCGCCGCCTGCCGCATCTACGCCCAGAAAGGTGTGTACCAGCAGCTGGTCGATAAACTGACCGCGGCCGTCTCCACCATCAAAATCGGCAGCCAGTACGAAGACGGCACGGAAATGGGGCCGCTGGTTTCCCAGGCTCACCTCGAACGGGTGGCCGGATTTGTGGATCGCGCCCGCGAACAACCGCATATCACCATCGCCACCGGTGGCAAGATTGCCGATCGCGCAGGCTATTTCTACGAGCCGACCCTGATTGTCGGTGCCCGGCAGGAAGATGAAATCGTCCGCCGTGAAGTCTTTGGCCCGGTGGTCTCGATCACCGAATTCGACACCGAAGCCCAGGCTCTGGCCTGGGCCAACGACTCCGATTACGGCCTCGCCTCATCCCTCTGGACCGCTGACACCGGTCGTGCAGCCCGCCTCAGCGCCCGCTTGCAATACGGCTGCACCTGGGTCAATACCCATTTTATGCTGACCAGCGAAATGCCCCATGGCGGCATGAAAATGTCGGGTTATGGCAAGGATATGTCGATGTACGGCCTGGAAGATTACACCACCGTCCGTCATGTAATGATCAAGCACTGAGTTGACCAACATCCGCAGGGTTGTCTGGTGTGATGCCCTGCGAGCATTCCGATACGATCACTCCTGCCTGGCAGCGGAGGATTGATGCGAGGTTCGGCCGCGGTCACGGCATCACCTTCCCTGCCGCCATTATGCCACCACCAGAACCCGCAGGCGGTCTGCCAACACGCCTGCCACACCCTGCCTTGCCACACCCCGCCTTGCCGCATCACCAGCGCGGATCAGCCCCCAGAGATGGCCGGTTAGTACGCCCTTGCTGTCAAAGCGGATGCCAACCCTGATCCGTTTCATGTCATGGTAGCCATCGCCGCCGTGGTAAACATGGCTGCAATGCCGAATACCAGTAATCAGTGACATAGAAAGAGGTCAGCGAACCATGTTGAAAAAAGTTGAATGGGCCATTAACCCCCGGCGCACAGCGCTGATTATTGTTGATATGCAAAAGATTTTTTGCGAGCAGGACGGTGCCTTGTTTGTGCCGTCAAGCCGGGCCATTATTGCGCCCATCAAACGCCTGTCCGAATACATGCGTGCCGCGGCCATGCCAGTAATTTATTTACGCCATGTAGTGCGGGGAGATGGCTCTGACACCGGGCGTTTCCGCGACTTGTATCCAGATGCCGATGCCCAGTTTGCGCGTTCCAACCCGGCCATTGAAGTGATCGATGAGCTGCAGCCACAAGACGGTGACATTGTCGTCGACAAGTTGTTTTACAGTGGTTTTCATAACACCGATCTCGACATGATCCTGCGGATGAAAGACATCGATACCCTGATTGTCTGCGGCACGGTGACCAATGTCTGCTGTGAAACGACCATGCGGGATGGTGTACACCGCGAATACCGGATGATTGCGCTAAGCGATGCCAATGCAGCCATGCCCTATCCGGATATGGGGTTTGGTGAGGTGTCGGCAGACGAGGTACAACGCATTGCCCTGACGGCGATGGCCTACGAATTTGGTGAAGTCACCAATACTGCCGATCTGATGCAGCGTATCCATAACGCGCTGCAAAACGAATGATTAACGTCTGATACGCCCTCTGCCGACAGCGGGCATGGGAGTTTTATGTTGTTTACAGGCGTTCTGCTGTCCATTGCGGCCTCCGTGTTGTTTGGCCTGCTGTCGTATTACAGTGTGTTGTTATCGCCTCTGGATGGGCCGTCGGTCTTCGGCTGGCGGATCATTTTTTCACTGCTGATCTTTGCTTTGCTAGTGCTGTTTAGCCGCAGCAGCCAGCGTGTTTGGACCGATATCCGACGTTTGTTTGGCCGCCCCGGCAATGGCTTCTCGACCTTGCTCTGTAGCGGCCTGATTGCAATGCAACTCGCGCTGTTTGGCTGGGCACCGATGAACGGTGAAGGTCAGGCGCTGGCGATGGGGTATTTTCTGCTGCCTCTGCTTATGGTGGTGATCGGGCGCTTTCTGTATCACGAAACCATCCGTCCGTTACAAGCACTGGCGGTGACTCTGGCGCTGGCCGGGGTGCTGGCCGGATTGATATTGCATGGCCACTTTTCACCGGTATCCCTGATTGTAATGCTGGGTTTTCCACCCTATTTCATGCTCAGGAAACGGCTGGCCCTGAAAGGGTTGAGTGGTATCTTTATTGAGCATCTGGTGATGCTGCCCCCGGCCCTGATCATATTGTTTATGTGGGACTTTAATGCCGATTTTTTTGTGGCGCGGGAGGCGTCATCCTGGCCGGTACTGATCGGGCTTGGTCTACTCAGCAGTACGGCGCTGTTTTGTTATCTGGGAGCCGGGCAACGCCTGCCTTTTGCTCTGTTTGGTATGTTGGGTTATGTCGAACCGCTGTTGCTGTTTGTGGTGGCCTTGCTGTTGGGTGAGCCCTTTGTTGCAGCGGATCTGTGGATGTATGTCCCTATCTGGCTGGCGGTGCTGTTGCTGGTGCTTCATGGCGTCCGGCAGCTGGGCCGACAGCCACGGCCTGCACTACCTCGTTTCTGAAAAGCTGGATCTTTACAAAGCCGCGCGGACTGAGGGCGTGAACTGCCAAGACGAAGTTATGCACAACATTCTGTACATGTATTTATCTTCAAGCTAGACTTGTGCTATATCCTGTACAAGTGAGATACAAAATGAGAATTGTCTCTTTTACTGAAGCCCGAAATGGTCTAAAAGCCGTCTTGGACAATGTTATTAACGATGCGGATACGACTGTAATCACTCGTCGTGACTCCGAAGATGCTGTTGTAATGTCATTGGATTACTACAACAGCCTTATGGAAACTGTACATTTACTTCGCTCACCAGCGAACGCCGAACACTTAAATCGTTCAATTACGCAGTTTAAAACGGGTAAAACGACTCAGCGAGATCTTATTGATGAGTGACAGGTTATTATCATGGACTGATGAAGCCTGGAATAGTTACGTTTATTGGCAGACTCAAGACAAGAAAACCTTGAAACGCATCAATACCTTGATTACCGATGTTCAGCGTTCTCCGTTTGATGGAATTGGAAAACCGGAAGCCCTTAAAGAAAACCTTTCAGGCTTCTGGTCTCGCAGAGTAGATGATACCAATCGTTTGGTATACGCCGTGGATGATACGGCAATTATTGTTATCTCGTGTCGCTACCATTACTAATAGGTGGCAGCTAACAATCAAATGTTGGGGACACAAACACGTGGGCTGCTTCGCAGGATACCCCACGCAGCCACAAAAAAGCCCCCGCAAGCGGAGGCAAATGCTTCTGCCAGATGCCGGAGCATTGGCAATCAGGCAAGGGAATCGATGAACGATTCAGCCCTGTTTTTGTACAAACGCCAGCGTGTCGTCCAGAGCCCGGCCCATTTTATCGATGATTTCGTCGATCTGGGCTTCGGTCGTGATCAGTGGCGGACACAGCGCCAGTGATGACCCTGCCACCGGGCGACTGATCAACCCATGCTCCTGACAGGCGTTAGCTCCAAAGTAACCAACCTTGCCATCCGGGAAAGCAGCCTTGGTTTCCTTGTCCGCCACCATTTCAATGGCAGCGATCATGCCGGTACCACGCACTTCGCCCACTAACGGGTGGTCGTTGAATTCACGCAGCCGGGTTTGCAGGTAGTCACCGGTGGCTGCGGCTTTGGCAAAGAGGTTGTCGCGCTGATAGATTTCCAGGGTTTTTAATGCCACGGCACAGGCTAGCGGGTGGGCGGAATAGGTGTAGCCATGGCCAAATACGCCCAGCTTGTTGCAAGGGTCGATCATGGCTTCGTACATATCACCCCGGATCACGGAAGCTGAAATCGGCACATAAGCGGATGACAGCTGTTTGGCAAAACTCATCATATCGGGCTTGATGCCCATGGTGGTGGAGCCAAAGTCGTTGCCGGTACGGCCAAAGCCGGTGATCACTTCGTCGGCCCAGAACAGGATGTCGTATTTGTTCAGGGTGGCCTGTACTTTTTCATAATAACCGGCAGGCGGTACGATCACGCCGGAGGCGCCGGTAATCGGTTCAGCAATAAAGGCAGCGATGGTTTCCGGGCCTTCACGCACAATCATGGCTTCCAGATTGGCGACAATACGGTCAACAAACTGGCTTTCGCTTTCGCCGTCCAGCTTGCCGCGCAGGTAATGCGGTGCATCGGTGCGCAGAATCCCCATGGCCTCGACCGGCAGGTCAAAGTTGGCCTGGTTGATGGGCAACCCGGTCAGACAGGCGGCCGCAACGGTGACACCATGGTAAGAACGTTCACGGGCGATGATCTTGCGTTTTTCCGGCTTGCCGATGGCAGCAAAGTAGTAACGCAGCAGCTTGATCTGGGTGTCGTTGGCATCAGAACCGGAGCTGCCAAAAAAGACGCGGGCATTGTCGACCGGCACCATGGCGGTCAGTGTGTCTGCCAGCTGCATGCCGACATCGTGGGTTTTGCCGCTGAACATATGGGCAAACGACAGGGTTTCCATCTGTTTGGCAGCGGCTTCGATCAGTTCGGCATTATTGTAACCCAGTGAAGCGCACCACAATCCCGACATACCTTCGAGGTATTGCTTGCCCTGGTCGTCGTACACGTAGATACCGTCACCCCGAGCGATGTTCATCGTTTCGGTAGCGGCGAAGTTGGTGGTGGGGTAAATCATGTGAGACATAGCAACCTCGATATTCGTCACCCGGCTTGGCGGGATGGATGGGTAATAAGGGCGAGTTCTGCGGCAGGGCTCGTCCGCTGGTATATTGTTGTGCCTGGTTTATTGCGCCTGGTTGGATAACCGGGTCAGTGTTGGTGCTGATCCAGCGCCGGTGTGGCGACGGCTGGATAACCGTCGCCAATCGGGTCTTCAGTCCGCTGTTACAGCCCGCCGAGGCAGATCAGTTTGGTTTCGAGATAATCATCCAGCCCATACTTCGAGCCTTCGCGGCCCTGGCCGGATTCTTTCACGCCGCCAAAAGGAATGGCTTCTGAGCTGATGGCGGTTTCGTTGACACCGACCATGCCAAAATCAATGGCTTCTGAAACCCGCCAGATACGGCTCAGGTTCTGGGTAAACACATACGCTGCCAGGCCATATTCGGTGCTGTTGGCCAATGCAATCGCTTCGTCATCGGTTTCAAAGCGGAAGACGGGGGCAACCGGGCCAAAGATTTCTTCGCGGAAAACACGCATATCCGGCGTGGCATCGGCCAGAATGGTCGGTTGATAGAAGCGGCTTCCCTGCTCCGCAGGCGCACCACCAATCACTACCCGTGCCCCTTGGGCAACGGCATCTTTGACTTTTTCATCCACCCCCTGGGCGGCCTTGTCGGTAATCAACGGGCCATGGGTGGTATTGCTATCCTGACCGGCACCCAGACGGAATTCACTTACGGCCTCTGACAGACGTTCGATAAAACGGTCGTAAATACCGGACTGTACCAACAGGCGATTGGAACAGATGCAGGTCTGACCGGAATTGCGGAATTTGGAAATCAACGCGCCGTTAATGGCCTGATCCAGATCGGCATCATCAAAGATGATAATAGGGGCATTACCCCCCAGCTCCATGGAAGTGCGCTTGACGGTATCGGCGCATTGTTTCATCAGCAGCTTGCCCACCGGGGTTGAGCCGGTAAAGGTTACCTTGCGCACCAGAGGGCTACTGGTCAGTTCGTTCCCAATGGCGGGGGCATCGGAGCCGACAACCATATTGATCACCCCGGCCGGGACGCCGGCCTGTTGCGCCAGCACGCCCAGCGCCAATGCCGACAACGGGGTTTCCGCTGCCGGTTTGCAGACGATGGTACAACCCGCGGCCAAGGCCGGAGCCATTTTGCGGGCCAGCATGGCGCTGGGGAAATTCCACGGTGTAATGGCAGCCACAACACCCACCGGTTGCTTGATCACGATATTGCGGCGATCGGCTTGTGCCGCCGGAATCACATCACCATAAATACGTCGTGCTTCTTCTGCGAACCACTTGATATAGGAAGCACCATAAAGCACCTCGCCCTTGGCTTCTGCCAGCGGTTTGCCTTGTTCTGCAGTCAGGATCGACGCCAGTTCATCCACATGCTGAACCACCAGGTCGTACCAGGCTTCCAGAATCCGGCTGCGTTTGGTGGCACTGGTGGCCGACCAGCCGGGTAAAGCGGTATGAGCTGCATCAATGGCGCGGCGGGTTTCTGCCGCGCCCATATCCGCTACCGAGACCAGCGCGTCACCGGTTGCCGGATTATCGACCACCAGCGTGGTGTGCTGGTCGGCATCGACCCATGCGCCATTAATCAGTCCCTGTGTTTTTACCAGCAGGCTGTTTTGGAGTAACACATTCATAGTTTCTCGACCTGTTATTCGACTTTACGTTGTTATAGCGTGCAGAAATCTGCCAATAAATACAGCCAGATCATCGCTTATGTTGATAAAACCTTACGTATTATCGTCGCTGGGGAGTCCGGCCAGAAGCTGAGCCGCAAACCAGACCGCTCTGAAAGCTCCGGCCCATGCCTGTGGTGCTATCAAATCACTCTGGCTAACAGCAGGATATATCCCCCGGTGGGTATGGCGACCAGACAGCCGTCGCCCTATCTTGGGAGCATCGGGCCAGCCCCTCAATCCGCCCCAGAGAGACCTACGATGACAGCCACCTATCCTTCTTCATATTATGCTGCCTCGGCCAATCCACAGCCGCAACGTCCAGCCCTGCATGACCATATCACCGCCGATGTCTGCGTCATTGGTGCGGGTTACACCGGCCTGTCGACAGCGTTACATCTGGCTGAGCGCGGCTTTTCTGTTGTGGTTCTGGAAGCCAGCCGTATCGGCTTTGGGGCCTCCGGTCGTAACGGCGGCCAGATTGTTCACAGCTATAGCCGCGACATGGATTTTATTGCCCAGCATTACGGCCAGAAAACGGCCAATGCCATGGGCAAGATGGCGTTTGAGGGTGGGCAGATTATTCGCCGTCTGGTCAAGCAGTACGATATTCAGTGTGATCTCAAGGACGGCGGTATTTTTGCGGCCTGCAACCCGAAACAACTGCGCGAACTGGAAGCCAAAAAAGCCCTCTGGGAGCAGCACGGTCATCAACAGATGGAGATGCTCGATGCCCACCAGGTGCAGGAATATGTTGGTACCGAGCGCTACACCGGGGCCTTGCTGGATCATAGTGGTGGCCATATTCATCCGCTGAATCTGGCGCTGGGTGAGGCGGCGGCGATTGAATCAATGGGGGGCCGGCTCTTTGAAGACTCGCCAGTGATTGATGTCCAGCAAGGCAACCCGGCGGTGGTCAAAACCGCACAAGGGCAGGTAACGGCCAATTTTGTGATGGTGGCAGGCAATGCCTATCTCAATGGCCTGCTGCCGAAGCTGCAACAAAAAGCCATGCCCTGTGGCACCCAGGTGATTACCACAGCACCACTCAGTCCGGCGTTGCAGCGTCAGCTGTTGCCGGGGGATCACTGTGTTGAAGACTGCAATTATCTGCTGGATTATTTCCGCCTCAGTGGTGATGGCCGACTGATTTATGGCGGTGGTGTCACCTATGGCGCGCGGGAGCCTGACAAGGTGGAAGCGTTGATTCGCCCCAAAATGCTGAAAACCTTTCCGATGCTGAAAGACGTCAAGATTGACTATGCCTGGACCGGTAACTTCCTGTTGACGCTGATGCGGCTGCCGCAATTTGGTCGAATTGGCGACAATGTCTACTACGCTCAAGGCTACAGCGGCCATGGCGTTACCTCGACACACCTTGCCGGAGAATTGATCGCCAGTGCGATTCAGGGCCAGGCAGAACGTTTTGATGTGATGGCCAGCTTGCCGCAATACCCGTTCCCGGGCGGCCGTCTGATGCGTATTCCTTACACCGCCATGGGTGCCTTTTATTACGACATGCGAGACAAACTGGGGATCTAGCGACTCCAAACCACTGCCGCCCATTAAGCGGCAGTGGGCGGGTAATGCTTAATAACTTGAATTAGGCGCAGAGTCCGGATTGATTTCCCCATCCACTTCGTCTGGATCCACTCCGTTTTCCAGCAATATCTCCCTGACAGCCGCGATTTGATCCAGCACTATCTGGTAGCGATCGCCGTATTCATACTTTGTAACCTCTATGGCTTTTGGCATATAGGTAAAGGCTATCTTGAACGCATACAGTGCCGGTTCACTCATTTTATCGCTCATACAACATACCTCTTCAAATCCATTGTCATGTCTGCGGCTACCCGTATTGCCGCTGCAGACGTTACCTGGCACGGTCAGTCTGCTACCCTGAACGCCTGTTAATAACAATACGCTCAAAATACTAAGGCAATATCATCAGCAACTACAACAGCAAAACGGCGACTTTTGCCCGTCACTTACCCCAACCTAACCCTGACCTAACCCCTTTTGCGTACCCTCACGGGGGAATACCCCTGATGCATCAATCGTCATAAATTTTTCCCCACAATAATTTTTCTGTAGCAGGAGAAAAGACATGACTCAACGCGTTGCGATTATTGGCGCTGGCCCAAGCGGCCTGGCCCAACTCCGAGCCTTTCAGTCCGCCCAGTCCAAAGGTGCCGACATCCCTGAACTGGTTTGTTTCGAAAAACAATCCGACTGGGGCGGCCAGTGGAACTACACCTGGCGCACCGGTCTGGATGAGAACGGCGAACCCGTGCCCAGCTCCATGTACCGCTATCTGTGGTCCAATGGCCCGAAAGAAGCACTGGAATTTGCCGACTACAGCTTTGATGAACACTTTGGCAAACCCATTGCCTCCTACCCACCACGTGAAGTGCTGTGGGACTACATCAAGGGTCGAGTGGAAAAAGCCGATGTCCGCAAGTACATCCGTTTCAACTCCCCGGTTCGTCATATTGAATACAACAAAGCCGACGACAACTTCACCATCTCGGTTCACGACCACAATAACGACACCGTATACGAAGAAGTTTTTGACTTTGTGGTAGTGGCCAGCGGTCACTTCTCAACCCCATTTGTACCGGAATACCCAGGCTTCGAAAGTTTTGGCGGCCGTATTCTGCACGCTCATGACTTCCGCGATGCACTGGAATTCAAAGACAAGGACATCCTTGTTGTTGGCTCCAGCTACTCTGCTGAAGACATCGGTTCCCAGTGTTACAAATACGGCGCTCGCTCTATTACTTCCTGCTACCGCAGTGCGCCGATGGGTTACAAATGGCCAGCCAACTGGGAAGAAAAACCGGCCATGACCCACGTTGAAGGCAACACCGTGTTCTTTTCTGATGGCAGCAGCAAACAGGTCGATGCCATTATTCTGTGTACCGGTTACCTGCACTCGTTCCCGTTCCTGCCAGAAGAGCTGCGCCTGAAAACCAACAACCGCCTGTGGCCTCTGGGTCTCTACAAAGGCGTCGTCTGGGAAGAAAACACCAAGTTGTTCTACCTCGGCATGCAAGACCAGTGGTACAGCTTCAATATGTTTGATGCCCAGGCCTGGTACACCCGTGACGTCATCATGGGCCGTATTCCTTTACCATCGAAAGCAGAGATGGAAGCACACAGTGCCCAGTGGCGTGAAAACGAGCTCAAGCTGGAAACCGACAAGGAAAACTACGAGTTCCAGGGTGCCTATATTCAGGATCTGATCGACGATACCGATTACCCGAGCTTTGATATTCCGGCGGTGAACGAGACGTTCCTGATCTGGAAGAAACACAAGAAGCAAGACATCATGACCTTCCGTGATTATTCCTTCCCGTCAGTAATGACCGGCACGCCGTCTCCGGCTCACCACACGCCGTGGTTGTATGCCCTGGACGACTCCCTTGAGGCTTACCTCAACGACGAACCCAAGCCCGAAGAAATCAAGCGCGCTGCTGGGGAATAATTCCTCAGCTTGCCCTCTCTGGCACCACGGTGGCAGAGAGGATTTGCCCAAGCCGTTTGTTCTATCCCTGCGCGCCATGCGCATCTTTGTCAGATTCCATCGAGGCCCATACCATGACTGTTACCAAGATTCCTGCACCTTCCGTTGAGGTAATCACCGACGACCTGGCCGGTTGGTCCAAGGTCGAAGGCAATCCCACCATGAAAACCTGGATTGAATACACCTCCCCGGATGAATCCATGATCGCCGGTTGGTGGGAAGCCACCCCGGGCACCTATTACGCTGAATACGCTGGCTGGGAATTTATCCACGTCATTGAAGGCAAGGCCATCATCACCCCGGATGGCGGTGAAGCGGTTGAAATCGGCGCTGGTGATGCCGTGACTCTGGAGGCCAACTTCAAAGGCCATTGGAAAATCATTGAGCCAATCAAGAAGCACTTCACCATCAAACTGAAGTAACGCCACACCGTACGTATCCCCGCCAATCCGGCCCTCTGGCCCGATATGGATTAGCGGGGATCGCCAGCCCATCCCGCTTTCCTGTCTCTTGCCTGCCTCTTGCCTGATTATTCCCTGCCTCTTCCCACCCTCGGATCGTCTCTGCTACATTTGAGTGCCTGATCAATAACCCCATGCACCACTGCCAAGCATGCTCGACCGAACCCGGTTCCACCCTGGCGCTTTTGCATCCCGAACGACCTGATATTCCACACTCAAACGCCCATAATACCGGGGAATAAAATAAAACCGGGTTATCTCTCTCAGTTGGTCAGAATTTTGCTTATCTAAAATACTGTCCAAACGGTCAATTTTTTTAAACCGGCAATGTCACTTGCCACTACAGGAGAAGGACGGATGAAACGACGTCAATTTCACAAGCTGATCAGCGGTCTGGCCGCCGGAACCCTGATGGCTGCTCTTTCTATTCCCGCCGCGATGGCAGCTGATCCGTTTAAGGTTGGTTTTGTGTATGTCGGCCCAATCGGCGACCACGGCTGGTCTTATCAGCACGATCAGGGCCGCCTGTCGGTTGAAGAGTATTATGGTGACAAGGTTGAAACCACTTACGTTGAAAACGTAGCCGAAGGTGCGGACGCCGAGCGTGTGATTCGCAACCTCGCCAAAACCGGCCATGACCTGATCTTCACCACCTCGTTCGGCTTTATGAACCCGACCCTCAAAGTCGCCAAACAATTTCCCAAAGTAAAGTTTGAACACGCTACCGGTTACAAAACGTCCAAAAACATGGGCACTTACGTTTCCACCACTTACGAAGGCCGTTACATTGCTGGCTACGTGGCATCCCAGGTCACCAAGTCCAACAAGGTCGGCTACATTGCCTCGTTCCCGATTCCGGAAGTCATCCGTGATATCAACACCGTGCAACTCGCACTGAGCAAATACAACCCGGAAGCCGAGTTGAAAATCATCTGGGTCAACAGCTGGTTCGATCCGGGTAAAGAAGCGGATGCTGCCAACGCCATGATGGACCAGGGTGTGGATGTCATTCTGCAGCACACCGATTCACCTGCCGCCATGCAGGCTGCTGAACGTCGCGGCAAATACGCCGTTGGCCAGGCATCCGATATGTCCTCGTTTGGACCTAAGGCTCACCTGATGTCGGTCGTTGACGAATGGGGCCCGCACTACATCAATACCGTTAAAGCCGTTATGGATGGCACCTGGACAGCTTCTGCCCACGTCGAAGGCATGAAAGAAGGCGCGATTGTGGTACCTGGCTTCAACAAAAGCATTCCTGCCGATGTCGTCACTCATGCTGAAGAACTGATCGCAGGCATCAAGGATGGCAGTGTTTATCCTTTCACTGGCCCTCTGAAAGACAACAAGGGCGAATTGAAAGTACCGGCTGGTACCAAAATGACCTTCGCCGATCTGGAAAAAATGAACTGGTATGTTGAAGGCATCAAAGCCGACATTCCGAAGTAATACACCGGGTAACGGCCATCATGACACCTTCACCATGATGGCCGGTCAGGCCCAACCGCAAAGAATACCGCTCGGTTAGCTGGTATTACCTGTCCTCTCTTATCACCAGACAAGAGGCGGACAGGTTTTTTTATTGGATCTCCGCTTATGAATATTCCCCTGATTGATATCTCCCCTCTGTACCAGCAAGACCATGACGGCAAGGTACAGGTTGCCAACGCCATCGACCATACCTGCCAGCACAGCGGTTTTTTCTATATCACCGGCCACCCCATCAGCCGTGAACGTATGGCTGACATGCGCCAACTGGCGGAAGAATTCTTCGCTCTCCCCGCCGCAGAAAAACTCAAGATCAATATTCGCTTGTCCGCCAACCACCGTGGTTATGGCGAAACCGCCGCCGAACAGCTTGATCCAAGCCATCCCGGCGACTGGAAAGAATCCTTTGATATGGGCCTCAACCTGCCCGCCGATCACCCCCTGATAGGCCCGGAACGCCCCTTGTATGGCCCCAACCAATACCCGGATGCCATTGAAGGTTTTCAGGCCAAAATGGAAGCTCATTACTGGGATATGCTGGCGCTGGGCAAAAATATTCTCAGTGCCCTCGCCATCGCACTGGAGCTGGATGAAACGTTTTTCGACGACAAGTTCGACCACCCGCTCAGCGTGCTGCGTTTTTTACACTACCCTGAACGGCCAGACACAACAGCACAAGCAGCCATGGGCGCAGGTGCCCACAGCGACTACGGCTGTATTACCATTCTTTGGCAAGATGAGATTGGTGGCTTACAGGTACAGGATGTCAACGGCCACTGGGTTGATGCCCCACCGATTGCAGATACCTTTGTGATCAACATCGGCAATATGATGGCGCGCTGGAGTAACGACCGTTACAAATCGACGCCACACCGGGTATACAGTCCATCCGGAGCCGAGCGTTATTCCATGCCGTTTTTTGTTGAACCGGATTTTGATACCGACGTCAGCTGCCTGCCAAACTGCTGCAGCGAAGGCGAAACGCCCAAATACGAGCCGATTTCTGCCGGAGACTGGATGATTTATTGCTTCAACAGCACCTACGCCTATCGAGCGGAAGAAAGCTGAGTCCATCCGCCCGTATCCGCCCGGAGCAGTTATCCGGGTGGATACGTCTTGCGGGCGGGATTGACGACGTTATTACTGACTGATTTTACCGAATGCCCGCACGCGGCTGATGCCACCATCCGGGAAGATATTGATCCGGATATGTGTCACGGCTCCCAGCCCCTGCAACTGTTCCTTGAACGTATGTTCCTGGTTCATCTGCAATTTCTGCGATGGCAACAGCTCCTGCCAGTACAGACTTTGTGCTTCGATCTGGTCATCAGAACCACCGGTGACACAGGCAGCCTGAATCGAGCAGCTATCCGGGTAGTTACCCTTGAAGTGCAGGGTATCGATGATCAATTCCTCGATTGTGCCCTTGTGGCCCAGGGCCAGAATCACCCAGTCAAAACCCGGAGTACGGCGACGAGCCGTTTCCCAGCCATCCCCCATATTGATACCACGGCCCGGTGCAATCAGATTGCTCATATGGCCAAAGTGCTGGTCATTACACGCCAGCGCCCGCCCTCCGTTAAGAGCCGCAGCAAGATCGATCAATTCATCCGCAGACTGGGTCGACCAGTCCCGGTACGGCACACCGTAAACCTTCAAACGCGCCACACCACCATCAGGAAAGATATTCAGGCGCAAATGCGTCCAGGGTTGGTCGGACGCAATCGGGTGCACATGCTGGCTGTTGCCCTGCAATGACACCGACGGCAACACCTCTTGCCAGGCCGTATCGTTATTCGGGTCCCCTTCGGGACAAAAACAACCCTCCAAAGACGCCGACGGCGGATAGTTGCCGGTAAAGTAACGGGTATCGATATCCACCGCCTTGATCACGCCCGCCACCCCCAGGCGCACAACCGCATGGTCATAACCCGGCCCGCGTTTCCGGCGTGACTCCCAGCCGTCCATCCATTTGCCGTTGTCGTCATAGACACCTTCCTGCCAGACCGGCTCTTCCGGGTTCAGCATCCGATCGGCGGCGGCAAACCAATCGTCGGTCACGGCGATTACTTTGGCACCCAGACGGGCGCTGGCGAGGTTAACGTATTGACGCAGTTGTTCTGTATTCATGCTGTTGGGGCCTACTTGGAATGGGGAGGGAAGTGTTCATGCCAATGCCGGGCAATATCGACCCGACGGCAGAACCAGACGTCTTCGTGGCTGCTGGCGTATTCAATAAAACGCTGCAGCGATGCCAATCGGCCAGGTCGGCCAATCAGGCGGCAGTGCAATCCGATCGACAGCATTTTGGGGGCACTTTCGCCTTCGGCGTACAGCACATCAAAGCTGTCTTTCAGGTACTGATAAAACTGCTCTCCGCAGTTAAATCCTTGTGGAGTGGCAAACCGCATATCGTTACTGTCGAGGGTGTAAGGAATCACCAGATGCGGTTTTTCCGGGCCATCGACCCAATACGGCAGGTCGTCGTCGTACGCGTCGGAGTCGTACAGAAAGCCACCTTCTTCCATCACGACGTCGCGGCTGTTGGGGCCGGTACGCCCGGTGTACCAGCCTAACGGCCGTTCGCCGGTAATATTGGTCAGAATCTCGATGGCTTTTTGCAGGTGCTCGGCCTCTTCGGTCTTGTCCATATACTGATAATCGATCCAGCGGTAACCATGGCTACAAATCTCATGACCGGCTGCCACCATCGCCTTGATGACTTCAGGGTGACGCTCAGCGGCCATCGCCACGGCAAAAATCGTCAGCGGAATATTATTCCGTTCAAACAGTTTCAATACCCGCCAGACACCGGCCCGGCTGCCGTATTCATAGATCGATTCCATGCTCATGTGTCGTACCCCGGCTAACGCCTGGGCACCGGGCATTTCCGACAGAAAGGCTTCGGACTCTTTATCGCCATGCAAGACACAGCGCTCGCCACCTTCTTCGTAGTTGAGCACAAACGACAACGCCAGGCGGGCCTTGTTGGGCCACTGTGGATGGGGTGGCTGGTCGCCATAACCGATCAGGTCGCGGGGATAATCCGAATTCATGATGCCTCCTGAGTGCCGCCGCCGGTGGCTGCGACAGGTGTAAACTGAACACATTAATCAAAAATATTGTATACAATATTTTCATCAAGACTAGCTTAATTAGCCGTAAATAAACACTATAGAATCAAAAAACTGCTCTAAAAAAGCCAAAAACTGGTTTATAACCCATCATCTTTGTATACAATTTATTGAAATGTTAGTATCCAGTCTCAGCGATTTGCCAGCAGTGGAATTCAAAACACCTCATGATCACCGAACAACAGCCTCAGACCAGTCACCGCGGGGTACAGGATGCCCGGATTTACCAATCCATCTTTGAAGCCATCCTCGAACAACGTTTGCTGCCTGGCACCAAGCTGAACGAAGCAGCACTGGCCGAGGTATTCAGCGTCAGCCGCACGATTATCCGCCGCGCCCTGGCCCGACTGGCACAAGACGGCGTGATTGAGCTGATTCCGAACAAAGGGGCGACCGTTGCCAGCCCGACCCCCGAACAGGCTAACGACACCCTGGTGGCCCGCCAACTGGTCGAAGAAGCGGTCTTGAAACTGGTGTTGGCTATCCCGCCATCCCCGGCCAAAAGCAAAGGGATTAAACAGCTGCGCAAGCTGATAGCACGGGAACAACGTGCCTTTGAAACCGGCGACAAAGGCAACGGCCTGCGGTTGTCTGGGGAGTTTCACCTGTTGTTGGCCGAGATGGCCAACAATCAGGCACTGGCCGGATTCCTGTCACGCCTGGTATCACAAACCTCTCTGATCATTGCCACCTACGAATCACCACACCAGCACCGCCATTGCTCATACGAAGAACATATGTCATTAGTAGATGCCATTGAGTCCGGTCAGACTGCCGAGGCTATCCAGCTGATGAATCATCATATGGAACATATTCAGCTCAAGTTGCAGTTAAGCCGCGATCTGAGCACCCCAGACCTGCACCGGATATTTGCCAGCCAGACCAGCTGACGTATTCACCTGCCCCTAGCCAGAGGAATTGCCATGCCCGTCACACTTGAGCCGATCCCCCTCACCCGAGCAGCCTTCCAGGCCTTTGGTGATGTGATTGAAACCACCGATCGCGACCATTTTGCTATTAACGATGGGTATGCCGACCGTTTTCATAACCTCGCAGATCTCGATCTGACCGAGCAACAGGGCAAACCGTTGGTGAGTATCTTCCGGGCGCGGCCCCGACCACGACCGATTGCAGTGGATATGATGGAACGCCACCCACTCTCCAGCCAGGCTTTTATTCCGCTGTGTCAAACGCCGTTTCTGGTCCTGGTGGCACCTGCGGGAGAGCCACCCCATCCCGACAACCTGACGCTGTTTAGAACCAATGGGGCTCAGGGGGTGAATTTTCATCGCGGGGTCTGGCACTTTCCATTACTGGTGGAAAAAGAAAATCAGCAATTTCTGATTATTGACCGTGGCGGCGAGGAGAAAAACTGCGACCTGCATTATTTTGCCGACGATATCCGCGGTGAAATTGCATAACCGCTGTGTGTTTCCGGGTAAAACAAACAGCTGGAGCAGCACCAGATGTCTTCCAACACTGGAACACGGTGCTGATCCAACCTGCCCAATCACCCTTGTTTATCCACACGGGGCTTGCCCTGATGCACCACTTGCCGTAATCCTTCGCCCTCCAGTCGATAGGCCTTGGCAAAGCCAGTGATATAACTTCCATGCTGCGGCATCAGCCGGAACAGATGAAAGTCTCCCAGTCCGCGTAACACCTGCAAGGTCGGGCCGAGATGTTGCGCCATGGCATCCAGAATGATGTTCCGCTCACTGGAGGCAAGGTCGGCATCCCCACGATCAGCCTGTTCCACCACCTCGGCACAGGCATATACCGTGGCCCTGGTACGGGCAAAGATATTACGGGCGCGCTCTTCCGGCTCGATCCAGAACAGACTGACGTTCGGGTTGGCTTGCAGATTCCGGGTGTGGCTGGCCAACTCGGACAGAAAGACGTAAAAACAGCCGTCCTGCTGGATAAACGGCGCATAACTGCTTTCCGGCTCGCCGCTGGCGTTAACCGTCGCCATGGTCAGGCTGTTAAAACCGGCGATAAAGGCGTGGAAATCATCGCTGATTGACACCAGCGTTTCTTCCCCAGAGTCTTCCGGGTTAGCCGCGGTGGGATTATTGTTGTTCATTGTGCTTTTCCTGACGTCAAAGTGGTCATCTTCAGGTTTATCCTGTATCCATTGTCAGCTGGCTCCCAGGCATGCAACGCACCGTCATCGCAGGCCCGCCCGTATTCTGCTATTCGGCAAACCGGTCCGTGGCCTGAATCAGCTGATCCAGAATACCGGGTTCCGTCATGGCATGTCCGGCAGCTTCCACAATGTGTAATTCCGCCTCCGGCCAGGCCTTCGCCAGCTGCCAGGCATATTTCAATGGGCATGGCATATCAAAGCGGCCATGGACAATAACGCCGGGAATGCCGTGGAGTTTGTCGGCATCACGCAGCAGCTGGCCGTCGTCCAGCCAGCCTTTGTTGCTAAAGAAGTGATTTTCAATGCGGGCAAAAGCCAGTGCAAACTGGTCACCGCCGAAGTCATCGACCAAATCTGCGTCGGGCCGCAGGGTAACGGTGCCGCCTTCCCATTGGCTCCAGGCTTTGGCGCAGGCAATTTTTTCGGCGGCGTTGTCGCCGGTCAGGCGCTGGTGATACGCCAGCATCATATTGCTGCGTTCCGCTTCCGGAATGGGGGCCTGGAATTTCTCGAATTTTTCCGGGTGCATTTCCGACACGCCATACTGGTAGTACCAATCCAGCTCGGCTTGAGTCAGCGTATAAATGCCGCGTAATACCAGTTCAGACACCCGCTCAGGATGGGTTTCAGCATAGGCCAGTGCCAGGGTCGATCCCCAGCTGCCACCAAACACCTGCCACGTTTTAATGCCGAATGTTGCTCGCAGCCGCTCGATATCAGCAACCAGATGCCAGGTAGTATTGGCTTCCAGACACGCATGAGGGGTGGAGCGTCCGCAACCACGCTGGTCGAACAGCAGCACGTCGTATTTGGCCGGATCAAACACCCGACGATGGTGATCACTGCAGCCTCCACCCGGCCCACCATGCAGAAACACCGCCGGTTTTGCCCCTGGTGTCCCCACCCGCTCCCAATAAATCTGATGGCCATCACCGACGTCGAGCATGCCGCTGTCATAGGGTGCAATGGCGGGATAATAGCCGCGCAAGCTGTTGTTTGCCGCAGAGGTTGTCATAGTCGTCCTTCCGTTGGGGTCAGCAGGCTAAACCTGACATGGCCGGAGGTTACAAAAAAAGGCCCGGCAAGATGTCTGGCATCGATGCTGCAAGCCCTGGTACTTACAAGATTACCGCAGCCAGCGGCCCCAGCCAAAGCGGCGAGGTCATATGAAACCACGGCCCAAAGCCCATTTCTGTGCGCTTTTGGGGACAGTGTCTTCTCTCAGGGCATAGTGCGGAAGATCAGCCTGTATGTCTGCGGATACGCGGTTCTTGTCGGGTTCGGCAATATTTTGCTAACTGATTGTTTTTAATGAAATAAATGATTTTTACCCACAATTCTGACCGATTGGCCAGTTTTTTGCTTTTTTATTCATCAACTTGACCGTTTGGTCAGCAAAATATTCCGACAGTATGCATCTTTACCAACATCTGCTCCTTCAGCCCGGTTCTGCCAATGGCTGACGGCAATCATCCTCAGGGAGATAACCATGTCCGACCATCAATCCAATGATCTACTGTATCCACTGGATGCCAGGCCTGGCGCTCTGGAATCCAGCTTCGCCGCCATCCAGCATGTACTGGCCAGTTTTGTCGGTATTATCACGCCAACGCTGATTGTCGGTGGTGTTTTGGGGCTGGGTGAACATATTCCGTACCTGATCAGTATGGCGCTGATGGTGTCCGGCGTTGCCACGGTGATCCAGGCACGTCGCCCATTCGGTATTGGTGCGGGCATGATCTGTGTACAGGGAACCAGTTTTGCATTTTTAAGCTCGGTACTGGCGGCCGGTTTTATTGCCAAGGGCAAGGGCGGCGGCCCGGAAGAGATTCTGTCGCTGATTTTTGGCGTGTGTTTCCTTGGTGCCTTTGTTGAAATTTTCCTGAGCCAGTTCCTGCACAAGCTGAAGTCGGTAATTACGCCGCTGGTGACGGGGATTGTTATTACCATCATTGGTGTCAGCCTGATCAAGGTTGGCATGACGGATTTGGCCGGTGGCTTCAAATCACCGGATTTCGGTAGCCCGGCGAACCTGGCATTGGGTGGATTGGTACTGCTGAGTATTATTGTGCTGAACCGCTCTTCCAACAGCTGGATTCGCTTGTCGTCTATTGTAATCGGCCTGGTCATCGGGTTTGTCGCCGCCGCATTTATGGGCAAAATCAGCTTCGACAACCTGGCCAGTCTGCCGGCTTTCAGTATTCCGGTACCGTTCAAATATGGCTTCTCATTCGACTGGACGGCGTTTGCTCCTATCGCACTGATTTATCTGATCACCGCCATTGAATCCACCGGCGACCTGACCGCCAACTGCATTGTGTCGCATCAGCCTATCAAGGGTGAGAGCTACATCCAGCGAGTCAAGGGCGGCGTCCTGGCCGATGGTATTAACTCCTTGCTGGCAGCTCTGTTTAACAGCATGCCCAACACCACTTTCAGCCAGAACAATGGCGTGATCCAGCTGACCGGCGTTGCCAGTCGCTACATTGGTTATTACATCGGTGCGGTACTGTTTATTCTGGGTATGTTCCCGATTATTGGGGGCGTACTGCAGAATATTCCCAAGCCGGTACTGGGTGGCGCTACGCTGGTGATGTTTGGCACCGTGGCTGCAGCAGGGGTCAAGATTCTCGCCACCGAACACCTGGATCGCCGCAAAATGCTGATCATGGCAGTTTCGTTTGGCATGGGTCTGGGCGTGATCATGACACCTAACCTGCTGGCTGAAATGCCCAAACTGGTGCAGAGCATCTTTGGTTCTGCCATCACCACAGGTGGTCTGGCCGCAATTATCATGAGCGCCCTGCTGCCGGAAGAGAAAACCACCGCTGCAGCGCAAGCCACCATGACAACCGCAACAGAGAAAACCGCTGGCACTGTGTCCTGATTCGAAGATATCGACGACATGGACTGTTAAGATAAGGCCGCCTCTGGGCGGCTTTTTCAGCTCTGCCGCATTTCAGGCTACAATGCCGACACTTTCGATAGAATCAGATAATCTCATGTCTTTAAATATTACGTCCCACGGCCATGAAAAAACCGCCGGTGACATCCGCCAGCGTAACGAGAAAATGATCCTCGCCGCCGCCGAGCAAGAATTTGCTGCTTTCGGTTTCAAAGGCGCCAGCATGCGCGAAATAGCCAATCGTGCCGAGCTACCCAAGGCCAATATTCACTATTATTTCAAAAACAAACTGGGCCTGTATCTGGCGGTCCTGAGTGACATCATCGATCTTTGGGATGGCACCTTCAGCAAAACCATGAATGCCGACGATAACCCGGCCGAAGCGTTGCCAAACTATATCCGCAAGAAAATCGAGTTTTCCTACCAGTATCCACTGGCGTCCAGAATCTTCGCCACCGAGATCATCAGCGGCGGCCCCAATCTCGAAGATTATTTCAGCAACGGCTATGCCGAATGGTTTGAATCCAGGGTGGAAGTGTTTCGGGAATGGCAACGACGCGGCAAAATAAGCGCCAATATCGACCCGGCGCATCTGATCTTTTTACTCTGGTCCAGCACCCAACACTACGCTGATTTCCATATCCAGATCGCCTCGGCCCTGGGTAAAAGCGAACTCACCCCGGCCGACTTTGATGCCGCAACCGATACCCTGACGCATATTATTCTGACAGGTTGCGGGGTCAGCGAGCCGGGAACAGCCACACTGGGCAAGGTCAGTCTTCCTGCTGGGCCAGCCGTTCCTGATGCCGTGCCAACACTCGGGATGCCTTGATTCTCAGCCTTGGCGGCTTGATTGGCTTGTGCAGAAAATCCAGCTGTTGCCAGATAATCTCCTGGGCCACTTCCTCACTGGTATCGCCAGTGATGATCAGTGCGGCAACCCCGGGCAAGGTTTGCCAAACCCGCTGTACCAGCTCACAACCGCTGTATGACCCAGGCATCCGGTAATCAACCAGCATTAACGCAGGCTGATAACCCTGCTCGATGGCTGCCAGGGCATCCTCTGTCGTCACAAAACCGGAACAGTCACTGCCCCAGGATTGCAGCAAATCGGTCATGGCATTAACAATGGCGGCCTCGTTATCCACCACCATAACCGCCAGCCCCTTGAACACATCCTGATTCAGAGCACTGGATTCGCGGTTCTGATCCAGCACTGCGTCTTCCGGTAACGACTCCGCCAGCGGCAGCGTTACCACAAACTCCGTCCCGGCACCCAGTACCGAGTGCACCTTTACTGGCAGTTCCAGCAACAACAGAATCCGCCGGACAATCGCCAGCCCCAGCCCCAGGCCTTGATGCCGGTCGCGCTCCTGATTGTGTACCTGAAAAAACTCATCAAAAATACGGCGGCAATTCTCGGCGGTAATACCGATGCCGGTATCCCGGACATGTAACTGCAAGTGATCTTCTGGCCCAAGGGTACAATAGATATCGACCTTGCCCTGTTCGGTATAACGGAACGCATTCACCAGCAAGTTGGTTAATACTCGCTCCAGTAAAACCGGATCGGTCCTGACGGCACAATGGCGACAACCAATCTGGAACGCCAGGCCCCGGATCTGCGCTTCAAGCTGGAACTGGGGTTCCATCCTTGCCAATAATTCATCGAGATAAAATACCACCGGATTGACTGCCACCACCCCGGCATCAAAACGGGAAACGTCAAACAAGGCATCCAGCAACTCATGCAAGGAAGCCACCCCCTTCTGGATATTGGCCAGCCCTTGCTGCTGCTGCGGGGTAGTAACCAGAGCAGCCAGCGATTCACTGTACAGACTGACCGCCTGCAGGGGCTGGCGCAAATCGTGACTGGCAGCGGCAAAAAAATGGGACTTCTCGCGGTTGGCGGTATTGGCGCGCTCGGTTTCCTGCTGCAGGTCTTCGATCAGATCAAGGTTTTCGTATTTCAGCTGGATCGACTGATCAATCACCCGGTGAACAGTGCTGCTGAAGCTGAACGTTGCCAGCAGGTAAACGACCCCGCCAAATCCCATCCAGCCGTAAAACCATTCGTCCTCCAGAAACATGCGCCCCAATAACGGCAGCATCAGAGGGGAGGCGAACAAGCGGTAAGACACTGGCCGCGATGACAGCGACACCAGACTGCCTGCAATCATGCTGACAAACGTCAGAATCAGAAATGCGACATTCTTGATCTCCGTGCCATCAAAAAAATGCCAGCCCCCGGCACCCCAGATACAGCCTGTCAGAAAGATCAGCAGCATTTGCTGACGGTCGTAATTCCTCAGTCTCTGGCTATTGCTATTGACCTTGTCCGGCTTGTACAAGCCAAAATGCAGCAGCCGAATCGCCAGGATCGCAACCAGGGCGCTTTCCCACAGCAGTAGTGAATTACTCTGGCGGTCGGCCCAGAAAATAAGTAGCAAGGGCATGCTGCCGAACAGGTTGCCGATCAGAATCATCGGCGTGTTACGCCGGACGATCAGAATTTTTTCGGCTTCAACCTTGATGTTGGGCGCGTTGTCGTTGTTTTCGGCATCATCGACAAAGGGATGGGTGTGGAAAAACATGTCTAGTCCAGGCCCAGTTGTTGAGCCTTCTTGATGGATTCGGAACGGCTTTTGGCACCCAGCGCCATAAAAATAGCGCTGATATGGCTTTTGATGGTGGCCACACTCAGACTCAATTGAGCAGCGATTTCGATATTGGAAAGCCCCTTGCACACCAGTCGCAAGACCTCGAGTTGACGTGGTGTCAGGTTGTGCAGCGAGGCCCATTGTTGATCCGACAGCGAGGCCAGATCCTGTTCGGCATCGATCTCGGTGCAGTACACCAGCTTGCCATCGAGCACATCCTGGATGGTTTCGATGATTTTTTTGCCCGAAGAGGATTTTGAAATAAAGCTCATTGCTCCCAGCTGTTTGGCCCGCTGGATATCTGCCGGGTCTCGGGAAGCGGAAACAATAATAACGGGGGTCAGGTTGCTCTGGTCCCGCAGGGCTTGCAGCAGATCAAAGCCATCAATAATGGGTAAGCGCAGATCAATCAGGGCAATATCGTAATCCCCCTTGCGCAAGTATTTAAGGGCATCCTGACCATTGTGCACTGACTCAACATCGGCCTGCAGATCCGAACCCATCAAGACACTCTTGAGTCCATCCACAAACATTTGATGATCATCAACCAGAAGGATTTTTATACTCATATATTATAATTTTTACCCATGAGTACAACATTATGGGGTATTTGCTCGCTGAAGAACGGTATTAGCGGTCACTTTAAACATAACAAGCGGGAAAATGAACAGAGTGCCCAATGTTGCAAGCCATTGCAGAGACGACAAACAAAGGCACAACAAGGCAACAACGACACCCATGCCGAAGCACAGGTGCCGGTTTGTGCCAGTTTGTACCAGACGAATCAAGCCCGTTATTGCTGCTCCAGCCAGCGCCCCAGTACTTCCCGTTCGGCATCGGTCATCCCGCTTTTGTTCATAAACGGCATATCGTGGGTATGCACCGCCCGCGCCAGGATCCGGTCTTTCATGGCCTTGATCTGGTCGAGGTTATCGAACATCACTCCTCCCGGTGATACCTTGAAAATATCATCGCTCGGGTTGGCAGCATGACACGCGGTACAGTGCTGTCCGACAATGCCTAACGCCTGTACGTCGGTGACCGCTGGCCCTCCGGTTCCGGCACTGACACTCTGTTCAGAAGGCTTGCTTACCCAGGCAATGACCATACAGCCAGCCAGGGCCGACACCAGAATCATCGGTTTCACCACACCGTGATGGCGCAGGTTGAAAAAGTGTCTGGCCCAGGCACCCATCAGAGCCAGCCCTCCCAGGATCAACCAGCCGTATTCGTGGCCATAGGTCATCGGGAAGTGGTTGCTGAGCATGATAAACAGCACCGGAATAGTGGCGTAGTTGTTATGGGTAGAGCGCAATTTGGCCTTGTAGCCATATATCGGATCCGGCGACTGCCCTTTCTCTGCCGCCGCTACCATGGCCCGTTGTGAGGGCATGATAGTGGTAAAAACGTTGGCCGCCATACAGGTACCGATCAATGCCCCGACATGGATATAAGCCGCACGATCCCCCAGTACCTGGCTCAAGGCCCAGGCCATTGCCGTCAACAAGACCAGCATCACCAGACCAAAGATCAGCCCGTTTTTGATCAGCGGAGTACGGCAGGCGACTTCGTAAATGGCAAAACCGATCAGCAGTGAACTGACGCCAATACCAATGGCCTGCCAGCTGCTCAGGTCGGCTTTGTTGCTGTCGATCAGATAACTTTGTGCACCCACGTAGAACACCACAATCAGCAGCAGCATGCCGGTGATCCAGGTGGAATAAGCTTCCCATTTGAACCAGTGCAGGGTCTTGGGCAGGGTTTCCGGAGCGTTGCGATACTTGGCGACTTCGTAAAAACCACCGCCATGAATCGCCCACAGGTCACCCTTGATGCCTTTGTCGAGTTTCCACTGCGGCGGATTTTCCAGCGAGTTATCCAGCCAGACAAAATAGAACGATGCGCCAATCCAGGCGATGGCGGTCAGCACGTGCAGAAAACGTATCAGCAGATGTAACCAGTCGATGATGTAAGCATCCATATCAGTTTTCCCCTTGAGGCACGTGATCCGAATCTCGTTGATGAGCCAGTTGGCCCAGAATATAAGTAGCGGCAATCACCCGATCGTCGCCCAGGGTGTTAAGCACAAACAGCTGCTCTTTCAAGTTGCGACAGTGCTGGCTGCGAAAAGACAGAAAGTCGGTCGCGTGTGGGTCCATCACGATAAAATCGGCCTCCATACCAGGCTGGAAGCTGCCGATCCTGTCATCCAGCGACAGCGCTCTGGCACCGCCCAGCGTGGCCAGATACAAGGCCCGGAACGGGTCAAGGTTGTGCTGGTTCAGTTGCTGGATCTTGTAGGCATCGGCGAGGGAATCAAACGCAGAGAAACTGCTCCCACCCCCGACATCCGAGCCAATGCCGACCCGGATACCACAGGCGTCCATTTTTTTCAGATCAAACAGGCCGGAACCCAGGAACAGGTTGGACGATGGGCAATGGGCGATTACCGAATCGCTGTTGGCCATCCGCTGGCATTCGTCGTCACAGAGGTGAATACCGTGGGCAAAGACACTGCGTTTGCCCAACAACCCGGCTTGATCGTACACATCGAGATAATGCTCAGAATCCGGAAACAGGCTCTGGACCCAGGCCAGTTCATCGCGGTTTTCCGACAAATGCGTATGCAGATACACACCGGGAAACTCCTGCAGCAAACGTCCCGCCTGTTGTAGCTGCTCTGGGGTACTGGTGGGGGCAAAACGAGGCGTCACAGCGTAGCTGAGACGGTCAACGCCGTGCCATTTTTCAATCAGGGTTTTGGACTCCTGATAGCTACTGGATGCGGTATCGAGCACCGCATCCGGCGCGTTCCGGTCCATCATCACCTTACCGGCAATCATGCGTAGCTGGCGTTGCTGCGCCACGGTAAAAAAGGCATCTACCGATTGTGGGTGCACAGTGCCAAACACCAGAGCGGTGGTGGTGCCATTACGCAGCAATTCGGTGACAAAACGCTCGGCAATCCTGACGCCGTAGTCGTAATCCACAAACTGGCTTTCCACCGGAAAGGTATGGGTCTCCAGCCAGTCCAGCAGTTGTGTACCGTAGGCGGCGATCATCTCGGTTTGAGGGTAATGAATATGGCAATCAACAAAGCCCGGCATCAGAATCTTGCCACGGTAGTCGACGACGTTTGCGCCATCATCCCAAAGCCCGGGCAACTCGGAATACGCCCCGGCCTGAGTGATCAGCCCGGCATCGTCCACGGCCAGTAGCCCGTCGTCGATATATTGCCAGGCGTCCTCTCCGGCAAACTGCGGGTCGGCGGTAAAAAACAGCAGCGAGCCACGAAATACTGTGCTCATATCAGGAACCCCGGTACGTCGAGTAACTGAACGGACTCAGCAGCAGCGGAATATGAAAATGCTGCGCCGGGTCTTCAACGCGGAAAACAATTTCCGCAAAAGGGTAAAACGCGCTCTGCGACTGGCGGGCAAAGTAGTCGTCAAGCTCAAAACGTATACGGTAAACGCCCGCGACCAGAGCCGGTTTGTCGTCCAGCCAGCCGGGAATACGGCCGTCGTCGTTGGTCTGCCCTGCACTAACGGGTGTCCAGCTATCTTGCTCCTGACGACTCAGTGTGACCGGAATGGCGATACCCGGCTTGCCCAGCGCGGTATCCAGTACATGGGTGGTAATCATGATGTTGAATCCTGTTCGGTGTCTTGGTTAGTCGGTCAGGCCGAGTAATTTGTTAATTCGTAGCCGGGTAATCTTGGCTTGTTCATCCGCGGCATTCTGAATCTCGGTCCCGCGGTCGTTGTGCAAGCGGGCCTGTAACAAGGCCAGCATCTCGGCCGCACTTTTGCCGCTGGCACAGACGATAAAAATAAATCCATAACGGTCTTCATAAGCCTGGTTGCCACTGGCCAATGCGTTGATCACGCTGTCGTCGGCCTCGTCAACCCGGGATTGCTCCCCGGCGGCCAGGGTTTTGGTGCTGGCGTATTTCTGTTTCAGTGAGCTGACGTCACCGATTTTTGGGTGGCCTTCGAAGGCTTGCAGATAGTCGGCTTCTTCCAGCCCTTGCCAGTGATCGGCAGCAACCTGATGCAGCCGCTCGACAGAGGCAAAGGGACGGCTGGCGACCATGGCATCCATCCAGCGGGCGGCCACACAGCACTGGGCAAAGGCCAGCCGGGCGTCAGCGGCAGGTAACCTGTTCAGTTCGGTCAGGGTCAGTGTCTTACTCATTTGCTCGGTGCCTCATTGGGTGCCAGGGGCGTCAGAACGGTCACATCCTGCGTCTGTTTGTCCTTGCGCATCAGTTGCTTGAGGGTCGACAGTGGCACACCGGTGGTCCGTGTGTTCGGACGTTGCCCTGTCTGCAGGTCTGTCTGGTACTGCTGAATCAGCTGCCCCGCAATCGACACCGCCACTTCCATGGGTAACTTGCCAGCCACTTCCGCCAGCCCGACCGGGCATTGCATGATTTCCAGCTGTTGTTCCGTCATGCCGCTGTGTGTCAGGCGATAACGGAAGCGGTTGGCCTTGGTTGCCGAGCCAATCACCCCGATGGAAGCGCAATGGCCAAGCCGCAGGGCCGTCTCGGCCAGCCGGTAGTCCAGCGCGTGATCATGGGTCAGAATCAGTATCCGGCTGCCAGCGGGGGCATCGACCAGCAAGGCTTCCGGGGTGTCTGCGACCACGCATTCAATATGGGGGGCCAGACTGTCAGCCGCCGGAAACAGCTCCGGGCGGTTATCGATCCAGCGGGTTGGCAACGGCAGCTGCTGCACTATCTGCATCAGTGCCTTGGCCACATGGCCAGCACCAAACACCCAGAGTTCGGCTGCGCGGGCGGGATAACTTTCAAACAGCAAGGTGGCGTAACCACCACAGCACTGGCCGGCATCGGCTCCCAGCAAAACCTGCCGGATAACCTGCTGTTGCTCTGTTTCCTGCAACAGCGCCCGGGCCTGTTGCAGCGCCTGATACTCCAGCTGGCCACCACCAATGGTGTCGATACTGCTATCCGCCAGCACCAGCATTTTGCTGCCGGCGGCTCGGGGAGTAGAGCCGCCGGTGCTGATTACCGTGACCAGCACATGGGGCTGGCCGCTGCGCTGGCATTCCGCCAGCGATTCCGACCAGTGTTTCATGGCTGATCCCCTGTGCCGGCTTGTAATGCCATAACCGCATCCAGTACCCGTTCCGGTGTCGCCGGGGTGTCGAGGTCAGGGCTGAGCTGGTAATCACTGAGGCTGCTGATGGCGTCGCGCAGTGCTGACCAGACCGAGATTGCCAGCATAAACGGAGGCTCTCCCACCGCTTTGGAGTTGTACACCGTGGCTTCGTTGTTGGCCTGTTCAAACAGACGGACGTTAAACACCGGCGGGGTGTCACCAATAGCGGGAATCTTGTAGGTCGCAGGAGAGTTACTGAGCAAACGGCCGTCGTCGTGCCAGACCAGTTCTTCGGTGGTAAGCCAGCCCATACCCTGGATAAAACCGCCTTCAATCTGGCCGCGATCAATGGCCGGGTTAATGCTCTGGCCGACGTCATGCAGGATATCCACCTGACAAACCTTGTATTCCCCGGTCAGGGTATCGATCACCACTTCTGATACTGCCGCCCCGTTGGCGAAGTAAAAAAACGGCCGACCGGAGGCGGTATGGCGGTCGTAGTGAATTTTTGGGGTGCGGTAATAACCGGTGGTCGAGAGTGACACCCGGCTGACATAGGCAGCCTCAGCCAGCTCGGCAAAACTCATCGACATGCCCTCAGCCCAGAACACCTGGCCATTGGCAAACACAATCGCCTCAGCCGGTACGCCCTTGTCGGCGGCAAGAAAGTCCACCAGCCGCTGCTTGAGAATCAGAGCGGCATTTTGCGCCGCCTTGCCGTTCAGGTCGGTGCCACTGGAAGCCGCCGTCGGTGAGGTATTCGGTACCTTGTCGGTGCGCGTGGCGGTCACCTGAATGCTGTCGAGGCTGACACCCAGCGTCTGGGCAACAATCTGGCCGACCTTGGTGTGCAAGCCCTGGCCCATCTCGGTGCCACCGTGGTTTACCTGTATCGAACCGTCGGTGTAGATATGTATCAGTGCACCGGCCTGGTTGAGATGCTGCAAGGTAAAGGAAATACCGAACTTCACCGGCGTCAGCGCCAGACCACGTTTCAGCACCGGACTGGTCTTGTTCCATGCGGTTATGGCACTGCGGCGCTGCCAGTAATCGCTGCTCTGTTCCAGCTGCTCAATAATGTCTGGCAGGCTGTTGTGCTCAACCGTCTGGTGATATGGCGTCACGGTGCAGTCGGGCTTGTGCTCCGGGGTGCCATACAGGTTACGTTTACGAATGGTCAGCGGGTCCTGGCCAACCTTGCGGGCAATATCGTCCATCGCCCGTTCGATAATCATCATGCCTTGTGGGCCACCAAAACCGCGATACGCGGTGTGGGATACCTGATTGCTGAAGGCCCGGTGGCCGTCGATCTGGGCGGCGGGTAGATAATAGGCGTTATCGGCGTGGAACATGGCACGGTCGACAATGGCATCCGACAAATCGGCCGAGTTGCCGCAGTTACCGATCACTTCCAGCTCTGCCGCCAGCAGTTGGCCATCCGGGTCGATGCCGATGCGATAGCGGTTGGCAAACGGATGACGCTTGCCGGTCATGACCATATCGTCCTGGCGCGGCAAGCGCATTTTAACGGCACGACCGGTACGGGTTGCCAGCAATGCGGCCAGACACGCCCATTGACCGGCCTGGCTTTCCTTGCCACCAAAACCACCCCCCATCCGGCGCATATCGACCGTGATGCGGTTCAGCGGCACGTCCAGCACTTCAGCCACCAGCTTCTGGACTTCGCTAGGGTGTTGGCTGGAGGTGTACACCAGCATGCCGCCGTCTTCCGCTGGCATTGCCAGGGAAACCTGGCCTTCGAGGTAAAAGTGCTCCTGGCCGCCCACGGCTTGCTCGGCTTCCAGAATATGGCTTGCGGTAGCCATGGCGGCCGCCAGGTCTCCGCGTTTCATGCTGTGGCTCGGGCGTACCAGTCGTGACTGCGCCAGCGCCTCACGCGGATCAAGCAGCGGGGTTTGCTGCTGGTATTCCACCACCGCCAGCTGTGCCGCCCGGCGGGCGGCCAGTTCGGTGGTTGCCGCCACCACGGCGATACATTGACCCATAAACTTGACCTCGGTCGAGGTCATCAGTGGGTCGCCCGGGAACACCGGGCCAATGTCGGTGTGGCCGATCACATCTTCGACGGTCATCACCGCCACCACTCCCGGGCTGTTGCGCACGGCGGCAAGATCCAGCCGGGTAATCTGTCCGGCGGCAATGGTGCTGCGGATCACCGCGGCATGCAGGCAGTTGCCCGGTTCGATCATGTCATCCACATAACGGGCGCTGCCGCTGACGTGGGCCACGGCACTTTCATGGCGGGACGGTTTGCCAACACCACCGGTAACGATATCCAGCCCGGCCTGACCGTTCTGGGTCGGTGCTTGTGCTGTCGCGGTATTGTGTTCGGGAAGTGTCACATTACGCATAGTCGACGACCTCCAGCGTGGTTTCAGGTTGGTTGTATTCCAGCACTGCCCGCGCCAACAGGTTCTGGACCAGTTGCAGGCGGTAGCGGGCACTGGCACGGACATCGGTCAGCGGCGTCAGGCTTTGTTGCAATACCGCCTGCGCGGCCCGGATCCCCTCCAGAGTCGGCGGCTGGCCAATCAGGGCCTGCTCGGCAGCGGGTACGCGTAACGGCGTCGCGGCGACCCCGCCAAAGGCCAGCCGGGCCGCACAAATCTGGCCGTTCTCAACCTTGAACATCAGCGCTGCCAGTACCGCGGAAATATCGTCTTCCTGACGCTTCGAAACCTTGAATACCCGGCGGTGCCAGTCCTGTTTATCAAGTGGAATCTCGATCCCGCTGATCACGCCCCCGGTTGGCAAGCAGGTCTGGCGATAACCAGTGAAGAAGTCGTTAATGGCAATCTGTTCGGCTCCGGCGGGGCTGTCGATATGCAGAATGGCATCCAGCGCCAGCAAGACCGGCGGTGTATCTCCGATCGGTGAGGCGTTGGCAACATTGCCGGCCATCGTGCCCTGATTACGTACTTGCAACGCACCAAGGCGGGTCATCATGGTGGCGAATTCTGGCAAGTGCTGCGCGATGGTGCTCATGGCGTCGCTGTAATTCACCCCGCCACCGATTATCAGGGCGCTGTCTGAAACCTCGATATGCTTGAGTTCAGCGACCTGGCCGGTATAGATCAGCACGTCCAGCGGCTTGAGCTGCTGGGTGTATTCCAGTGCCAGGTCGGTGCCTCCGGCCACCAGGCGTGACTCGGGGTACTGGCGGCGTAAATCAACCAGTTGTTGCACGCCGGTAGGAACAAAGAAGTGACGATCGCCCTGTGTCAGTCCGTCGATGGTGGTGCTGGCCCGGGATTGTTCTGCCAGCGTTATCAGCCGCTGCCAGGTCTCGGCTTCAGCCGCGCTGAAGGCGTCCTGGCGCTCCCCTGCCAGCACCTGTCCGGCTGCCTCAATAATCGGCCGATACCCGGTACAGCGGCAGAGATTGCCGCCCAGAGCCAGATCGATCTCGTGGCGGGTATGGGCATCCGGGTTGGCCGGATCAAATTCGTTGACGGTCTGCACCGGGGCATTTTTGCCCAGCGCAAACAATGACATTACAAATCCAGGGGTGCAGAAACCGCATTGGGAACCATGGCAATCCACCATCGCTTGCTGGGCAATATGCAGCGCGGGTGCCGGGCTGCCCGCTGCGTCTGCAGGTGCCGTGTGCGACTCAGGGACGGGCGCTACGGGCTTCAGTGCTTCAACGGTGATCAGCTGTTTACCCTGCAAACTGCCCACAAAGGTAATGCAGCTATTCACGCTTTTATAGCGTAATCTGCCTTGAGTCGTGTCCGGTTCTGCCACCACCACCGTGCAGGCACCGCAGTCGCCGGAGGCGCAACCTTCCTTGGTTCCGCGTTGCACTTCGACGGTGCGTAAATACTCCAAGATGGTCAGGTCTGGAGCAAGATCATCTACTTCGCGCAGTTGATCATTGAATAAAAAGCGAATCAATGTTCCTTCCTCCGGTGAGCTATCCTTGTCGGCAGATAACTTTATAACTTTATGATTTTTAAAGGAATTTACGATTAAATCAGCACATTCCCCGAATTTGTTGGCAGAATTTCCCGAGTAGGCTTCAAGGCCCCGAAAAACCTGACCGATCGGTCATATTAAGCATTTACTATACCAGCCACTCTGACGACATAACAAAAAAATTCTGACCAGTTGGCCAGCTTTTTGCTGGCTCGTTAAAGATTCGTAACCATACCTGCAACCGGAAGGGAGTCCCTGGCCAATATTTGTCAATCGCTCAAGCCTGTGAATACTCTGCCAATATGTCCCCAAACAACCCCCTGGCGATGTCCGCCGTTCGTTGTTTGAAGCCATATTCAGACCAATACCGCAGCGCCTGACGTTTTCCAGTGTTTGCCAGGCTCCATAGAGGAACAGCCCGTGCCCAAGCAACCCGTACCCCCCAGGCTCAGCCTGCGCGGCATTACCAAGCAGTACCCAGGCTGCATTGCTAATGACGACGTACACCTGAGCATCGCGCCCGCCGAAATTCATGCCCTGTTGGGAGAAAATGGCGCCGGTAAAAGCACCCTGATGAAAGTGATCTACGGTCTGGTCAAGCCCGATCGTGGTGAACTGCTCTGGGATGGCTTGCCATTGGAAGTCAAGGACCCTGCCCACGCCCGTAAAATGGGGATTGGCATGGTGTTCCAGCATTTTTCCCTGTTCGATACCCTGACCGTCACGGAAAACATCGCCCTCGCACTGGGAGACGATGCCGGAGAATTGGGGCCACTGGCCGAAAAAATCCGCACCGTTTCGGAAAAATACGGCATGGCCATCAACCCCGAGCGTGAAATCCACACACTGTCGGTGGGTGAGCGTCAGCGGGTCGAGATTGTCCGCTGCCTGGTACAGGACATCCGATTGCTGATTCTCGATGAGCCAACCTCGGTGCTGACACCGCAAGAAGTTGAGGTACTGTTTGTCACCCTGCGCCAGCTCGCCAGTGAAGGCTGTTCGATCCTGTTTATCAGCCACAAGCTGAACGAGGTCAAAGCCCTCTGCCACAAGGCCACCGTATTACGTGGCGGACGTGTATCCGGTGCCTGTATTCCGTCGGAACAAGACACCACCAGCATGGCCAAGATGATGGTGGGGGACGATACTCCGGTCAGCACCACCTACCCGAAGGTACTGGGCGACAAGCCCGTGCTGGAAATCACCCAGCTGGATCAGCCCAGTCATGATCCCTTTGGTGTCCATCTGAAAAACCTTGACCTGACCGTCAATGCCGGGGAAATCGTTGGCATCGCCGGTGTCGCCGGTAATGGTCAGGAAGAACTGCTGGCCAGCCTCAGCGGCGAAGCGTTGAGCAAAACAGGGACGGTATTTTTTAACACCAGCAGCGCCGGTAAAACCGATGTGGCGCTGTTGCCGCCAGACCAGCGCCGCGCGCTGGGGTTGGGTTTTGTCCCGGAAGAACGCCTCGGCCGCGGCGCTGTGCCGGAAATGAGCCTGACCGAAAACGCCTTGCTCACCGGCTTTCTGACCGGACTGGTCAAACAGGGAATGGTCGGCTGGCAAAAAACCGAAGCCTTTGCAGATAAGATCATCAAGGACTACAAGGTCAAAACCGCAGGCCGTCACGCCCAGGCGGACAGCCTCTCTGGTGGTAATTTGCAAAAATTCATTATTGGCCGGGAAATCCTGCAAGATCCCAAAATCCTGATTGCTGCCCACCCCACCTGGGGCGTGGATATCGGTGCCGCCACGGCGATCCACAAAGCCCTGATTACGCTACGGGATCAGGGTGCTGCCATTCTGGTGGTGTCGGAAGACATTGATGAGCTGTTCCTGATTTCCGACCGCATCGGCGCGATTTGTGACGGCGAGCTGTCACCGATCAAGCCCACCCCCCAATCCTCCATTGAAGAACTGGGCCGCATGATGGCAGGCGACTTCAGTCCCCAAGTACAGCCCGCAACCGAGGGAACTCACGCATGATCAAACTGGAACCTCGGGGCGAGCGCTCCAAACGGATGGCCTATTTGTCGCCGGTACTGGCGGCGGTTCTGACCATGCTGACCGGCGTTATCCTGTTCACCTTGCTGGGGGTTGATCCCTGGGAAGCGCTGGTAACGATATTGTACGTGCCGATTTCGGATACGTATGGCATTGCCGAACTGTGCGTTAAAGCCACGCCGATCCTCTTGTGTGCCATTGGTCTGTCGGTGGTGTTCAAGGCCCAGATCTGGAACATCGGCGCAGAAGGCCAGCTGTTGATCGGCGGTCTGTTTGGCAGCTATATGGCGCTGCAACTGATTGACGTTGAGTCCGCCTGGGTATTGCCGACGGTACTGGTCTTTGGTGCTCTGGGTGGCCTGGTATGGGCCGGTATTGCCGCACTGCTGAAAGTGCAGTTCAACACCAATGAAATCCTGACCACCATCATGATGAACTACATTGCCCTCAATATTCTGCTGTGGGCGGTGCACGGGCCATTAAAAGACCCCGATGGCTACAACTTCCCGGAATCCGCCATGTTTTCCGATTCGTCGCTGTTGCCACTGCTGATTGAAGATACCCGGATTCACTTTGGTCTGGCGCTGGCGTTGCTGGCGGTCGTGGCCATCTGGGTACTGATGAGCCGCAGTTTTTACGGCTTCCAGATCAAGGTAATGGGGCTGGACGCCAGTGCCGCACGACTGTCCGGTTTCAAGGAAAAACGGCTGGCCTATTTTGCGCTGATGCTCAGTGGTGCTCTGGCAGGGCTGGCTGGCGTCAGTGAAGTGACTGGCCCGATCGGACAATTGATTCCCAATATCTCACCCGGTTATGGCTACGCTGCCATTATTGTGGCCTTTTTGGGCCGCCTGCATCCTGTCGGCATTCTGTTGGCCTCACTGTTGATGGCACTGTTGTATATGGGTGGTGAAATGGCGCAAATCAGCCTCGGCTTGCCACTGGCACTAACCGGCCTGTTCCAGGGCATGTTGCTGTTTTACCTGCTCGCCTGTGACGTATTGATCAGCTTCCGTGTGCGCTGGATCAGTCGCCAACCCACCACCGCTCCTATCCAACCCACCACCAATACACAGGGATAACACCATGGATATCGATCTGATCAGTAATATTCTTTATGCCATGGTCCGTACCGGCACCCCACTGTTGATTGTGGCGCTGGGCGAACTGATTTGTGAAAAAAGCGGTGTGCTGAACCTCGGCCAGGAAGGCATGATGTTGATGGGTGCGGTGGTCGGTTTTGTCGTCGCCTTGCTGTCCGGCAGCCTGTTGCTGGGCTTTATGCTGGCCATTGTCGCCGGTATGTTGATGTCGATAATCTTTGCCGTTATCACCATGGAGCTCAGCGCCAACCAGGTCGCTACCGGGCTGGCACTAACCATTTTTGGTACCGGACTATCTGCCTTTGTCGGTGCCGATTTTGTTGGTAAACCGATTGATGGCCTGGACCCGATTTTTATCCCGGTGTTGACCGACTTGCCCATTATTGGCCGTATGTTGTTTGGCCAGGACTTGATTGTTTACCTGTCGTTCGTGCTGTTTGGCGGCGTTTACTGGTTTATCAAATACTCCCGTCCCGGCCTGATTCTGAAGGCGGTTGGGGAAAACCCGCACTCCGCCAATGCCATTGGCCTGCCGGTTTTAAAAACCCGCTATCTGGCCATTATCTTTGGTGGTGCCATGGCCGGATTGGCAGGCAGTTATCTGTCTCTGGCCTATACGCCACTGTGGGCAGAAAACATGTCCGCCGGACGTGGCTGGATTGCACTGGCGCTGGTGGTTTTCGCCAGCTGGAAAGCAGAGCGGGTATTACTGGGTGCCTGGTTGTTTGGCCTGGCCAGCATTCTGCATCTGGTTTTCCAGGGGCTTGGCTTCTCGGTATCGCCGAACCTGCTGGCCATCCTGCCATACCTCGCCACGGTAGTTGTACTGGTGATATTGTCCAGCAACCAAAGCCGTAGCCGCCTTGTCGCGCCGATGTCTCTCGGCAAACCTTTCTACGCCAAAAGTTAATCTGACCATGAACAGCACCACGACACCTGCACGACTCTGGATCGCCAACCCGTTGGCGATCCAGACCAACAGCCCGGAAGACGCCCGTGGCGGACTGGTTATCCAGTCCGGCACGATCGTCGAAGTGGTCGCCGCCGGGCAACAGCCCGAGCGGTACGACCAGCTCTTCGACGCCAGCCGTCATGTGCTGATTCCGGGCCTGATCAATACCCATCACCACTTTTACCAGACCCTTACCCGTGCCTTGCCTGCGGCCCTGAACAAAGAGCTGTTCCCCTGGCTGCAGACTCTTTATCCCGTCTGGGCCGGTTTGCAGCCGGACATGCTGCATCAGGCCACCCGCCTGGCCCTGACCGAGCTGTTGTTGTCTGGCTGCACCACGGCGGCCGATCATCACTACCTGTTTCCACAAACCCTGACCGATGCCATTGATGTACAGGCCGACGCCGCCGCTGATGTCGGCTTGCGCGTCACCCTGACCCGAGGCTCCATGAGTCTGGGACAGGACGACGGCGGCTTGCCGCCACAATCGGTGGTGCAAAGCGAAGCAACGATTCTGGCCGACAGCGAACGGCTGATCCGTCGTTATCACGACGCTGCCCCAGGCTCGATGATGCAAGTCGCACTGGCCCCCTGCTCTCCCTTTTCGGTTACTCGCGACATCATGATCGCCAGTGCCGAGCTGGCTGCCCGGCATCAGGTGCGTTTGCACACGCATCTGGCCGAAACGCTCGACGAAGAAGCCTTCTGCCAGAAAATGTTCGGCTTGCGTACGGTCGACTATCTGGAAAGTGTCAACTGGCTACATAACCGCACCTGGCTGGCTCATGGCATTCATTTTGATGCCAATGAAATCCAGCGACTGGGAACGGCGGGGGTCGGTATCTGTCACTGCCCAACCTCCAACATGATGCTGGCGTCCGGCATCTGTCCGGTACAGGATCTCGAAGCGGCCGGTAGCCCGGTGGGCATTGGTGTGGATGGTTCAGCCTCGAACGACTGTTCGAACATGATTCAGGAAACGCGCCAGGCCATGTATCTGCAACGACTGAAATACGGCTCTTCCAAAGTAACGCATCAGGATGCGCTGCGTTGGGCCACCCAGGGTTCCGCCAACGTATTGGGCCGTGATGACATCGGCACCCTCGCGGTGGGCAAACAGGCCGACCTGGCTTTGTTTGGCCTCGACGAACTGCGTTTCTCCGGCAGTCATGATCCGTTAGCCGCACTGCTGCTGTGTGGCGCCCATCAGGCGGACTATGTGATGGTGGCGGGACAATGGAAGGTCGAAAAAGGAGAAGTGGCAGGGGTCGATATTGGCGAGCTGCGTCATAGCCACCAGCAGGCCGCCAACGCCCTGGCAGCACTGGCATAACCACAGCTCCGTTGATAACGATGGAGTGATCGCCTCAGGCGCATGTCCCCAGGCTGGCCAGACAAGCGCCAGATACAATCAGAGAGTCAATCAGTGCGTTTTGACTGTCGTTACCGATATCGGGCTTTATTCTGCCACTGACGCCATGCCGATGATCGGCGTGGTGGCCGGTTTTGCCATCCTGGCTGCTATCATGGCGACTATTCCAATCGCTATCACAGCAGCCATCCCTATCAATATTACAGCGATTATCACGACCACTATCTGAACGGTCGCCAGCAGGATGATGGTTATATCCATGGCGATGGTTCTTGATACGGCAATCCACCATTGCTCTCCTCTTTTTCAGCTCAAACAATGCGGACAACGTCAGGCGTAGCAACGCAGGGTGTCTGGTCGCTATTTCAAATATGTCTGGATGCGTCGGCCAGAACGACCAAGACATCGGGCTTCTAAATCAATACAACATCGCTGCTCTCTACGCTAAAGGATTCTGCCAGGCCGTCTTGCTACAGCAGCGCCATCTTATGACGTTATCGCGCCCTTTAGGGCAATTGTGACATCTATAAACCGGGCACTGAAAAGCATTGTCGGCATCGATGTATCAATAGCGGACAAACAAGCCAAATGGCATTGAACCCTTATCATGTAAGTTGGTATACCATAATACACAACATCGCCAAGCGTATATTCATGAGCCTGGAAGAAATAACCGACAGGGCCTCATGAATGATTCTGTCACTCTTCACATATCAAGGGAGCATGAAATAATGCAACCCAAGAAAATGTTAGTCAGCAAGGGCCTGTTCGCCGGGATACATCCAGGAATGGGTATTGCCTCAAAAGCGATGATTCTGGCCTTCGTTCTGTTCACGGTTCTGAATGTCGATCTGGCCAACGGTGTATACACCGATGTCAAAAGCTGGATTCAGACCACTCTGAACTGGTACTACGTTATGGTCGTCAGCGTGGTGCTGTTTTTCTGCGTATGGATGGCTTTCAGCCGCCATGGATCGATCCGGCTGGGTGCTGATGATGAACGCCCCGCGTTCAGTTTCTTTGTCTGGTTTTCCATGCTGTTCAGCTGCGCCATTGGTGTTGGCATTCTGTTCTGGAGTATTGCCGAGCCGATATTCCACCTGCAGGGCAACCCCTTTATCGAGATGGCCGGTATTGAACCCGGCAGTGCCGAGGCGGCCCAGGTTGCCTTGCGGATTACCCTGTTCCACTGGGGCTTGCATGGCTGGGCGGTGTATATCGCGACCGGAATGATGATTGCGTATTTCGCCTGTCGTCGAGGTTTGCCGATGACCATTCGCTCAACACTGTATCCGCTGCTGGGGGATCGTATTTATGGGCCTCTGGGTCATGCTGTCGACTTGCTGGCCATTTTCAGCACCCTGTTTGGTACTGCAACCGCCCTCGGCCTTGGGGTATCCCAGATCAATGCGGGACTGAACTATCTGTTTGGGGTCGAAATATCCACCACCGTCCAGGTCGTGTTGATTGCAGTGATTTCCATTATTGCCACCCTCTCGACCATGTCCGGTCTGGAACGGGGGATTCGCTGGTTAAGCGTCTGGAATATCCGTATCAGCCTGATACTGATCGGCTTCTTTGTGATCGCCGGGCCAACCGTGTATTTATTGGGTATGTTCACCACCAGCGTGGGGGATTACGTCTGGCATATGATTCCCATGGGCTTCTGGACCGATCCGAACCCTGAAGGTCAATGGCAGGGCTGGTGGACGCTGTTCTACTGGGGCTGGTGGTTATCCTGGGGTCCTTTGGTGGGGCTGTTTATTGCCCGTATTTCCCGTGGCCGTACCATCCGTGAATTCCTGCTCAGCGCTCTGATCATCCCTCCCCTGGGTGGCTTTATCTGGATTATTGCCATGGGTGGTACCGCCCTGCATATCGAACTGTACGGGGCTGGCGGTATTGTTGAAGCCGTCAATGCTGACATGACCATGGCGCTGTATCACACCATTGAAGCCATCGGGGTCGACTCCCTCACCTGGCCAATGTCCTTGTTGGCGACCATCATGATTATTACCTGGTTTGTCACTTCGGCAGACTCCGGCACCCTGGTGATTTCCACCATCCTGTCGATGGGCAGTGAGCCTTCGTTAGCCATTCGTGGCATCTGGGGCACCATTCTGGGTGCCGTCGCGGCGGTACTGCTGCTGGCCGGGGGACTGACGGCATTACAATCCGCCACCATCGCAGCAGCCCTGCCATTCTCCGTGGTGCTACTGCTGATGTGTGTGGCCCTGATAAAAGGGTTACGGGACGAACGGGACGGTATTTCTTACGGTCCGGGCGACCTGGCCCAGACCGGCAAGTCTGCCAGTTCCGACAAGCTGGCCCGCTCCACTTCCTGATAGCGCCCAAGCCTCCCGGCACTCGCCGGGGGTTTTCAAGCTGTTCTGTTCTGCCAAAGCCGCTCAGTGCCGAGCGGCTTTTGTATTTCAAGCGGTCATGCAGGCAAGGGCCTGTAAAGCCGTGCGACCGGTCAAGGCGGATAGATACACCACGCTTTGACCTTTATTGCCCCTTGAGTATCACGATATGGGCGCTGGCCACTTCCAGCCGATGCTGGCGAGCCTGCTGATAGGCATCAGAGTGATAACAGGCCAACGCCTGTTCATAACTGTCAAATTCAAACACCACCGCCCGGTCCGGGGTTTTATCAAAGCCTTCCAGTGCTGTCATTTCACTGCCCCGCGCCAGGATTCTGGCACCATATTGTTGCAGCGCTGTCGGTGACTGCTCCATATATCGGGCATATTGCCGGGGGTCATCAATATCAACAAAGGCAATCCAATAAGCTTTCATACAATTCTCCAAATTATTTGTGGTATACCATAATACAATATCGTATTTTAGAATGATTAAAAGATATTGAATAGCATGGGAGATGGGCGATGAACATCGATAGCACGGCGGATATTATCGAGGATATCCGTAACGGCAAAATGGTCATTCTGATGGATGATGAAGACCGTGAAAATGAAGGCGACCTGATCATCGCTGCGACAGCCGTAACACCGGAAGCGATTAATTTTATGGCGTCCAAAGCGCGTGGACTGATTTGCCTGACACTGGACGAACAGCGCTGTGAGCAACTGGGCTTACACGCCATGGTCGCCGATAATGGCTGCACTTACGGCACCGCATTTACCGTTTCGATTGATGCGGCCCAGGGCATCTCAACCGGTATTTCTGCCGCCGACCGTGCCCACACCATCCAGCTAGCGGTAGCCGCCGATGCCCAACCTGCCGATCTGGTACAACCGGGTCATATCTTCCCGTTACGGGCGCGCAAGGGAGGGGTGTTAACCCGGGCAGGACATACCGAAGCCGGTTGCGACCTGGCACGACTGGCGGGCTTTGAAGCCGCGGCGGTCATTGTCGAGATCATGAATGAAGACGGCACCATGGCACGTCGTGACGACCTGCTGGCATTTGCTGCCCAGCACGATTTGCGTATTGGCACCATCGCCGACCTGATCCAGCATCGTATGAATACCGAAACCACCGTTACCCGGATCGGCGAGCAACCCCTGCCCACCGTCCACGGCACCTTCCGGATGGTGACTTACGAAGACCGCCTGTCCAATGCCGTTCATATTGCTCTGGTGGCCGGTGATATCAATCCGGAACAGCCGGTTCTGGCGCGGGTTCATGGCATTGATCCTCTGCGCGACCTGATTGGTGCCAATTACCACGGCCCGACACACTGGAGCCTGTGGTCAGCACTGGAAGCCGTAGCCCGCGAGGGCACAGGGGTGGTGGTACTGGTGGATAACGAAACCTCTGCCAGCGCACTGCTGAATCGCGCACCACAGCTGATGGTGCCAAACACCAATAACCAGCGGGTGTTCAGCGACGTTGGCACCGGCGCGCAGATTTTGCGGGATCTGGGTGTGCGGAAATTCCGGCATCTGGGAGCGTCCTGGCGCTTTGTCGGGCTAGAAGGCTATAACTTGCAGCTGATCGACAGCATTCCGTTCAACCCTTGCCAGGACTAAAAAAAAACCGCCAGAGACACGGGCATGTCTTTGGCGGTTGATGCCACCAGCAGATGGCCAATAACCGGTTCAGTTCGGGGCAATATATATGGCTTGCAAGGTTGCCGGGTCGACATCGTTCTGCTTGGCCATCACCGCCAAGGCCACGGTAGCGGCCTTGTGGATATGATCGATACTGGCTTTGCGCGCCCGTACCGGATCACGGGACTGGATCGCTTCAAAGATGGCCGCCATTTCCTCACTACTGTCGAGGTAACGATCATTCTGGCTGACTGTCGTCGCACGCAAAAAGCTGATCCGCGCCTGCAACTGGCGCAACAGGCTACACGCGGTATGGTTACCACAACCCTGAAACAGCACGTTGTAAAAATCACTGACAGCTTCCAGTATCAGCACCACATCACCGCTTTTGAGCCGGGATTGCAGTTTCCGTAACGAGTATTCAAGGTCCAGCAACTGGTCTTCGCTGGCACGCACGGTAAACAGCTCCACCACCAGGCTTTCAAGCGAACAGCGCAGTTCGTAGATTTCCAGCGCCTGCTCCAGGGTGATGACCGAGACTCTCGGGCCTTTGCCATCGAGGTATTCAACCAGCCCTTCGGATTCCAGATGTCGCAGTGCTTCCCGGACAGAAGTCCGGCTTACCCCCAACAGGTCGCACAAGTCCCGTTCTACCAGGCGGTCTCCAGGCAGGAACTTGAAGCTGAGAATGGCACTGCGCAAGGCGTCCAGTACCTTTTCCCGCAATGTTACGGAGGTTCGTTCTATCTTCCCCAGATCTTCTCGGGAGTGTTTCTTCAGCATACCCTTTATCCAACTGGTCAATCATGAACCGAGGCAAGCCCCGGTGGGGCGCCGCACAGTGTAACGACGATGGTTGTCAGGCAACCGGCGTTTGATCTTGCTGGTCGGCGTCGAGCTCGGCCAGCACTTCACGCGCAATTCTAAAGCTATCGATCGCTGCAGGCACACCACAATAGATCGCGGATTGTAAAAAAACCTCACGAATCTCTGCAATGGATACCCCGTTATTCAGCGCACCACGGACATGCACCCGGATCTCGTGGGGACGATTCAGGGCCGTTAACATGCCCAGATTGATCAGTGAGCGCTCCCGGCGGCTGAGTTCTTCCCGCGTCCAGATTTCGCCCCAGCAATATTCTGTCACCAGCTCCTGCATTGGCCAGGCGAATTCGTCCCGGTTGTTGTTCAGGCTCTGGTCGACGTAGGCGTCACCCAACACTTCACGGCGGACTTTCAATCCGGCATCAAAGCGGTTTTTTTCAGCAGAATCAGTCATAACATTCTCTCTATGCGTGGCTTGTGCGTTGGCTTGTACTTTGACCTGTACTTTGACCGGTATCTTGACCGGGCCAGTGTCTTAACGGCCCAGTCCGCCCATCATCATGTATTTGATTTCCAGGTAATCATCCATGCCGAAGTGTGAGCCTTCACGCCCCAGCCCGGAGGTCTTGATCCCACCGAAGGGAGCTACCGCGGTAGAAATCAGCCCTTCGTTGATACCCACCATGCCATACTCCAGCGCTTCGCCTACGCGCCAGCAACGCGCCATATCCCGAGTATAGAGATACGCCGCCAGGCCAGAGTCGGTGTCATTGGCCAGGGCAACCGCCTCGTCTTCGTCATCAAAGGCAAACACCGCAGCCAAGGGGCCAAAGGTTTCTTCCTGGGCCACGGCCATGGTGCTGGTCATACCCGACAGCAGGGTGGGAGCAAAAAAGTTCTCACCGGCGGCGTGTGGTTCGCCACCACAATGCAAGGTCGCGCCCTTGTCCAGCGCGTCACGCACATGGCGCTGTACTGTGGTTAACGCTGCCTGGTTAATCAACGGCCCTTGATCGACACCGGCCAGCAAGCCATGACCAACCTGTAGTGCCTCAATCTGCTCTTGCAAGCGTCGCACAAAGACATCATGGATGCCACGCTGTACCAGAAAACGGTTGGTGCAGACACAGGTTTGCCCTGCGTTACGGAATTTGGAAATCATCGCCCCCTGAATCGCGGCGTCGATATCGGCATCATCAAACACGATAAAAGGTGCGTTGCCTCCCAGCTCCAGCGAGACTTTTTTGACGGTATCTGCACACTGGCTTAATAGCAGTTTGCCGATCCGGGTCGAGCCGGTAAAACTCAGCTTGGCGACTTTCTGGCTGCTGGTCAGAACATTGCCGATGGCAATGGCATCACCAGTCACAACGTTAAAGACACCATCGGGAATACCGGCCTGTTGCGCCAGTGCTGCCAGCGCCAGCGCCGAAAACGGTGTATCCGGTGCCGGTTTGACGATAAAGCTGCAACCCGCTGCCAATGCCGGGCCACACTTGCGCGTAATCATGGCGCAGGGGAAATTCCACGGGGTAATCGCTGCCACAACACCGATCGGCTGTTTCACCACAACGATACGGGCATCCGGGTTGGGACTTGGAATCACCTCGCCGTACACCCGCTTGCCTTCTTCGGCAAACCATTCGATAAAACTGGCGCCATAAAGAATTTCACCGTGAGCTTCGGCCAATGGCTTGCCCTGCTCCATGGTCAGAATACGGGCCAGTTCATCGGCATGAGCCACAATCAGCTCATACCAGCGATAGAGAATACGGCTGCGCTGTTGTGCCGTCATGGCAGCCCAGCCCTTGCGGGCCAACTCGGCGGCCAGAATAGCGGCATGGGTTTCGGCTTCCGCCATCAGCGGCACCGTACCAATCACATGGCCATTGGCCGGGTCATAAATGGTCTGGGTTTGCCCGTCATCGGCATCGCACCAGCGACCATTGATAAAAGCCTGTTGTCGGAACAATTGCGCCGTCATCAGCAAGCCTCCTCAATTACCGGCATTGGCCAGCTGCCCATATCCCCTCGGCAATACACCATTGGACTGCGACCGCTGTCATTGGCCATATGCTGCACTTCTCCCACCAGGATGGCGTGATCGCCGCCTTCGTATTGACGCCAGTGGCAGCATTCCATCACCGCCACGGTCGAGGCCAGTACCGGCACCCCGGTGACGCCTTGCTGGATATCCAGCTGCGCCAGCGCGGCCACCTTGTCGGCCCCTTTTTTGGCAAAAGCCCAGGCTTCCGCACCCTGATCCGCAGCCAGAATATTGACTGAAAAATGCGTGGCTTCACTGAGCACCTGATAGGATTCGGAGCGGTACTGCGGACACACCAGAATCAGCGGCGGATCCATCGACAGGGCACTGAATGCGCTGGCGGTCAGTCCGGTTACCCGGCCATCGCGATCGTAGGCCATCACCACGGTGACCCCGGACGGAAACGAACCCAGAGTGGCTTTATACAAATCTTGGTTAATCATGTTGCTGCTCCTCAACGCATCACAAAGGGGTCGCTCATTGGCTCGCTGGAGAGGTTGACCCAGACGGTTTTTTTCTCGGTATAGGAAAGCACGGCTTCGATACCGCCCTCGCGCCCATAACCGCTGTCACCAAAACCACCAATCGGTGCCATGGCGGACACCACCCGATAGGTATTCACCCAGATAATGCCGCTGCGGACGGCCTTGGAGAGTCGATGGGCGCGGGCGATATCCCGCGTCCAGATACCCGCCGCCAGGCCGTAACGGGTGTCGTTGGCCAGCGCCAGTGCTTCAGCTTCTGTATGAAAACGAATTGCTGCCGTGACCGGACCAAACACTTCTTCCTGCATCAGGCTGTTCGACGATGAGTCACATTCCAGCAAGGTCGGTTGGAAATACCAGCCGCCATTACATTCAACCCGCTGGCCGCCGTAGCGCAAGACGGCGCCTTCGCTGATCGCCTGCTGCACCATATTGTCGGCGATATCCAGCTGGGCCAGAGTCGTCATGGGCCCCATTTCGGTCTCTTCTGCCAGTGGATCACCAATACAGATACGGCTGGCGCGTTCGCAAACCCTGGCGACCACTTCGTCGTAAATACTGTCGTGAATCAACAGCCGGGAACCGGCCACACAACTTTGCCCTGACGCGGCAAACACACCGGCAACAATGCCGTTAACAGCGCTGTCGATGTCGGCATCCGGGAAAACGATTTGCGGCGACTTGCCCCCCAGTTCCAGCGACAGATGAGCGAAGTTTTCAGCACTGGAGCGCACGACATGGCGCGCGGTGGCGGCACCACCGGTAAAGGCAACATGGCGCACCAGCGGATGACGGGTCAGCGCCGCACCGGCGGAAGGGCCATAACCGGTAATAATATTCACAACACCGGCCGGGAACCCGGCTTGTTCAACCAGTTTACCCAGCGCCACAATGCTGGCCGAGGCGTGTTCTGACGGCTTGATCACCAAGGTATTACCCGCCGCCAGCGCCGGTGCCATCTTGATGGCTGTCAAATACAGCGGACTGTTCCAGGGCACAATCGCGGCGACGACGCCCATTGGCTCGTGCAGGGTGTACGCCATCATGTCGGATTTATCGACCGGCAGGGTTTGCCCTTCGATCTTGTCAGCCAGCCCCGCCATATAATAGAAAAACTCTGGCAAATACCCCATCTGGCCACGGGTTTCGCGGATCAGTTTGCCGTTTTCCCGGCTTTCCAGTTCCGCCAGCAGCTCACGATGATCAGCAATCAGGTCGCCCAGCGTCCGTAACAGCTTGCCTCGTGCTGTGGCGGTCAGCCCCGCCCAGGCCGGACTGACAAAAGCCTGATGTGCCGCCGTGACAGCGATATCGGCATCCACCTCGGTGGCATCCGGAAAACTGGCCCATGGCTGTGCCGTGGACGGCGTCAGGCTGTCAAAGCGATTGCCGCTCTGGGCTTCACAATAACGGCCATTAATGTACATCTGGTAAGGAGTCAAATTCACAGACAGGTCTCCGATGAGGTAGCAGGACAAGTACTGTTACAGCTGCCAAGAAACAGCTGCAAGGCGTGATTAATCAGTTGCGGGGATTCCATTGCCATCATGTGCCGTTGCCCGGCCATAATCTGGCAGCGGGCAGAAGGTATCTGGCAAGCCAGTTTCTGGGCCATTTCCGGGGTTGAGCCGGGGTCCAGCTCACCGGCCATCACCAGTGTCGGTACCCGGATATCAATCAGCCGGTCAGCCAGGTAATTGTCACTACCGGCGAACAGGCGATAGGCACGCAAATAACCTTCCGGGTTGTTGGCACAGACCAGATCCCGGATTCCCTGTATCCCGGCAGTGTTGGCAGCCCGGTATTCCGGGCTGAACCAGCGCTCCAGCGCAGCATCGATATTGGCTTCAGGCCCATGCCTGGCCACATCCAGTGTACGAGCCAGAATTGCCTGCCGGGCGTCTTCTGTACGGTCAAACACACTCCCCATGATCACCAGCGAGCGTAATAGCTGCGGCTGCTGAATCGCAAATACCCGCGCTACCAGCCCGCCCATGGAAAAGCCGATCAGATGCACCGGCCCGCAGTCCAGGTGTTGCAGCAACCGCTGCAATTGCCCGGCGTAGTCATCCAACGAGGCCACTTTGGGCGGCAACGGACTGTGCCCATGCCCCAACATATCGTAGGTAATGACCTGGTAGTGCTGCGCCAACCCTTGCACCTGAGCGTTCCAGATTGACTGGTCCAGCCCGACGCCATGAATCAGCACAACCGCGTCACCGTTACCGCAAACCTGATAGGCCGTGCCGTCCGGAGTTTTGCCTGTCAGCTTGGTTGTCATGAGTCGTGTCCTTGCTTACTGGTTAGCGAGAGTGGCTTCTTGCTCCAGATCTTTCAGATCCTGGTAGCGGTTACCAATACGAGGGTGCAGACGCCCAGCGGTAGAACCACCCAGACAGATCACCAGCTCGTTGGCTGCCGGCGCATCTTCAATCGACATTTCCATGGTGATGTAATGCGAGCGGAAGCCAGCATCATCCTTGTGCATCATTGGAATCTGGATAGAAGTACCCGGGCCACCGCGCTTGTTGGTGAAGGCCAGATAGCTCTGTGCATTCACGGCGTTACGGTAGTGATTGCCAAACCGCAACGTATGCACCACGGCCGAGGCGTGTTCGATTTCACCATCCATGCCGACAACGGCAGCCTTGCCATACGCTTCAATTTTATCCGCGCCACCGATGGCACGGCTGACGTATTCCACGATCAACGCACCCAGGTCAGAACAGTGCGCCTTGATTTCCGGGCTCAGGTCTTCAACAAAACCACGGCCAGCCCACGGGTTACGAATAATTGCCGCGACACCGACCATGGTGACCGGCTGCTCTGCCGCTTTGCCACCTTCAATAAACGTTTCTTCAATCGTAGTAATCATCTTGCGTATTTCAAAGCTCATCGAGTGACTCCTCGCTACAGAACGTATTTTCAAAAACTGTATATTTAATGGATTGTTTTCGTTTCACTGAAACATGGTATACCATAATACACATGCTTTTAAATGACACAAGAAAATAACAGCCGACACATGCTTCAGGTGATATCCATGCCAATAGAAACCACCAGACAACCGTGTTTGAACAACCTTACTGTTTTGTTACGCCCGGGATTCAGGCTAGCCGACCTGGGGCGTATTAATGAATGGCTTACTGCCTGCCAGGGAGTGACGCCCCATCATATAAGCTGGTCGATTTGTTCGTTATCCGGCGACCTGGTTCGCTCGGACGCCGGACTGATGATTACGGCATTACCCAGCCTGAATCATCAACAGCGTCAGCAAGGCAACCTGCTGGTACTCAGTGGCCACTCCAGCCCGGAGCATGATCAGGAAATCGCCCGTCTGCCCATGCCGTTAAATGACACACTGGTCTGGATTGGCGCCGACTACTACCACGCCAGTGCCTATCTGTTTCATCGCCACGCCAGCCGAGAGGCACTGGATGAATTGATGATCACCCTGTGTATGTCAGACCTGTCAGCCGATCAGGGAGATCAGGTGATACAACAGCTACAGCAAGGCAATATCCCGGCCCACAGCCAGGATAGCCGCTTGCAGCGGGCCTTGGCCGAGATGCGCAAGCATATCGACCAGCCATTAGACCGCCATCAACTATCCCGGGCGGCCTGTCTGTCGGTACGCCAGCTGGAGCGATTATTCCAGACGCATTTCAACCAGACGCCAGGCAAGTACTATACTTGCCTGCGCCTTGAAACCGCCCGCGAACACCTGCAACAGAATCACTCATCTGTCACCGACGTCGCCTATTCCTGCGGTTTCAACTCCGTCTCGCATTTCTGCAAATTGTACAAATCCCATTTCGGCGTCAGCCCTGCCCGCACGCCCATCGTGATTTGAGCGCCAGCAAATCGAGTGATGAGCAGGCAGAACAACCGCTGCAACATCACTCAGCTGATCGTCATAACGACAAAGCAACCAACTAAAAAACACATCAAAAAGAAAAGAAGCGGGAGACCGGCAAGAACTGGGGCAGGCGCACTGAACCGCTGGCAATATTTTATTTACCAGTGATCCAGCACCATCGAAAAACAGGATTACCCTATTTTTTCGATAACACAAAAATATCCAATAAAATCACAACATTTCAGACAAAAATAAAACCAAATAAATCATGGTATACCATGATTTATTTGGTTTCAGATAACCCTGACAATCAGAACGAAGGCATTACCTGATTAATAAACAGTTGCAGGGATTCCTTTTTCTGCTCATGACTCAGGCTGTTATCACTCCAGAAACTGTATTCCGTCAAACCACTGGCTTCGTAATATTTCAGCCGTTCAACCACCTCTGCTGGTGTACCAATCACCAGATTGTTGCGCAACTGCTCTGGCGCCAAAGCCTCGAACGCCTCCAGCTCGTCTGCCGAAATCGGATGACAGAAGCCACTCACCGGTTGCTGGTCATTACGTGCCCAGCCCTGGAAGTAGGAGTACCAGCGACGAATGCCTTCTACCCCAACACGCCAGTCTTCCGGATCTTCATGCACATAGGTATGACGCAGACACATAATCTTGGGCCGTGCTTTTTCCGGGTGTTTGGCACAAGCAGTTTCAAACTTGTCCATCAGGGAACCCACTTCAGCATCGGACTTGAACAGCGGCGTCACCATAACGTTGCAGTTGTTTGCAATGGCAAAATCATGTGACGCCTGCTCCCGTGCAGCCACCCACATCGGCGGCCCACCGGACTGCAGCGGTTTCGGTACTGATGTTGAGGTCGGGAACTGCCAGCACTCACCATCATGGGCATAATCTCCCTGCCACAGCTTGGGCAAGATCGGCAGCATTTCACGCAAATAACGCGCACCATCAGCGGCTGGTATACCACCAGCCATTCGATCAAATTCACACTGGTAGGCACCACGGGCAATACCGAACTCCAGCCGTCCGCAGGACATTTGATCCACCAGCGCCGCTTCGCCTGCCAGTTTTATCGGATGCCAGAAAGGCGCAATAACGGTTCCCAGACCCAGCCGGATCGTGGAAGTCTGAGGCGCCAGATACGCCAGAAAACTCAATGGGTTAGGGCCAATGGTAAATTCCATTGAGTGATGCTCACCGACCCAGACCGTTTCCATACCACCTTGTTCAGCGATCTGAACCAGCTCAACCAGCTCATTCAGCAGCTCCTGATGCGTTTTGTCAGGGCTATAACGCTCCATTTGCAGGAACAGGGAAAATTTCATACTACGTAACCTTTTTGGGAGTTCAGGTTTTGTTTTGTTCACGAAATCCACTCTTCTGTGGATTGATCTGTATTACGGTATACCATAATACATAAACATAAAAGATCATCGAATACCAAGCAGTGGCAGTACAACCAATTGACCGGTTTGGGTACATTTATCCGGCTTGCGCCAAACCGATCATAGTTTCAATACATATCCATCATGACTCCCCCAAATAAAGCCAAAGCGTCACAAGATGACGCTGAGACACCATCATCCACCTTCTGCCCTTTTGATAATGACCGCACCGAATGACGTCATCTGTCCATCCCTTGTCCGGGTCGGACACTGACCATTGTCGCTCTCTTTCTTTGGGTGCCCATCAAGATGAAACACTTTTCGACTGCTTTATTATTGCTACTGTTCCTGGCACATCCCGCCATGGCAGAACCAGCAAGCTGCAAAAACCCCACGCTGGGAGAAGTGGACTGGACCGATTTGCGGGTCGCCACTGCCACCGCCAGCATTCTGCTGAACAAGCTCGGATACGATGCCAGCATTACCCGAATGCCTTCCCTGCAGGATGTTTACAAAGGCATGGACAAGGATCAGGTTGATGTTTTTATGGGCTACTGGATACCGGCACAACGTCACGTGGCCGCACCGTATCTGCAGCGTGGATCGATAAAAACCCTGACAACCAACCTCGACGAAGGCCGTTATACCCTGGCGGTGCCGGACTATGTTTACGACCAGGGAATACGCAGTTTTGCCGACCTGGCCCAACACGGTGACAAGTTCGACTGGCGGATTTATGGCAGCGGCAAGGGCAGCAGTGGCAATATCTCGGTACAAAACATGATTGATTCCAACGCTTACCAGCTGCAATCGTTCAAACTGATTGAAACTTCAGAGCTGCTGATGCTGGCACAGGTCAAAGGCCGTATTCGCAAGGGTGAATGGATCGCCTTTCTGGCCTGGACACCCCACCCCATGAACCAGAATTTTTCCATTCGTTACCTGTCTGGCGGTGAAGAATACTTTGGCAAGGATTATGGTCACGCCACTATTAATACCAATGTTCGCGATGGCCTGACTGCCCGCTGCCCCAATCTCGGCCGCTTCTTCCGCAACCTGACCTTCGAGGCCAGCGAGCAGGAACAGATCATGGATCAGGTCAGCAACTACTTCGTACCGCTGGACCGGGCCATTTATATGTGGCTGAACCAGCACCCGGAAGTCATTACCCGCTGGCTACAGGGAGTCACTCGTTTTGACGGCCTGCAAGCCGACGCCACGGCCATTGCAGAGCAGCTTGCTATTGGCTGGGGACGGATCAGGGATTAGTGGCGTGTTTTGGGGCGACGCATCACAGCGCCATAAAAGAGCAGAACGGCCCCGGATCTTTATTGTGTAATGGCTCTTGATCCCCACTGGCCAAGCCGACATTCTCTGTATTGCCAGGAAAACCGGGGCTTGATCCTGCTCGCACCTCCGAATAAAGTGACCGCCCGGTCAGTTTTTCATTTTATTCACAGGTTCCTGCTCATGTCCGATCACACGTACTCCATGGATTACCCCGTCAGCTGGGAAGAGCTGCATCGCAATGCGCGCACGCTTTCCTTGCGGCTGTTAGACAAAGGCCCCTGGAAAGGGTTGATTGTTATTACCCGTGGCGGTCTGGTTCCGGCAGCGATTCTGGCACGAGAGATGGACATTCGTCTGATCGATACCGTGTGTGTCACCAGTTATAAAAGTACCGGGGATTCCTCGGTGCAGTCGGTACAGGGCGAGTTGCAAATCCTCAAGGGTGTCGAGGGAGATGGCGACGGCATGCTGTTGATCGACGATTTGGTCGATACCGGCAAAACTGCTCGTTGTGTACGGGAAATGCTGCCGAAAGCACATTTTGCCACGCTGTACGCCAAACCCGCCGGTGTCCCTCTGGTAGATACTTTTATTACCGAGGTGAGCCAGGATACCTGGATTCGTTTCCCCTGGGATATGGAGTACACCTTCTCGACGCCTCTGGCTGATCGCACATAACGTACCCAACCCCGTATCTAGGCCTAACTAAACCCATACCCAAGCCAGCCATCATTACTGGTCGCCCCATGTGACAAACAGGTGGCGACCAGATCTTCTCGGTTCGGCCAGCACACTCTTCCCGACAAGACCAGGTTGGCCTGATTCAACCTTATTCTGCCTGCAACATTTAGGTGCCTACTGGTCCATTCAGCGCACTATCGCCAAGCATTAGCGCAACCGCTGAATCGGATATCGCGCCCTTAACACCTCATATTTCCTCCCTTAGTGCCGATAAAACGGTCATTTGAAATTAAAACGGTTATTTCTGGCCAGTTGGTCAGGATTTTGCTTTTCATCAATTGCTGTCCGAACGGTCAAGTTATAGGCCGGCGACATAATGCTGCATCAGGAGGCTCACAGGCCTTTGAAGTCAGCCAGACGATTTCCTGAATTATTAATCTGAAAGAGAGAGTGTGATGAAAAAACAACTTCTAGCCCTGGCCGTTGTCGCCGTAGCAACCATTCCTGCAGCACATGCCGAGCGTTATTTTGCTGATAACAGCATCTCTGTACTGGTTGGTGGTGATTTCAAAATTGATTCCAACGACTGGCCACAAACCGACAAGGACTACGCTCTGAACACCTACACCGTTGAGCACGTGTCGGGTTACAGCTGGGGCGGCCTGTTCTTCTTCCTCGACCGTGACCAGGGTGACAATAACTTCCGCGCCAGCTACAGCGAGTTCTCACCCAAGTTCTTCGTCACCAAGTTTGACGATGGCATCGTTAAAAACATCAACCTGGCCTTTACGCTGGAATCCGGTTCAACCTCATCCGGCTACAGTCAGGATAACTACCTGTACGGTATTGGTGCCGACCTGGCGATTCCAGGCATGAACTTCGCCAGCGTCACGTATTTTTACAGCATGAACGACAATGGTCTGGACGACGATCACCAGATCACTCTGACCTATGGTGCATCCTGGGGCCAGGTTGAACTGGGTGGCTACATCGACTATTCAACCGGTAGTGATGATCACAAAGCCAGCTTCAACTTCAACCCGCAGCTGACCTATAACGTTGGTCCGATGCTGGGTTACGACAACAAGATCAAGCTGGGTCTTGAGTACAGCGCATGGCACAACAAATACAGCAGCGAATTTGACGAAAATACCGTCAGCGCTCTGATCAAGGTACATATGTAAACAGCAGCAAGAAGCGCAGTGCGGGCAAGGAAGCTCGCACTGCGCTACTCCATCACATAAAAACCGCTTAGCCCAGCAACAGATCACCATCGATTGGAAAATACTCGCTGGCCGCATGGATCAGTGACGATGCCGTCAGTTTTGCCACCCCGTACACCTCCACTCGTTTACCCCTGCCCACTCTCAGCTTATTGGCCAGCAAATCAAAATCGCCGTCCCCGGAAACCAGCACCACCACATCGGCCTGCTCGCCATATTCCAACGCATCAATGGTGATGCCTACATCCCAATCGCCTTTGGCCGAACCATCGGCCCGTTGAATAAAGGGCTTCAGTCTTACCTCAAAACCGATCGCCCGCAGGATATTCTGGAATTCCCGCTGCTTCTGGTCGCCACGATCAGTGGCATAAGCAAAGGCTTTCACCACATCCCGCCCTGCCGTCGCGCGCGCCCAGAAGCGGTTGTAATCGAAATGACGCCGAAACGTACCACGGGTGGTGTAGTACACGTTTTGCACATCCACAAATATCGCTACTTTTTGCACAGGCGCTTCCTTACGATGGATTAGTGTCAGACAACAGCGGCCATGCAGTTGCCCGCCTTGTCATGACTGGGAAGCATACCAGTCGGTCCACCAATAAGCAGACACTGCCGCGTTATTGTCGTGTCCCGATACAACCGGCCGACGCTAATCGATACTTTCCAGCACCAGACTGGAGCGCAGCTTGGCCTTGTCCCGGCCTGGAGGCGCACCAAAGACCTTGTGATAGTCGCGGCTGAATTGCGACGGACTTTCGTATCCGACCCGATACCCGACACTGGCCACTTCATGATCGGTCAGTAACAGCCGCCGGGCAGCTTGCAGCCGTATCTGCTTCTGGAACTGGACCGGTGTGAATTGGGTAATCGCCTTGAAATGACGATGGAACGACGCCGGGCTCATGCTGGCCATGGCAGCCAGATCGGCGACTTTGAACCCTTGCTGATAATGGCTGCGCATCCAGGCCGTTACCCGGCCAATCCGCGCGGTATCGCTATCTTCCATACCAATTTGTTGCAATGCCGCCCCCATTGGGGAGCGTAACAAACGCCAGCAGATTTCCCGCCGCAACAGGGGCTCCAGCACCGCCAGGTCTTGCGGCTGATCCAATAACTGCAGTAAACGCAGCAAGGGATCGATAAGGTCGGTGGGTAATACCGCCGTCGACAAGGCCGACGGCCGTTCAGCCAGTGGCAGGCACGGAGCTTGTCGTGGCGCAGTCGCTAATGCCGACGCCGGGGCGTGCAGTAATAACTCCGCCACCATTTCCGGGTCAAGCGCGACACTGAAAGCCACATACGGACAGTCGGGACTGGCCTCCATGATCCGGGAATTGACCGGTACATTCACCGATGCCAACAGGCATTGTCCCTGCCGGTAATGGAATCGGGTGTCTGCCAGCTCACTGAGCTTGCTTCCCTGCAGCACCACACAAAAGGACGTCGGATAAATGGCGCGCATCGTCCCGCTGGGCTCGGTGGCTCGGGTCAGTCGCAAGCCATCGATGGCGTTCTCCTGTCCATGGCGATGCCATTGCCGTTCGGCCAACGCGGTCAACGCATCAAGCGATGCAGAGGGCATCGCTTGCTGATGAGCCATCTGACCGGCCTGAGCAGGAACCCTCTGGTCTGCCTGCGCTGACGCCTGGCATAACGGGTTTGCGGATGGTGTTTTCATATCGATCTTCCTTCGCTTCTGTCAGCGTAACGGCCGCCGCCAGGCAACCGGTGTATACCGGGCGCAGCAGATTGGCCACGTGAATCACTGTACCCCGACAGCCATTAAAAAGTAGCTCCCGCTTGTCATTTGAGAGGATCAGGCAAGAGTCTGCGAGTTTCTGCCAGCGGTTTTTCCGCCCGCTGGCCATAGCATGGCCTTCTGTCCTGGCTAGCGAATTCAGACAACGACATCGCCAGCCAATCGTCAATGATGCACTCCCGAGGTACGCTGTTATGTCGAGCTCTTCTCCTGTTACCCCCAACACAAGCCCCAACGCCTCTGCTGGCACACCCCCGAACATCACCCACTCAGCCACGGCTCCGGGCACTATGCGGATGCGCCAGCTGGGTCACTCCGGCTTGTTTGTTTCGGAGTTGTGCCTCGGCACCATGACCTTTGGTGGCAGCGATGGCATCTGGGGCATGATCGGCCAGCTGCAACAGCAACAGGTGGATGAACTGGTGGCCGCGGCGCTGGCTGCGGGCATTAACTTTATCGATACTGCCAACATGTATGGCGGAGGTGCCAGTGAACGCCTGTTAGGTCAGGCGCTCAAAAACCTGGACGTAAAACGCGATGAAGTGGTTATCGCCACCAAGGTACTCGGCCCCATGGCTGCCAGCCCGAATACCCGTGGCGCCTCCCGTGGCCATATTATGAGTCAATGCCAGGCCAGCCTGCAGCGCCTGCAACTGGACCATATCGATCTTTACCAGATTCATGGGTTTGATAAGGCCACCCCGATCCGGGAAACCCTCGAAGCCCTGAACACTCTGGTACAACAGGGGCTGGTGAATTACATCGGCTTGTCGAACTGGGCCGCCTGGCAGGTGGTCAAGGCGGTCGGGATTGCCGAAGCGCGCCAGCTGTGCCCAATTATCTCACTGCAAGCCCATTACACGCTGGTCAGCCGGGATCTCGAACGCGAGGTCATACCGATGCTGCAGTCGGAACAGATTGGTTTGATGGTCTGGAGTCCGCTGGCCGGTGGCTATCTGTCGGGCAAATACGAAGGCCCGGAGGCATCGGCAGACAGTCGCCGCACCAAACTTGACTTCCCTCCGGTAAACCGTGAACGGGGCAGTGAGGTGATTGCCGTTATGGCTGGTATCGCGGCGGAGCAACAAACCAGCATCGCCCGGATTGCCCTGGCCTGGTTGCTCCATCAATCAGCCGTAACCAGTGTTATTGTGGGTGCCAAACGCATCGATCAGCTGACCGATAATATCGCGGCCACCCAGGTGCATCTAACGACCGATCAGTTGGCCTTGCTGGACGCCGTCAGCCGCTTGCCGGAAGAATACCCGGGCTGGATGCTGGAACGGCAGCAAGAATACCGCGCTCATATGGCTTCGAACTAAGAGCCGCCGCTGCGGATACCGGCGGGATTAACCAGCTGGCATCATGGTTTCATTTCATGGAATGGCATGTGAGCTGCCAGCCCCTGCCATTCTGGAGCGTATAACCCCTGACTGGCCGCCGTTATTCGACGGCCAGTCATCCCAGGAAACACGCAACCAGTCGCCGCTTGCGTGAATGACAGGTGAAGTTCCATAAAACCAGCCTATATTTTCAAATCCTTACCGAACACCCACCATTACTTTGCATTGCGATCGCTACACTGACTGCCTACTTTATGACCCGGATCACTGCACTATGGAAACCAACCGTATAACACCGTTATTAAGCGCATTACTGTTGGCTTTTGCGGCTGCCAACCTGACCGCCTGTGGCGGCAGTGCTTCTGGCGATAGCACTTCGGATGACAGTTCAAGCAGTGATGTATCGGACTCGGACTCGGACTCGTACTAGGAATCGTACACCTACTCCTACAAGCACAACGACTACAACACCGACAACTACTAATACTAATAATAGTACATAAGGCGGAGATAA
>NZ_JAUYVV010000013.1:0-107618 GCF_030689165.1 Oceanobacter sp. 4_MG-2023 | reverse complement strand
GGGAGTGCGGTACTGGGTGCTAATAATTCGGCGGTTGCTTCTTTCAGTTCTCCCGGAGTATGGGGGTCGGCTTTCTCATTGCAGGAGTCGGGTTTTGTTTTCCGCTGGACGGACAATGCATCATCCGGTTCGGTATCGTTGTGGGATGGAAGCTGGAGTGATCTGAATGAGGGGCGGTCTCTGAATGAAGTCTACCTGACGACCATGCCAATGGGCGTTATGACATCACAGGGGTTGGTCTGATGCTGACAGGACATTCGTTAGCAGATGCGGGTGATGGCGCAGCCATTGCCCGGCTTCGGGCTTTGGTTGACGATCAGCACTATGAGCACCTGCTGCAACAGGTTAAGGGCTTGTTACTGCAGGCACCGGACGATGATGCCTTGCAAGTACTGCAGGCGCTGGCCTATGCACAACTGGGGAATCACTCCGAGGCGGAGCGTTTGATCGCTGGCCCGGCTGCTCGTGTTGCGAGTTTGACGGAAGATGTTCAAACGGATCTGGCGGCAGTGTGGTTGCTGTTGGGCCATATTGAGGTTGCTTGTGAACGTCTGGAGTCAGTGCTTGAGCAAGAACCACAACAGGATCTGGCATTGGCCCGGCTGGCCTTTGGTCGGGTTCAGCAAGGTCGTATGGAAGATGCCATTGCGTATTATCGGCAATCATTGCTGCTCAAACCTGGGCGTTTTTCGTTATGTCAGGCACTGGCCTCGTTGTATTTGCAACAACAACAGTGGCCGGAAGCCCAGCAGATGCTGGATCAGGCCATTGCCGGATTACAGGCCGCTTGTGAGCGCTTGCCGGATAGCGCTCTGCATGGCACAACAGCCCGTTTGCGAGGGCTTCAGCTTGAGCTGTGGCTGGCCAGTGGTGAGCCACAGCGAGCCGAGGCCTGGCTGCAACAGGCGGGACAGGATCTGTCGGAATCAGAATGGCTGGTGCTGGTATCGGGCTATGCCCGTTTATTGGCTGGTCAAGAACGCCATGATGATGCCGAAGCCCAGTTACGTTTGGGGCTGAAAGTTTATCCTGAAGCGTTGACACTGGTGTCGCAATTGGCGGAACTGCTCTGTGTGCGGGGGCGTATTGCCCAGGCCGGATGGCTGCTGCAGAAGGCGTTGCGGGTGGCGGCGGACAAGCAGTTACCACGGGCGGGGTTGTGGGTTCAGCTGGGGCAAACCCTGTTGATGACGGCGCCGGAGAAAGCACATGAAGCGGCCACTAAAGCTCTGGAACTAGTGGCCGTGGAAGAGCCAACCGAGTGGTTAACTGAGGTGGACGGGGCCGTCGAGTCGTTGCATCACACGGCATTACACTGGCGAATTCCCTTGATGGGACGTGCCCGTCATTTGCAGGCGATGGCAGATTTACAGCGGCAGCATTATGACGAGGCAGAACATGCGTTGCGCCAATTGTTGCTGGATTTTCCAGACTACACTGCGGCCATGCAAGGGTTGGCGCAGCTGGCGATGCAATTAGGGCGGGTCGATGATGCCATTGACTGGTATGAGCGTATCCAGCGGTTTGACCCGGCTGCGGGTTTTGCCGGGCTGGTCAATGCCCACCGTTTCCCTGAAGACGAGAACACCTTGCACCGGCTGGAGAAGCTGGCACAGCGGCCCGGTCTGTCTGGGTCGGTATCAACGTCCTTGTTGTTCCAGCTGGCTACGGCCTGGGAAAAACGGGGTAATTACGACAAGGCATTGGCGTTGGTTCGACAGGCCAACGAAGCCAGCAAGCTGCATATTCCTTACGACCCGGTTGCCCATCGGCAGCAGTGCGCACGTATTCGTTACGCTTTTTCGCGCAGTTTTTTCCAGCATCGGCAGTTGTATGGTGGTCAGCCTTATGGGCACCCCTCTTCGGCGCCGGTGTTTGTGGTCGGTATGCCGCGCTCTGGTACCACTCTGGTTGAGCAGATGCTGGCCAGCCATAGTGAAATCTGGGGGGCGGGTGAGTTGGGGGTTATTCCCCAGCGTATCCGGGGGCTGAATAATTGGGAGCGTCATATCGGTTCTGGCAGGCGCTATCCGGATTGTGTTGATGATCTGACGCCTTATGTTTGCCATGGTATTGCCGAGGGTATTTTGCAAGAACTGTTCGATCTGGCTCAGGCTGACAAGCCGGATGCCCGGTTTGTGATCGATAAATTGCCACATAATTTTGAACATATTGGTCTGATCAAATTCCTTTTCCCTAACGCCCGTATTATTTCGGTACGACGAGACCCGCGTGATATTGCTCTGTCCAACTATTTTATTGATTTCCAGGCCAAGCACGGTGGTATGGGCTTCGCCTATGACCTGCGTTGGATTGGCGAGCAACTGGCAGACCATAACCTGCTGATGCAGCACTGGCATGGGCTGTTTGGAGATGGCATTCTGGAGCTGCAATACGAACAGCTGTTGCAGGACCCGGAAGGACAGGCGCGGCGAATGCTGGAATATATTGGTGTGGCGTGGGAGCCACAAGTGCTGGCGTACAGTGATCTCGAACGGCCGGTGAAAACCGCCAGTGTATGGCAAGTACGGCAACCGATTTATCAGACCTCAAAAGCCAAATGGAAACATTACGCCAATCAGCTTGGGCCTTTGACTGAAGGCACCAATGCCAAAATCATCTGGGATGAGATTTCGATGCTGTCGTTGCCGGAGCCGGGCTTTTTGAGCGCGGCAGTGGCGTTGTATCACGCAGATGATCTGGATGGCGCAGAAAGGAGCTGCAAAAAAATGCTGTACCATAATCCACAACATGCGGCCTGCCAGTACCTGGTGGGGCTGATTTATTGCCGCAAGGGCCATCTTCAGGACGGTATCGGTCTGATGCGTCAGGCGTTACAACGGGTGCCATGGCAGCGGGCCTGGCAACATAACCTGGCTCTGGCGCTGACGTTGTCGGGCCAGAAAGAAGAAGCGGCTGCTATCCGTGAACAGCTGGGGCGTCGCTCATTGTCGCCGTTTGGTCCGTTGGATGAACCCCAGGACTGGGTTGATGGCGATTTGCCGGAACAGGCTTGGTAATGGCGGATACATTCAGAAAATATCGTGCCCTTTTACTGATTTGCAGTGGGCTGTTGTTCGCCGTTACGCATTCCGTGGCGGCCGAAACCAGCCAGTATCGCGGTATTTGGGGGGCGATTGAAGCGGCGCTGAAATTTCATCCGGCCATTGCCGGTCAACAAGCCTCGCTGGAAGCCAGCAGCTGGGGTGAGCAAGCGGCCAGGTCCGGGCGCTTACCCAACCTGTCGCTTTCGGCCGATAACCTCTATGACGATGATCTGGCCACGGTGACGCTCCAGCAGCCGTTGCTGACTTTTGGCAAGTTGAGCAGTGCCATTGAGCTGGCGCAGGCCGAAAGGCGAGCTGAGGATGTTGGCCTGTTGCAGATTCGTCGAGATCTGGTTGAAGCAACCAGTCAGGCTTATATTGCGATTGATGCCTTGCGTCGGCAGTTGCACATTGCCCAGCAGAACACCCGAGATCATCAGCAGCTGTACGACCGTATTGAACGACGTCGCGATGGCGGTCTGGCATCGGATGCCGATGTGCAGCTGGCGTTGGGACGTTTGTTGTGGGCGCAGTCGACGGAGCAGAATTATCAGGGGCAGCTGGCCGTTGCGGAGACGTCATTGCTGGCATTGACCCAGGTGCCGGTAGATTCGACGGAGGCGGTACCGGAACAGGGCTGGCTGCCAGGGAATGAGCAGCAGATCCAGTACGATGCCTTACAAACCAGTGCCGATCTGCAGTACCAGCGAGAGCAGGTTGTGATTGCGGACAAGACAGCCAATCAGCAACGTTACAGCTCGATGCCGACCTTGTATCTTCAGCTTGAGCGCGATATGCCTAACCAGACCAGCGATGAAGATGATGACCAGATGCGCTCGGGGTTATCGCTGGAAGCCAGTTTTGCCGGTCTGGGGGTCAGCAATTATGCCCAGACCAAAGCGGCGGTGGCCAGTAAACGGGCGGCCGAACAGTCATTGTATGTGACCGAAGTGAATTTGCGCCAGCAGGTGAGCTCGCTGCTGCTGAACCGGCAAATGCAGCAGCTTTTGCAGCATTCTCAAGAGCTGACGGTCGATGCGTTGAAACAAACTCTGGATTCTTTTGTGCGTCAGTACGAAACCGGTCGCAAGACCTGGCTGGAAGTGCTTAACGCCCAGCGGGAATGGGTTTATGGGCAGCTGGAGCTGGCAACCATTAAATCGACCTTGCTTGATGCATCACTGCAGCTGGCCAGTATGGCGGGTTATCTGGATGAGCGTAGCGGGGTTCCTGCTCTGGCACCAGAGCCCGTCACGCCGGTACCGAAACCGATGCCAATCAATAGATACCACTGATTTGTTTCAGACTGCTCTGAGGGCAGCCCGGAATGCCAAAACATTTGAAAATAACGCGTGGACACGATGTCAGATATTGAACAATCTACAGGGCCTTCTGCGGAGGACGATATAGGCAAATCCTTGCCTCTCAGTCTGTTGCAACGGCTGTTGTTGTTAATCCAGGTCAGTGTTGCACCGGGGAAGCTGGAGCAGGCCTGGAGTGCCAATACACAGGGCATCATGGGGCCGGTGTCGCTACCTCAGCGCATTCAGTTGTTGGCGCAAGCATTACAACTACGAGGGTTGCGGGTGGCGCAATTACGCTGGGCGCGGATGGATCAGCGGCGGCTGCCGGCCTTGATGCATTGGCAAGGAGAATGGTGGCTGGCAGAACGCCAGTTGCTGGAACAGCCAACCACCAGCGCATCGTCTCAGGCAGAGGATTCCGCTCCGGTCGACTGGCCAGAGGATGGTGTGGTACCGGCAAGCCATGAGATTTCTCTGACCGGTGTGGACGGTGTGGCGCATTTGCATGCACCGGAGGTGCTGGAAGACGGGGTGGTGCTCTGGCTGGACAATCCCGCCGCCAAGGCGCAAGAAAAAATCTCGCTGACGGGGAGTCGGTCCATCCGTCTGGTGGTGGCGGCGCTGTTGCGCCGTCGTCGCTGGATTGGTCATGTGGTGGTTGCCACTCTGGTAATCAATCTGATGGCGGTTGCGACATCCCTGTTTGCCATGCAGGTGTATGACCGGGTGGTACCGACCCTGGCCTGGGCCACCTTGTGGACTCTGGTGGTCGGGATGGTGATTGTGCTGTTGCTGGACTGGGGCTTGAAAATTTTGCGTGGACGGGTGCTCGACAGCGTCGCCTGTGAGGTCGATCAGAGGGTCAGTCAACAGGTGTTTGATCACCTTTTACACTTGCAGATGGATACCCGGCCACGCAGCCTGGGAACCATCGCTGCGCAAGTCAGTGGCCTGGAGTCGGTGCGTCATTTCTTTTCATCCGGGGTGTTTTTTACCCTGGTTGATACGCCGTTTGCACTGCTGTTTATAGTGTTTATCGCCATGATTGGCGGTCCCGTAGCCTGGGTGTATACGGCGCTGTTACCGGTGGCGGTGTTACTGGGCTGGCTGGGTCAACGCAGCATGCGGCGCTTGATGAAAGACGAAATGCAGCGCAGTAATGAGCGTCAGGGGTTGCTGGTCGATAGCATTCAGGGAGCCGAGACCATTCGGGCTGCGAATGCCAGTTGGCGTTTTTCTGAAATCTGGCAATCCATCAGTGAAACCGTGGCCGGGTTTGATATTCAGCATAAAGCGCTGAATAACCTGATTCAGCTGACGACTGCCAGTCTGTCACAAGTCGCTTATGTGGCGGCTGTTGTGGTCGGGGTTTATGAAGTGGCTGAGGGACATATGACGATCGGGGCGATGATCGCATGCAGTATTCTGGGCGGGCGGGTGATTGCTCCGGTCAGTCAGGCGGTGCGTTATATGGCGCAGTGGGAAAATGTGCAGCAGTCGCTGAAAATGGTGGATCAGGTGCTGGATCTGGATACCGAGCGACGGGCGGAGCAATCGCTGCTGATGCCGTCGGAGCCTCCGGCGGAGATCGCGTTGCAAGCGGTGAGTTTTTCTTATCCGGATTCGCCGGTGTTGCAACTGGATGTCGGCTCATTGTCGCTCAAGGCCGGGGATCGGGTGGCGGTGGTGGGTCAAATCGGTTCGGGCAAGTCGACCTTGCTGAAAATACTGGCCGGTCTTTATCGGCCGTCCGCTGGTCGGGTGCGGCTGGGGCAAGGTGATCTGTGGGAAATGGACCCGGCGATTGTTGCCCAACAGGTCGGGTATTTGCCGCAGTCGGTGCATTTGTTCAAGGGGTCTTTGCGTTCCAATCTGATATTGGGTGGTGCCATCGCCGATGGTCATTTATTGGAAGTGGCCCAGCAACTGGGGATTGATCGTATTGCCGCCGATAGCCCCTACAGTATGGACTTGCCGATCAGTGAAGGTGGCGATGGTCTGTCGGGAGGTCAGAAGCAGCTGGTCGGTATGGCCCGGGTGGTATTGGCCCGGCCAACCATCTGGTTGCTGGATGAGCCGACGGCGTCGCTGGATCCGGATACCGAACAACAGGTATTAACAGCGCTGGAATCCCATCTCAAGCCTTCTGATATTCTGGTGGTATCGACGCACAAGCCAGCATTGGCCTCACGGCTGGCGCGTCGCGTGTTGCTGATGCAGCAGGGTCGGATTGTCCGGGATGACAGCCCGGAAGCTATTTTCCAGCGCCAGCGAGCGCCATCCGGTACGGCTCGTCGACCACCGGCAGGGGGCCCGATCAATGTTATCTGATAGCTTGATGGACGATCGTGATGCCAGTCGTGCCCAGCGGCTGGCGCGTTATCACCTGGATCGTAGTGGCTGGATCGTTTGGTTGATTGCGGCCACCTTTGTGGTGTTTATTGGTTGGGCCATTAAATTCCAGATCGATGAGGTAACCCGTGCGAATGGCGAGGTGATTGCCTCCAGCCGGGTACAAATTATCCAGTCGGTTGATGGTGGTGTGATCCGCAGCATCCAGGTGCGTGAAGGTGACCGGGTTCAGGCTGGCCAGGTGATTGCCGAGCTGGATGAAACCCGGGTTCGGGCCAGTGTGGGGGAAATGCGGGCACGGCTGGCGGGCTTGTTGGCCAAAGCAACCCGGTTGCGGGCAGAAGTGACCGGGAAACCTGAATTGGTCTTCCCACCGTTTCTGGAAACGTTCGATGAACAGAAACAGGTTGAACTGGCATTGTTTGAGCAGCGTCGTGATGGCCTGAAAGCCGAACTCGCCAACCTGACCCGGGCAGTGGAGCTGGCACAGGAAGATGCAGCTCTGGTGGCTAGGCTGCAGCACAGTGGCGATGTAAACCGCTCCGAGGTGATCCGCACCCAGCGTGCAATCAACGAGGCAGAGAACAAATTGCTCAGTCGTCGTAATCGCTTTTTTGAAGATGCCAGCGAAGAGTTGACGACTGCCGAGGACGAAATGGCACAAACCTCCGAAGTGCTGACCCAGCGACAACAGCAGTTGAATGACAGTGTGTTTCGGTCCAAGGTCGACGGTATCGTCAAAAACGTACGGGTCACTACCATCGGTGGTGTGTTGCGCGCCGGTGAGGAGTTGATGCAAATCGTTCCGGTGAATGACGAACTGATTGTGGAAGCCAAGATCAGTCCGACCGATATTTCCCGCGTTGAAATAGGGCAGCTGGCGACGGTGCGGTTTGATCCGTTTGATTACACGATTTACGGCGGCGTTGAAGGCAGCGTGGTGTATGTCAGTGCGGATACCCTCAAGGAAGAAAGCGGTGATAACGTTGATATTTATTATCGGGTGCATGTGCGTTTGGCAATGCATGACGGCAAGGTGCGCAGTTTGATTGGGCGGCAGTTGGAAATTCTGCCAGGCATGACTGCTCGCGTGGATATTCGTGCGGGTGAACGTAGTCTGATGGAATACTTGCTGAAACCGTTGCGTAAAACCTTGACCGAATCCCTGGGTGAGCGATGATTCGCCATTGGAATGGGAATGGATAGCCTTGATGGCAGCCTGCATCGCCCGGCTGCTTTGCAGTGATCAACCACAGTTTGGTACGCAGGGTGCCACCCGGTCACTGTCTATTGATTTAAAAAACTGAATAAAAGTTTTGAATAATTGATTTAAAAAATCAAAAGACTTGATACAAACTGCAAATCTACCCATAAATAATCGAACATGACAGCAGAGGCAGTGCATGATTATGCTCTGCTGCCGTGGTTATCGATGCATTGCCCGGCCACTTCCCAACGATGAAGCAAGGAGAAAATAATAATGGCAGGTTTCGATAAAGTCGTAGGCAGCTACGAAGAAGCAATGGCAGGGCTCGAAGATGGCATGACCATCATCGCCGGTGGTTTTGGTTTGTGTGGCATCCCTGAAAACCTGATTGCGGAAGTCAAACGCAAAGGCAGCCGTCATCTGACCATCGTCTCCAATAACTGTGGGGTCGACGGATTTGGTCTGGGTGTGTTGCTGGAAGACAAGCAGGTCAAAAAAATGATCTCGTCATACGTTGGCGAAAACGCCATGTTTGAACAGCAGTTGCTGAACGGCGAACTGGAGGTTGAGCTGACGCCACAAGGCACATTGGCTGAAAAAATGCGTGCCGGTGGGGCTGGTATTCCGGCGTTTTATACGGCTACCGGGGTGGGTACTCCAGTAGCCGAAGGCAAGGAAGTGCGTGAGTTTAATGGCCGTGAATATTTGTTGGAAGAATCCATTCGCGGCGATTTTGCCATCGTCAAAGGCTGGAAAGCCGACCGTTATGGCAATGTGATGTACCGTCATACTGCACAGAACTTTAATCCGATGGCAGCCACTGCGGGAAAGATCACTGTGGTTGAAGTCGAGGAATTGGTAGAAGTGGGTGAGCTGGAGCCTTCGCAGATACATACACCGGGTATTTATGTGAATCGTCTGATTGTTGGCAGCTTTGAAAAACGTATCGAAAAACGAACGCTATCTGACAGCTGATTCGACGACTTAACCCATTAATAACAGGTGATGATCATGGCCCTTACTCGTGAACAAATGGCACAGCGTGTAGCCCGCGAATTGCAAGATGGATTTTATGTCAACCTGGGCATCGGCATTCCGACGCTGGTGGCCAACTATGTCCCAGATGGGATGGAAGTGATGCTGCAATCCGAAAATGGCTTGCTGGGCATGGGACGCTTTCCGACTGAAGCCGAGCTGGATGCGGATATGATCAATGCCGGGAAACAAACGGTAACGGCGGCGCCCGGGGCGTCTATTTTCAGCTCGGCGGAATCCTTTGCCATGATCCGTGGTGGTCATGTGGATTTGACGGTGCTGGGGGCTTTTGAAGTGGATATCAATGGCAATATTGCTTCCTGGATGATCCCCGGCAAGCTGATCAAGGGAATGGGGGGCGCGATGGATCTGGTGGCTGGTGCGGATAACATCATTGTTACCATGACCCATGCTTCCAAACATGGTGAGTCCAAGTTGTTGCCTGAGTGCAGCTTGCCGCTGACGGGCAAGGGGTGCATCAAAAAAGTACTGACTGACCTGGCCTGGCTTGAAATTGAAGATGGAGCCTTTCATTTGAAAGAGCGTGCCCCTGGCGTGTCGGTAGAAGAAATTGTTGAGAAAACGGCGGGCAAGCTGGTTGTACCAGACGACGTGCCGGAAATGCAGTTTTAGGCACTGCCGGATTCTGGCTGGAGCGAACCGGCTGGCCGGTCTGTGACGATCATCCGTATCACTGCTATCAGTAGTAACACCCAGCTCGGCATATGACCGGGCTGGGTGCGTATAGACATTGCTGTCTCTGCCGGGTATTAACTGACGGCCAGAATCACACTGTCGGGGCTGAAGGTCGCATAAACCGGCAGGTTCATGGCCAGTGCCAGGTCGTCAGCCTGCTGGTTGCTGACGGCGGCAACCACACTTTTTCCACTGGGTAAATCAACCCGGACTTCCGTACTTTGTTCTCCGCGGATCAGATCTGCTACCACCCCGGCAAAACAGTTGCGCTGCTCGACAGATTGGGTGTGAACACTGGCATAGGAGGTTTTGACCAGTGCAAACAATTCGAGACCAAGCCGCAAGTCGAGGTTTTCTGCACTTTCGTTGGTAACGATGGCGACGATCTCGGTGTGATCGTCAAGTCTCATCCGCACTTCACAATTAACCATCCCTTGTATCAAGGCTGTTACGACGCCATGAAACTGGTTGCGGGCACTGGTGCGCATCGAGAAACGGTTCATCATGCGGTGAAACTGCTGCATATCGCCGAGGCTGCTGTTCATCCGATCCAGCAGGCTCTGGTACTCGGCTTCAACAGTGCGATAGAGCGTGATTAATGCACGACCTTGTTCGGTCAAATGGCTACCACCACCACGACGGCCACCCACCTCCCGAATAACCAGAGGTTCATCGCACAGGTTATTCATGGCATTGACAGCATCCCATGCTCCTTTGTATGACAACCCCATTTCCTGGGCGGCTTTTTGAATTGTTCCATGGCGAGCAATGGCCTCGAGCAATATCACTCGTTTTTCTGCCAATAACGAGCCTTCATCAGTATCAAGCAGGATTCGTCCAACCAGTTGCATGCTGGATCTCCTTGTCATTTGTATGGTTATTTCTCGAGTATACCTCTGACGGAAAAGAAAAGGAGTGCCGTTGTAACACGGATGCCACTTTTAGTGGCAGTGATGGCTAGATTGAGGGGATGTTTGATTCCGTTAGGTAGCTTGTCTATATACAGACACAGTCAGTACCAGGCTCAAGCTGTGAGTTTTCCGCCCTTGCCCCGCATGTTGAGCGCTAGCGGCCGTTCTTGCCGTCGATATCAAACCAACTACTGACTGTTACTGGCTTTTTGTTGATTTTGTTTTATATAAAAAATCATAGTGTGTATTTTTCATGTTATTGATTTTAAATGTAATTATTTGTTTTTGATATTTTTATATGGTTTTGAACTATTGATTACAATTGTCAGCTATTGAACAACCATGACGTTTTGAAGTCGGCTGCTGTGAGCTGTTGCTATCTGAGTGCTTTTGAGAAATATCTTTAAAATCAAATAGTTATGCTTGGTGTTGAAGGATGGCTCGTTCTGCTTTTCTCTGGTACGTGCATTGCTCCTGGTTTTCGTTGTGTAGTTTTAGGTTATTTATTGTATCCGGTGCTGACTTTGCTGATTATTTTTCAATTCTCGTGATGTGTATGGGGATGCCAATGGTGTCCCTGGGCGAGAACCTGGTTCTGTTTGGCTGTCGGCTCTGGTTTGGCGATAGATCCCTGATGCGACTTTTTCACAGTGATTAATCAGGAGTCATAAGATGAATGTTTCAGATGGCGGTACGTGTTTTTATCGTGTTACCAGCCCGGTGTCGGTACCGCTTGCACCGCTGACCTGGGCTGTACTGATGGTGCTTTCAACCCGGTGTGCTCTGGTGGTGGCAGAAGATAAAACAACCGCGGATGCCCACTTGCCGACTGAAGTTGAAGACGCGATTGTGGTTGTGGGGCAACAGGAGGCCGCTATGTGGTATCCGTCAGATCAGGCGGCATCACAACGAACCGTAAGCCAAGAGGAGCTGGATATGTTTGCCGCACCGGGGGCAGGCAGCCCTTACAGTGCTGTGTCGGCATTGCCGGGAGTACAGGCAGAAACCGTCGACCCTTTTGGCTTTGGCAATCTGATGGGAGGGAACAAGGGGTTAAGGGTGCGCGGGGTGAATGCCTCTCATGGTGCCAATGGTACCGTCGAGGGAGTGGCGGTGACCGGCATGGGACCTGGACCTGGTTACTTGTGGATGTTCGAGCAGGAAAATATCGCCAGTGTGTCGCTGCACCAGGGGCCGGTACCTGCCGATCAGGTCGATCTGTTTAATAATTTTGGGGCGCTGGATACCCGGCTGTATTGGCCCAATATCGATCCTGAGGTGCAACTGTCCTACAGTGCCGGTAGTGACGATCTGGCACGCTGGTTTGCTCGGGCAGACTCGGGTGCCATGAATTTTGGTGGCCGGGTGATGGCATCGCTATCAAAATCCAGTGCTGATCAATGGCGAGGCCCAGGTCAGGCTGCTGACCAGAATAATATCAGTCTGGCCGGAGAGCAGCAGTTTGGGGCCTTGACTGCCCGGCTGTGGTACACCCGGAGTGAGGGAGAGCAACATGCTTACCGGGCCTTGAGTGCTGAGCAGGCGAATGATTTGGAACAGTGGTATGACTATGCCTATAGCTCGGACCTGGAAGACCTGCATCTTTATTACGATCATAACCGTCAGCAGTTCAACAGCGACCTGTGGCTGCTGGAGGCTCGTTATCAGCTGTCTGACCAGAGTTATATCAGTGTCCAGCCTTATCAGAGTAACGAAGAGGGTGATTATTGGTCGGCGACCAGCTCCGGCATGATCCGGAACTGGTCGATTGATCATAAGGCCCGCGGGGTGCGGACAGAGTGGGTCCGCGAGGTGAAGGATACGCGTCTGAGTGTGGGGCACTGGTATATGACAATGGAACCGCCGGGGCCGCCAACAGCCTGGAAAATGTACCAGCCACAAGCGGATGGCAGTCTGATGTTTAGCAAGTGGTCTCTATTGGCCAAGGTGACGAATGAGCACCAGATGAACAGTGTTTGGACTCAGCTGGATCGCTCGCTGGGGAATTGGCACTGGTCAGCCGGGCTGCGCTATGTGCGTGAAACCCTGGTCAGCCTGGATTACTACAATACCGATGGTCTTGGGGATGTGTCTTATGCAGCAGCACTGCAACAATCGAGTGGCCCGATGGCGGATCGTAGTGTTGATGGTTTTGATCTGGATGTCTGGTTGCCTGTAGCCGGATTGAGTTATCGCTGGAATGACGACTGGTTATCGAGAATTCATGTTGGCCGTTCGATGGGAGCGCCGTCGTTTTCATCCTGGAATCAATTCCAGTCCAATTATTCCACTTTTGCTGCCGCGGGGTTGACGGCCCAGGACGTGATGGATAAGCAGCGTATTGAAACCCAGGACGGGATTGATCTGGGGCTGATCTGGACGTCGCGGTATCACTATATGGATCTGACGGTGTATTACGCCCGCTTCCGCAATAAAGGCATCAGCTATTACGACCCGGATGTAGCTGTTGTGTATTCGCAGAATGTGGGGGATGGGCATCAGCAAGGATTGCAGTTCGCCGGTGGTCTGGAAGTGACACCAGAGTTGAATTTATTGGCCAATCTGGCCTGGACACACGCCGTTCTTGATAAGGATGTGCTGGGCAGTGGCGGCACGGTGATGGATGTGTCGGGTAACCAGTTGCCCGATGTACCGGTATGGACTGGTGCACTGGGCGCCCGTTGGGAGCAAGACCGCTGGTTTGCGACATCGATGCTGCGTTATGTCGGCCAGCGTTATGCTGATTCCGGTCATGAAGAGTCGGTGCCCGGTTATGCCCGTGTCGATATGGGTGCTGGTTATCAGTTGCCATTGGCCAGTGGTGATCTGTCGGTGGATGTAAATGTGGTCAATCTGACGGACAAGCGCTATATCGGCCGGATTAATGCCTCGGATGTGCAAAGTACTGGCTCATATACCTATTACTCTGGTGCGCCGCGTTCATATCTGATGACGTTGGCTTATATCTGGTAATTACTGGCAATAGCGGATCTGGCTGGCTGTCTTTGGATGGCTGGCCAGAGAGGCCTGGTGGCTGTTTCAGGTATTGCCCCAGGCCATGATGATAATGCGGCTTGCTGGTTAGCAAACAAGTGTATTGTGGTGTTTGGTTTATTCTCGTTAGGTGGTTTGTCTATATGATTACAGGTGGTGGGTTTTGTCACAGAACACCTTGGGTCATCGAGTTTATAAAATAAATAAAAATCAATAGCTTAGTATTTTTTCCATGATGGTATCAGCCTTGCTCTGTCTTTATATATGAAGTTTGTATTAATATAAACATGAGCAGTAGGATGACCAGTGTCTCACCTCTTGTGGGCTGGCTTCTTGGTGTTCTGACAGGAGGCAAGCGATGAATAAACAAAGTGTTGACCAGGCCGTCTCGCTGATGGCTGACCGGGTAGTGGCCATCCATCATGATCAATGCAATATCAGCTGGCTGGCCAGTAATGATGGATGTTGGTTTGAGCAACAGGTATTGGCAGGGAAATGGTCGATGTCTCAGAGCAGCCAGCCTTGCAGTCATCAGTCTGTCTGTGTACGGAGTGATCTGGTGGCACGCTGGACCGACGTTTTTTTCTGAGGCCAGCGGGATCTTGCTAACCGTGACGTTGGGTTGGCGGAGTGACCAGAGTGAGCGATAGCGCTGTTACCGGTCTGCTGTGATGGTCTGGTTGTTGATGGTTCGTGACATTTTCAGGTGTTGGTCATAGCATGCCTTGGCATTGACGCGAGGGCTGAATGTCACAACTTACTGATTATCAACAACAGGTTGTTCAACACGTCGACGGCCACGCCCGAGTGGTGGCCGTTGCGGGTGCGGGTAAAACCACCACACTGACGCATTTTATTGCTGCGCGATTACAGGCCGGCGTATCGTCTCGCCGTATGCTGGTGCTGATGTATAACAAGGCGGCCCAGCAGGAGTTTCAACAGCGTTTATTTCGCCGTTTACCGGATCAAGCGGTACCGGAAGTACGCACTTTTCACTCGTTGGGATTGCGTATTTATCACAAGTTGATTGAACTGGAACAGTTGCCTGCTTTTGAGCGTAAATTGTTGGGAGATAGCGAAGTTGAAGGTCAGGTGTGGCGTTTGTTACAGCAATTGGCCGACGGTGACACCCGGCAGGAAATCCTGTCGCAACGAAAAAAATGGGTTGAGCCAGCGGTCGGTTTTATCGACCTGGTGAAATCCGGGCTGGCGCCTCCTCAGGCGGTTTATGAAGAGCTCGATTTACCCCCTCAGTGTCGTATGTTTATTGAGTTGTTTGAACGTTTTGAAGACTGGCGCAAACAGCAACGGCGTATTGGATTTTCCGACATGCTGTACGACCCGGTGATGCATCTGCGGCAAAATCCGGAAGCGGCGCGTTATTTTGGCGGCCATATGCAATGGATTCTGGTGGACGAATACCAGGATATCAACGGTATTCAGCAGCATTTGCTGGAACTGCTCCATGCTGGCCGGGGGTCGATGATGGTTATTGGTGATCCAGACCAGACGATTTATGAATTTCGTGGCTCACGGCCAGAGTTTATTGTCAGTGGCTTTGCTAGCCAGTTGGAAAACGTCACTACGTATCAGTTACCGGAAACCTTTCGGTATGGACATCGACTGTCGTTGATGGCGAATCATCTGATTCACCATAACCGGCAGCGAGACCCGGTGATGGGGTTGTCCCACATATCCACTCCGGCCACCCAGGTACAGTTGCACAGCTGCTCTGCCAATGCGGAAGCGCATCAGGTTCTGACGCTGGTGCGGCAGTGCCTGGAAACCATGCCAGCCCATCAGATTGCTGTGATCCATCGTCTTTGGGCTTTGTGTGCGCCGATTGAACTGGCCTTGTTGCAGGCGGGTATTCCCTATCAGCTGGATCATTCTCTCTCGGTACTGGAGCGCTGGGAGCTGGAAATCTTCTGGCTGTTACTGGAAATTGCCGCAGGCCGTTTTGGGGATCGCAGCCGGGAGCAGCGCCGCTCGGGCTGGTTGCAGATACTGACTACGCCGTTTCCCAAAGTACGCAGGGCGGTTCTGGAAGATATGGCCGATACGCTGGCGACGCACCGCGAGCACTTTGGCATTGCGTTACAGCAAGCGATTCCCGATACCCTGAGCCACTGGCAAAAAGCGCAGCTGCACGCACGGGCCGAGGTGCTCGACAGTGCCGAGCATGTGGTGGTACCGGTGCAGCGATTGCTGAACGCTTATATCGATACGACTGAATTGGAAAAAGGCATTGAAGACAGTGCTTTTTCTGCTCAACAGGTGGAAGACCGGTTACAAACCATCCGGGCGTTTGTGCGTTTTATGGCCGACTCCGGCGTGAACTCGAACGAAGCCCTGGAATTGCTGTTGGAACTGAGAGATCGCGCCCGGGCCCAGTCCCGTGAGCGACACGCCGGGGTCAGGCTGACGTCTATCCATAAAAGCAAGGGGCTGGAATGGCCGGTGGTGATTATTCCCGGCCTGAATGGCCATTACTTCCCGTACCGGCCAGAAGGCGAATTCAGCACTCCGGCCAGCGAGGAAAGTGAGCGGCGGCTGTTGTATGTCGCCATGACCCGCGCCATTCATCAATTACATCTGCTGGTGCCACTGCGATTGGTGCCGTCATCTTCGGGGCGTAAAAGGTCAGATGAGCGCCCTTCGTTACGGGAAAAGCCCAGCCCTTTTACGAGTGAACTGAATGTCAGTTGCAGTGATCAAGTGGCCAGTGCCCTGGAGCAAGGGCAATCCCGCCTGGTGTTGGAAGGCGAGGTAGCCAGCTGGCTGCCGGCGTATCTGGCAGCACAACCGGCGCCGGTTGTGCTGGAGGTGAAGCCGTCCCGGGTACAACCTGGGGTTCGCGGTGGTAACCGGTCGTTGCGCGATCCGGCCAAACCCACTGTGACCGGACAGCCACTGCCACGACTGGTGCATGCCCGCCTGGGAGCCGGTACGGTGATGGAGCAGGATGAACAGTATCTGATTATTCAGTTTGATGGTGAACGGACAACCCGGCGCCTGGATCGGGTATTTGCCGAGCCGCATATCCAGTGGTTGCATTGATAATCAGATCCGTCGGGTGGCGTTGCGGGCTGATGGAATCTGTGCTTTTGGCGGCCACCCCCGTCACCGACTGGCACTCAGCGGGGCAGTTGTTATACTGGGGGCCCATTTCGTAGAGAACGACTTTGGTCGCCGCTGGTTTCCAACGTCGCATCCTGTCGCCTTTGCGTAGAATTCACTGCCCTTAATCAGGGACAAAAAACGGACAATCATCATGACAATTGCCCAGCACAAAGTCGTTTCCATTCATTATAAAGTGGTTGACGTTGCTTCTGGAGAAACTATTGATTCTTCTGAAGGCGCAGCGCCAATGACTTACCTTCACGGTGCCCAGAACATCATTCCTGGCCTGGAAGCGGCGTTGGACGGCAAAAAAGTCGGCGACGAACTGGAAGTCACCGTAGAAGCCGCGAATGCTTACGGTGAATACAGCGAAGACCGTGTGCAGAAAGTTCCGCGTGATGCTTTTACCGGTGTTGATCAAATTGAACCTGGCATGGCATTTACAGCACAAACTGCACAAGGCCCGGTTAATCTGATTGTTACTGAAGTGGAAGAAGCAGAAGTAACGGTTGATGCCAACCACCCGCTGGCAGGCAAGGACCTGGCGTTCAGCGTAACGGTTGAATCCGTACGTGATGCCAGTGAAGAAGAACTGGAACATGGCCATGTACATGGCGCAGAAGGCCACCAGCACTAAGCTGATGCATTCTGCAACATAAAAACGGGCTGCCTTGGCAGCCCGTTTTGCTTTTCTGCTTTTTTCCTTCCTGGTATTGCCTGTTTCCTTCCTGGTACTGCCTGGCCTAGCGAGTCAATGCAGTCGACATGGAAAAGTCGAGCGGTTCGGGTGACCAGATCGCCAGCTCTGGCGCATAGTCCAGGGTACCGGCAACGCCGATATCAACCGCTTCCTTGCTGGTCAGCAAAGACATCAGGCTGCTGGCCATATCCGCAAAGCTCAGTGACAGTGGAATAACCAACTGCTGCTGACTGTTTTTTTCCAGGTTGGCTGGCTGCACCGAGCCGGATGCCAATGCGCTGTTGGCGGCAGTTACCTGATAATCCAGCCCTTTCAGATCAATCCCGAAGCCATTGGGGTTTTCAACATCAACGGTCAGTTGCAGCTCCATGCCACGCCAGCTCAAATCCGCAACACTGGCGCTGGCCAGGCTGATTTTAGGGCGTTGCGGGATCGGCAGGGTCGTGGTGTAGCTGGCGGGCAGGCTGATGTCTCCCAGTACCGGCAAATTAAACAGCAGGGCAGTATCAATTTGACAGGTTACTTCATCCTGGTCGGCAACCGCTTTGACAGCGTTATAAAGATCGCTGTAGCTGAAGCTGATGGGGAGCTGGGTGGTTGTGGTTTCGTTGGCGCTCAGGGTGAGGTCGGTGTCAGTTTGGTTGACGGTGGCCAAAGCATGATCTTCTACCGACATGGTCATGGTCAGACCGCTGGCGGGAATTGAAAAGCTGTTCGGGTTGGTAACATCCAGCGAGACCAGCAAGTCGGCTTGTTCCAGCCCCAAGGACTGGATCGACAGGCCACTGATCGTGGCGCTGGGTTTGTCGGCGGCGGTCAAGCTCTCTTTCAGAGCGGCACAGCCACTTAGCAGAATCAGGCCAGTGGCGGTCAGCGTAGGTAAAATCGGGTTCATAGGCACTCCAGTCTGCACATATTCAAGAGGTGCAGTGTAAGGCAAACCGGCGGTTAATGCAGGATCCCGATAGCTTTATGTGCTCTGGGGTATGATCGAAAGCAAATCAGAGGCAGTGTGAATAAAAATCACCTGAAAAAATGCTGATTGTTTTGTTGATAGGCTTGGTGAATGACAACGGAGCTGCGACAATAACCGGTCATTTGCTGCCGGATTGCTGTCGTGAACCTTGATCGCATAGATTTGAACCTGCTGGTGTATCTGGATGTACTGCTGCGTGAGGGCAGTGTGACCCGGGCGGCGCAACAGCTTGGTATTACTCAGCCAGCCATGTCCAATGGTCTGCGCCGCCTGCGTGATCTGTTTAGTGATCCGTTGCTGGTGCGTACTTCCGATGGTATGACGGCAACGGAACGGGCTCGTGAGCTGCAGCCGATGATCCGCAAAGCGCTGGCGGAACTGGAAGCTGCGCTGCAACCGCTGGGCGAATTTGATGCCCACAGCAGTAATCGGGTTTTTCGCCTGATGGTCAGTGATTATGCAGAGTCAACGCTGATTCCTGAGCTGGTCAAGCGCCTGCGGGAAGTAGCCCCGAACGTGATTCTTGATGTGTTGACGCCATCGGATGTGACCTTCAAGGATGTCGAAGCGGGCAAGGTTGATATGGCCATCAACCGTTTTGATGATATGCCGCAATCGTTCCACCAGATGACGCTGTGGCAAGACGACTTTGTCTGCCTGGTGAATCATGGCCACCCGTTGGCCGAAAAATTTGATCTGGAAGCCTACGTCGCCAGTAATCATATCTGGGTGTCTAAAACCGGTATGGGCGCCGGGGTAGGGATAGATCCTGAGAAAGTGGTTCGCCTTGGTTGGGTCGATAACGCGCTGGCCAAGTTGGGTTATAAACGGCGCATTTCGGTATTTACCCGCCATTATCAAATGCCCGCCTTGCTGGCTCACAATAACGATCTGGTGGCGACCTTGCCGCGTAAAGTGGCGGATATGCAGGCGGAATCAGCATCCTTGCTGGTGGTGCCACCGCCGTTCCCAATCCCGCCATTTGAGTTGAAAATGGCCTGGTCACCGCTGGTGCAGCATCATCAGGCGCATCGCTGGTTACGTCGTATTATTGTGGATGTGGCCCAGCATTGCTGAATCACATCCGTCGCAGATAGCCTCAGACGGCGCTTAAACGCATGCTCAGGCAGTGGCTTTCCCCAGTGGCCAGATTGACCCAGTCATCGGCGGCATTGGCTGTCTCAATACAGAGCATGGTTTGCCAGGCAGCATCGTCAAACTGGCTCAGGCGTTGGGCTTTTTCAATCCAGGGGTTCCAGACAATGGTGCTGTGGCTGCCACGGCTGTGAATCAGTAACGTGCGCTGCGGTGTAACCAGACGCAAGGGCGTTGCCTGCTGCAGATAGATACGGTCGGTTTCTCCCTGGAAGACGACTGCCCCTTGTTGCTGCTTGCGTTGCCAGCCAGTCATGGTGTCAATATACGAGTGTCCTGCCAGCCCGTCGATACGGGTGGTATGGATGTCTGGTGTCGGCAAGTAGGTGTGTAACGCCTGACTGAACGCCAGGGTGGAGCGTCCGGTGTTGGTGGTGATCAACTGCATTTCCAGGCCGTCGGGGGTCATAATCCAGCGCGCTGTGAGCTCGGCGTTGCCTTGCCAGACCGACTGGATGCAATGGCTTTGGGGTAACGTCAGTTCGATTTCGATACGGTCGGCGGCTTCATACAGCCGGGACAGCGTCCAGCGATTGGTTCGGGCAAAGCCGTGAGCGGGTGGTTGTCTTCCGGCGATGGCATCCCGGACTTCGGGCGGGTTTTTATCGGCGTTGCCAAACCAGGGCCAGCAGATTGGAATACCGCCGCGCAATGAGACTCCTTGCCGGTATTCTGCGGTTGGGCTGAGCCAGATCCAGGAGGTATCGTCCGTGGGGCAAAAGGAGAGCAGTTGCGCTCCTTGTGGCAGCAGGCTGGCACTGAACCCGGGGTGTTGAATTACGATGCAGGGCAGCTCGCCGCGTTGCTCGAAATGGCAAAAGGCACTGGTTGAAAGACGTTCTTTTAATGACCGGTTCTGATGTTGGCGCATGGCTTACCTTGCAGAAATCGCTAGAATGGCGGGTTGCACCCAATAATGAGTGTGATTTCTTTCTACTGTACCGGATTATTTTGTGTGAACAAAAGCCAACTTAAGCCCTGTTTGCTGGCGCTGCTGGATCAGGAAATCGAGGTTGCCCTGGCCGCTGCCCGGACAGCCCAGGAAAGTGCCGCACATGAGGGTAACAAACCCGAAAACCAGTACGATACCCTGAGTCTGGAGGCAGCATATCTGGCTCATGGGCAGTCGGAACGTATTCTGGCGTTGCAGCAGGAGCGTATCCAGATCGCTCGTTGGGTGGTGCCGCTGTTCGGCAATGGCGAGGAAGAAGATGCACCGTTGGCGCTGGGAACTCTGGTCGGGCTGGAACCCGCTGATTCGCTGGGCAGCACGACGGCAGACAGACGCCGCTGGTTTTGGCTGACCCCTGTCGGTGGCAGAACCTTGTCGCTGGAGGGCGAGACGGTGCAGTTGTTGTCGATCTCGGCGCCACTGGCCAAACGCTTGCTGAGCCTGGGGCTGGAAGATGAGCTGCTGTTGGGCTCGGGTCGCTGGCGTATTGTGGTGCTGAGTTGACATTGTTGCTGTTACGGGAATCTTGGTTCTGAGAATCATTCTCGTGTTTTTCAGGCAGGGCGTTACACTGTTTGTCTGTCACCTTGGTTGGATACACTGATCAAGTCCGTCTGTTTTTTATCTGGAGCGGTAATGTCTCGTCCTTCTCCCCGTGAATTGGTGGTTCATTCGTCATCACGCCTGACGACTAATATGCAACGGCTGGTCTTTTCCGGCGATGCGCTGGCCGATTTTCCGGTCGACAGTGCCAGTGGTTATATCAAATTGATGTTTACCGCCGATGGTCAGCCGCTGACCCCGGCAACGGCGCTGGAAGGCCAGCGGCCTCTGATGCGGACCTATACGGTGCGGGCCTTTGACCCGGACAAGCTCCAGCTTACGGTTGATTGCGCCTTGCATAACCATGGCCCCCAACCGGCAGGACCTGCCGCCAGCTGGGCTGCACGTGCCCAGCCAGGTGAGCGGATTCTGGTGGGTGGCCCAGGCCCAACCAAGCTGATTGATAACAGCGCCGACTGGTATTTCCTGGCTGGAGATATGACGGCTCTGCCAGCAATCAGCTGCAACCTCGAGCAATTGCCAGCAGAGGCTCGGGGTTATGCCGTGATTGAGATTGCCTCTGCCGAAGACCGTCAATCACTCGAATGTCCGGCCGGGGTTGAGGTGATCTGGGTTGTGGATGAGACAAGCCCGGAACTGGCGCAGGCTGAATCCATGGCAACGTCAAGCGCTCTGCTGCAGCGAGTGGTGGCGGCTGAATGGTTGCCCGGTCGTGTTGCTGTGTGGGCGGCGTGTGAGTTTCATAAAATGAAGGCATTGCGGCGGTATTTTCGGCAGCAACGCCAGACTGGGCGCAAGGAAACCTATATCAGCAGCTATTGGAAGTTGGGACGTAGCGAGGATGAGCACAAGGTCGACAAGCGTGCCGACCAGGCTCTTGTGGATGCGGCAGGCACCACACCCTGATACTTGGCCATGCGCCGTGTGAACGGTGGCTAACGGCTGTAATATAGCGTAAAGCTTGCCTTGTCGATGGCATGGGCATTCAGCATAAAGCCAATCAGCGCAGCACTGGCATCCGCCGGGATATCGAGGCTGGGCTGGTCGAGGGCAAACAGGGTAAATTGATAACGGTGGGGCTGGTCTCCCGCTGGTGGGCAAGCACCACCGTAAGCATGGCTACCGTAGTCATTACGCCCTTGCTGGGCAGAGGCCGGCATCAAAGGTGAATGCATGCTGCCAGCCCCTGCTTCCAGGGAACGACTGTTGGCAGGCAGGTTGAATACTTGCCAATGCCACCAGCCCGAGCCTGTCGGGGCGTCCGGGTCGTACAGGGTGATGGCGAAGCTTTGTGTCTCTTCCGGTGGATGAAACCACTCCAATGGCGGGGAAATATTGTCGCCGGTGCAGCCAAAACCAGAATACAGGTGTTGAATATCGAAGCGAGACTCCGGTTCTATGGTCGGGCTGCGAAAGTCAAAATGGCTGCCATCAGATCTGGCTGCCAGTGATGTTGCTGCGATGCTCAATCCGCCTATCATCGCCAGTGCTACTTTTTTCTTCTTATAGTTACTGGAATCACTCAACATGGTGTTCTCCCTTCGTTGAATCCATCGACAAGGCAATTGGCGTGCCTGTTCCTTTGATCATATGTCATCAAGCATTTACATACTATTTCGGTAAATGGCATAGACAAACTCGATTTTTTCGAAAAACAGTCTACTTTAGGAGGAGTGAGGTAAAGAAATAGCGTACGAAAGTCGCTGATTATTGTGATCGTGACAAAAATCTCAGAATAAATGACCGATTCCGCTTGAACTGTCACGTAGTATTACTAATATGCGCCATAAATTGTAAAGAACACACACATTGTTCACTTTGGAGAGAAATATGTTGACCAAACCACTATTGGTAGCCATGGCTGTTGCGAGCGCAACAATGGCACACGCCGACAAGGAAATGTACGTTACGGGTGGTATCGGATACGTTGAAAACGAAATTTATGACGAGCTGACTACCAGAACCGGTCATAACGTCAATGATTCCTGGACCAACGAAGTATCCCTGGGTTACATGGTTCTGCCTGCGCTGGCAGCAGAAGCATCCCTGACTTTCCCGTCGTTCTTGCAAGGTGATATGAAACCAGATGTATCACAGTATCAACTGAAAGGGTTGTACTTCTTTGGTGAGCGTCCCCTGAAACCTTACCTGACAGCAGGTTATGGTATCGAAATCCTTGATGTACCACAGGATGGTGCACTCGACCGTAAAACCCATGTATTCAGCTGGGGTGGTGGTGTGCAGTATGACCTGAATGACGAGCTGTTTGGCCGTGCCGAGCTGCATATTGATGAAATGACCGATGAAGGCAATGAGCACGGTGTGTTCATGATGGAAATTGGTTATCGCTTTGGTAGTGGCATGACTCGCACCAAAGAAACCATCGTTGAAGAATTCAAGCCAGTTGAGCCCGTTGTCGTAGAGCCGGTTATCGAAGAGCCAGTCATTGAAGAACCTGTGGTTGAAGAAGTAAAACCAGTGGTGATTCCTGAGCCAGCAGATAGCGATAACGATGGGGTTATCGATGACAATGACGAGTGTATGGACACGCTTGCCGGCGCCAACGTGAATGCCAAGGGTTGTGCTGTATTTGAAGGCAATCTGCACGGTGTTAACTTTGAAAGTGGCAGCACTCGTTTGACTGCCAACGCCCGTACCATTCTGGATAACGCAGCCGCTGAACTGCGCAACTACCCGGATGCCATGGTAGAAATCGCGGCATACACAGATAGCCAGGGTGCTGAAGCATTCAACCTGCGTCTGAGCCAACAACGTGCAGACTCCGTTCGTAACTACCTGATCGGTAAAGGTCTGAGCGCGGATCAGTTGACTGCCCGTGGTTATGGTGAAGCCAGCCCGATTGCCAGCAATGTGACTGCTGCTGGTCGTGCAGAAAACCGTCGTGTTGAACTGAGCGTCAAGTAAGTCTGAAAGCACCAGTGGCATTTTGCCGCTGGTGCTTGTCTGTTTTTCTCCTGCCTGTATCCGGCCTGTTCTGGCTGCTGTTTTCCTTCTGACTGTTTTCTTGCCAACGATACTGTTGCTGATGCTGGATTCTGTTTCGCCAGATCTTCCTGTTTGTTTTGCTTTTGCTTTTATGGATCACGACAGTTGTTCGTTATTGACCGGACGTTTTCTGTGCGATTGTGGTGGCAGGGGGTGTGCTCCGTTATGTAGCTGTGAACATTGTGAGCCAGCATTGGTGGAAATATTGACCCCCCGGAATCGTATACGCATTCTTTGCGGCGCCCGAATCCGGAAAAACAATAACAAGACGGGGGTGACCATGTCTGATAGAGCCTTTCAGTGGGCTGGGGCAGAGTTTTGGCTGCTGGAACAAGTTCAGTTTTGTCTGCAACATCAACTGAATGCTTCACTGCAAACTTCCCACCATGGCGAAATTATTGTCGCGGGTGGTGCGCAGCGTTTTATTGAACATGATATTCCTGAGTGCGTGACCCGTCATTTCAGCCCATCCAGTAGTTTCAAGCACCGCAGCTTGTCTGCCGATGACCCGATGGCACTGCAAGCGCTGATTGGACGGCCGGTCAGGGAACTGCTCTGGCGTTGTGGCTGGCAAGCCTGGCATGGTGAGCCACTGCCTGGAGCTTGTCCTGATTGCTGTGGACGCATGGTGCTGATGCCTGATGACAGCCTATTTGATGCGGTGGTTGAGACAGAAGGTCCTGTTATTCGGCAGCTGGCCTGGTTGTTATCGCGTCAGGCGATGACTGCTCGACAACTGGCCAACCGGTCTGGCGCGCCCACAGCTCTGGCAGAGCGTTTTTTTGCAGCTGCAGAGTGTGCCGGGCTGTTGGAATAAATAAACCTGGCTGTTCGCTTGCTGTTCGGTATTGTTCCCGGCGCCGTAGTGAATGGCCATCCTCGCCATATTTCCCTGTTCTGTTTGTGACTTTGCTGTCAAGGTTGTAAATAACGACTGGCAGTGGTGTGTTTCCTGATGAATTTCCTCTGATAACAGCACGGCGTGAGTGCCGTTATTCATGGCGCTTGATTATCGCCGACAGGGTAGCTCCGTGTTCTGACGACTATTACCGGCAATACCTGTGGGTGGATGTTGGGGTATTTGTTAGCATCGGCTGCGGGGTATTCGCTGGATCGACAGTAACAGATAACGGGAGTGGCAGGTGCAAGTGATGGTTAGGTATTCAGAGCGTATAACAGCGATTCTGACTCTGTTGGTTATCCTGGCAGGAAGTAGTGCTTTGGCGGGTTGCATGACCACGACGGTCAGCAGTCGATCCGGTTTTGAAGTGCCGACGGCCGGGCCTGAAACCCGTGGCATCGTACGTATGCTGTTTGCTGGTGATATTCAGCCGGCCATCCGCATTTTGCCTCACTACCCCGACAAGGAATTCAGACGTGGCAAAGAGGGGCGGGTTGTCATTGAGTTTACGATTCTGTCAAACGGCCAGGTTGGCCTGTTGCGGCTGATTGAATCCAGTGGCGAATCCTTCGCAGAAGCCGCCGGGCAATCCATGAGCAGCGTGCTGTTTCAGCCCCGATATGCGGGTCAGGTAATCAGAGTTGAAGTGCAGTTTATGATTCTCAGAACGGATACCTCAGACTAGGCTGCTTATGAACAGACACGGCCGATGGCCATTGTTTTTAACGTTATGGATTGCGTCTCTGAAACGGTCGTTTGCCGGGATGATTGGCGTGCTGCTGGTCGGTTGCTGTGGTTATGCTTCGTGCCAGGCGGACTCAATCCGGCCACTGGATGCCAGACAACAGCAGGCCGTTACCGATGAAATCCTGATGATGTTGTACCAAGGAAAGGATAAGCAGCTACAAGCCGCCAGCGATAGCCTGTTGGCGCAAGGTCCCCGGTTAACTCCACCGCTGCAGCGGCTGGCGCAATATGCCCGTGTCCGGTTTCTACTGGCGGAAGGCCAGCCGGATAGCCTGAGTGATGCCATGGATGTGTCATCAGGAATGGCGATTACCCATGGCGACCTGGCAGAAGGCCAGTTTGGCTTGGGCCTGTTGGCCCGACTGGATGTGATCCTGGCTGCGAGACAGCTGGGCGTCAAACCGGAATTACAGGTGTTTCTGCTGCAGACTTTGCAGCAGGCACTGGCGGATGCTGGCGGAGTGACGGAGCGTGAGACATCCAATCTGATGGCTTCTGTGCAAGTCATGGTGTGGATGGCGCAGTGGCAAGCCGGTGAGACGGTCGAAATGGAGAGGTTGTCGCAGCGGATTCCCCTGGATTCTCCCTGGTATGTGACGGCTCTGGTGTTAAGGGCGGTGCAGCCTTTGCTGCCGCTTGCCAGTGGCAGCAGAGATTGGTTGCAAGCGCTCTCTGCCACCACGACTGGATGGGTCGCAGATCCGGCCAGACTGGATCTGTTCCATCTGGATCAGGCGATGTTGCAGTTGCAGGTGCTGAATACCATGGGGGGAGCGTCGATGCGGCCGGTGTTGTTGCAGGCGTTATCCTTGCGATTACAGCAGCATATTGACGCTGTGCGGCAATGGCAGCACCCCGAACGTCTGGAGCAATTGTTACAGCACTGGTTGGGACAAGGAATGATGCCGGACAGCGCCGAAGCGGATGAACGTTTTCGTGCGTTTGTGGGGTGTCCGGCAGCCGGATTGATTGCTGCTGGGCGTCATGACAGTGGGCACTGCCAGAGTCTGCCGCTCCGTTATTTGAACCAGGCTGTACGGTCCCAGACGTTGCGTGCAGCCTGGGTCGATCGTCAGGAGTCGCAGGGGTTGCGAACACGCCTGGCAGCCCTGGCAGAGGTAACACAGCGGCTGGTGCCTGACGCTCGGGTATTGGTGGCCGGAGCGGCAGATGACAGCCGCACTGAGACGGTCAGTGAAGACAATGGCGAAGGGCTGGAGGATGAGACCCTGTTGCGTGGCAGGCAGGCGGCCTATCAGTCACAGGCAGATTACTACTATCAACTGTCACAGCGACACGTGTATCTGAGTTTGTTGGTGTACCTGGCAGAGGAGCATCAGCGTTTGGCCAGTTATCTTCAGGTTGTGCAACAACAACAGGCGGAGCTGGTACAGTAAAAATCGGAATTATACCGTTATCTTTCTGGCGCTGGTCTTGAAGTTCTTGTTTTGCTTGTTCTGCTATTATTTGTTTGTTGCCCGGGATTGGGGCTATGGGGCTAAGTGCTCTGCAAAGGCATACCGGACCTGTGTGGTATGCCGATGCAGAGCGACCGCCTGTTACTGGCGGTCGGTCAAATCAATAACCCACTATTTGCCAGCTGGCTGGGTGATGGTGATTTCTGGCAGATCCGGCATGTCGATGGTCATTTTTTCGCTTGGAGCCAGGATAAAAGCTTCTCCGGTTACGACCGCTTTATCATTCTGGTTGGTGATGGTGGTATCGATAACAACCTGGTTACGATCCCGCTTTTCTTTTACCGTCAGTGTCACGGTGACGGTATCTCCAATCATGATCGGGCGTTTGAACTGGGCATTCTGGCCCAGATAAATTGTGCCTGGCCCTGGCAGTTCCATTCCCAGAGCGGCTGAAATCAGAGCGCCGGAGTACATGCCGTGGGCGATTTGGCCTTTGAACTGGGTGGTCGCGGCAAAAACCGGATCAAGGTGGAGAGGGTTGTGGTCACCAGAGACGATGGCAAACAGCTGCAGATCGCGCTCATCAATGGTGTGGGTGCGCTGGCAGCTGTCGCCGATGTTCAGTTCTTCGTAGGTGCGATTGGTGATGGTTTCCATGATATACATCCGATGTCAGAGGTGAAAAATGACCAGTTCTGGTCGTTGGAATATAAGTGGACGGCAAGAGTGTAACGTGAAATCCAGCGCTCAATGCACCATTCACAGGTCATTTGCCATGCTATTGATCAGGATCACTTACTGCTGTTGATCCCGGTAGAATGGATCAACCCAAGTGGTTTTGTAGCCATGCCAGCAGGTCAGACTGCACTTGCCCGGCATTGGTTTCATTCAGCATTTCATGGCGTCCGCCAGGGTATAACAGCGTGCTGATCTGATCATGGCCGCTGCGATGTAAGGCATGGTCGAGCGCTCGGATACCTCGGCCATATTGACCGACCGGGTCCTGATCGCCAGATAACAATAAGACAGGCAGCTGCGGTGGGATCGATGCCAGTGCGTTCTCCCGGGTGATGTTTGTCAGAGCGGTGAACAGGTTTTGCCAGAAGCCGGCGCTGCAATCAAAGCCGCACAAGGGATCGGTACGGTATTGCTGGCGCTGGTTGGCGTCGCGTGTCAGCCAGTCCCAGCGGCCAGAAGCCTGTTTTATCTGCTGGTTGTATCCGGCAAATGCCAGTGCCCCGAGTAACGCTGAGGGTTTTTCCGCGGTATGCCAGTGTGCAATGACAGAGGCAACGATGTAACCCAGTTGGCAGCGCCAGCGTGCAGGGTAACCACTGCCCGATAATACCAAGCCTGCCAGACCTTCCACAGGGTGCATCGCTGTTGTTAATACCACAAACGATCCCATGGAGTGACCCAGCAAAATAACCGGGGTCGATTCCGGCAGTGTGGCCAAAGCTATCTGGCGAGCCTGGTTGGCATCGTTGATCAGTTGTTGCCAGCCGGTGCTGGTGTGGTGATGGCCGACGGGCAGGTGGCCGAGCGGCTGACGTTCTCCATGACCTTGATGATTATGTGCCAGCACAGCGTAACCGGATGCAGCCAGTTTGCGGATCAAGGGTTGATAACGACGCCAGTGTTCTGCCATGCCGTGATATATCTGGATCAGGGCCGTTGGCTCAGTGCCCGGCATAAACAGCTGGGCAGCAAATGTCTGACCGCTATCACTGGCTATACTGAAAGTATGCGCGGGGCTGACATCGTTCATGAAATATTCCTTTCCGTCGATAGTTGTCCCGGTTCGTGATTGTGTGGCAATCAAAAGCGGGGCGAAATGGTCGTGCAGGCGGCTGCAGGTTGTCTATATTGTACTATCCACGGGCCAGAACGGTATCGAATCGGTAATTTGGCATTGATTTGGGAAACAGTTTTTTGCCTGAAATTCAAAAGATGGTTACAATTCCAGATTCTGACTCACTAATTGTTTATGACGCGCTCCGCATTCTGAGCGTTATCGCGAAATAAACGAGCAGACAACGACGTATAAGAATAACCAATGTTGGGGTGTAAGGGGGCGGTATGAACGAGCAGTTCTTCCAGGAACGCTATCCGGAAAATTATCCAGGCACGATTGATGCCGATAAATACAATTCAGTCATCGAGCTGTTTGATCGCTTTGTGAAAAAATTTGCTGATCGTCCTGCTTTTATGTGCCTGGGACATACGCTGAGCTACCAGGACTTGGATGTATTGAGTGCACAATTTGCCAGCTATCTGCAGCATGAGCTGGGTTTGCAGCCTGGTGAACGTATTGCCATTCAATTGCCAAATATTTTGCAGTACCCCATTGTGGTTTTTGGTGCCATGCGGGCAGGGCTGGTGGTTGTGAACACCAATCCACTCTACACCGAGCGGGAAATGGAGCACCAGTTCAACGACTCTGGAGCCAAGGCGCTGGTGGTGCTGGCTAATATGGCCGACAAGGCCGAAAAGATACTCAGTGATACGGGGATCCAGCACGTTATTGTCACGGAGGTGGCCGATTTGCATCCAGGGTTAAAACGGATGCTGATCAATGGCATGGTGAAGTACGTCAAGAAACAGGTGCCGGACTATCATTTGCCCGGTGCGGTGACATTGCGGGCGGCCCTGGCGAAAGGTGCAAAGCGCCCTTGTCAGCCGTATCCGTCTGCCGGCAATGATGTGGCGGTGCTGCAATACACCGGCGGTACCACCGGGGTGGCCAAAGGTGCGATGCTGACGCACCGAAACCTGATCGCCAATATGTTGCAGTGTCATGGCTTGTTTGTGATGGCATTGGATGAAGGGGTGGAGAGGGTGGTAGCACCGCTACCGCTGTACCATATTTACGCCTTTACGGTGCATTGTATGGTGCTGCTTGAAACCGGGAACTGTTCTTTGCTGATTCCTAACCCCAGAGATATTCCAGGGTTTGTCAAAACCCTGCAGCAGCACCGGTTTTCAGCGTTTGTGGGCTTGAATACCCTGTTTGTGGCCATGTGTAATCAGGAAAAATTCCGGCAACTGGATTTTTCTGGCCTTAAATTGACGATCTCCGGTGGCATGGCGTTGACCACAACCGCTGCCGAACAATGGAAAAAAGTCACCGGTAATGATATTGCCGAGGGTTACGGCATGACAGAAACGTCACCGGTAGTGTCGTTTAATCCGCCAGGACATATCCAGCTGGGCAGTATTGGTATGCCGGTGTCGAGTACCCTCTGCATCACCGTGGATGATGATGGCCATGAGTTGCCGTTGGGAGAACGGGGCGAGTTGTGCGTTAAAGGGCCACAGGTCATGAAAGGCTACTGGAAACGGGAAGTGGCGACCGATGAGGCATTTTTGCCAGGGACTGATGGTTTGCCTGCCCGCGAATGGCTGCGCACTGGGGATATTGCCGTGATCCAGGATGATGGCTATATGCGTATTGTGGATCGCAAGAAAGACATGATTATTGTCTCCGGCTTTAATGTGTATCCGAACGAGGTTGAAGATGTTATTGCCGATCACCCCGAGGTGATGGAAGTGGCTGCTATTGGTGTGCCGGATCTGAAAAGCTCAGAAGCCGTCAAGGTCTTTGTTGTGGTGAAGTCTGAACTCAGTGAGGCGGATTTGCGCCACTGGTGCAAAGAGCGTCTGACCAATTACAAGGTACCTAAATATGTGGAATTCCGTACTGAATTACCAAAAACCAATGTTGGTAAAATACTCCGGCGTGAGCTGAGAGCAGAAGAGCTTGCCCAGTCCCGCTGAATAAGGTACTCGGCTGGTATGATGGCTAACTAAAAAAGCGGATAAGGGAGAAACCCTTATCCGCTTTTTTATGCGGGTCTGAGCCGCGATGGAGGCTTCAGAACGGCTGGCTCAGGACTGGTCCGGGCGTTCTTCCCCAACAATAATCGCTTCATACTGGCTGGTGATCTTATCCAGCTTTACCAGTAATGTTTCAGTCACTTCCTGAATATGTGGCACATCCTTACGCTTGTCGGCACTGTCCTGAAACAGTTTGAACGTCGCTTTGGATGCCATCCAGAAGGATGCAGCGGCTTCCAGCGATGCCGCCAGTTGTGGCGTGGTCAGACGGGAATGCATCAACTCACGCAGGGTGTGATCAAACAGCGCAATGGTGGCGTCGAGATCGTAATGGATCCAGTCGTTGTCATAGCCCCAGTAAATAGCCACACAGTTTCTGGCAATTCGCTGGGATAGCATACGCTGTCTGCCTGCGAGGTAGGCCATTTTGGCGATGTTATCGCCTTCATGTTCTGCCTTGCTGCGGGCAATATCATCACAGAGGGCGAGCAAGCGGTCATTATCTTGCATCAGGTTGCCAACCAGATTGAGGTCTGGCTGTGCCAGAATCTGGGGTTGGTGGATATCCCAAATGGCCTGCGTGTTGGCCAACAGCTTCTGCATCGCTTCGTCGTGATCTTCTTTTTTCAGTTGTTCCAGGCGCTGGTTAAACAGCATGACGCTCACATCGCGCTGGCTGTGGGCCGAACGAGTACTCACCCCTGCGCCAAGCATCAGATGATCTTTCATCATCCTCTGGCTAAGCATGATCAGACTGCCTGTTATAGCCACAACACTATTGGCTCTGTTAGCGGTGTAGTTGTTCTTTTTAGGTCGTTTGATCCAGAAAAACCAGATCAACACAACAATGAAGATCAGAAGCATTTGAATTCCTCCGCGAATTCTCTTCATGTGCCGTTTGGTCTTGACTACCAGGAGGGCTGGCGTTTGCCAACCTGGAGAAATAACAGTCAGGTGGTTTGATTGCTCTACAATGCAGCAAAAAATGATCTTATCGAAGGCCTGAGTCAATGAATGATTTCATCTGAGGTCATTTCGAACGTTAACTTTTTTTGTGGCCTGCCTTCTATCGCAACATGGCGGTATAGGTCTGATTTTTTGTCTATTACATGACCGACCCTGGTGCAAAATATCACTTTACATCAGGATGAGTAGGCCTGGATTGTTACATGCACCTGAGACGCTGGAATATCCCTGTTGTTTCTCAGGATGGATGTAATGCCTTGTTTTACATATCTTTACTGTATTTTGATACTTGTTGTGTCTCTTGTTGGGCAATGGATTTCTTGTCAGAAACCACCTTGCCAGCGGCGATGTATCGATGCCCAAAAGAACCTTTGCTGCTTACAAGGATAGTGGAATTATTCACCAGTCGGCTTAATTTTGCACGAAATGAGTGCTGGGTCTGATTTTGTAATTATCTTTGGGTGATGTGGTATTTTTCTGCTACCAGTAGCTGTAAAGAAGCTTCAACTGTTTGTTTTTTAATTAAAACTTAATAATTTTTATATGTTTTTGTCATATTTTCAGGTTTTTCCGGCTGTTTTATACAGCATCGAAATTAACAGAGTAAGAATTATAATAAGAATAAGACGCCTTTTTGGTTGGTGTTGTCTCGATGTGGGTGTTTTCTGTTGCTGTACTGAGAAGGCAGGGAAATCCTGCCGTGATTGGCGCGGACTGTTTGTGGCGAAGCAAGGCGGGATGACCGGTTGCGTCATGAAATGTCAGTGTTGACTGCTGTGAGGCGATGTGACGCGCATCGCCATAATGAGCGGTAACGCTGTGGCAGGTGATGACAGGTGATGCTGCAAGTGGATGGTAACTGGCTGAACCCCTGAATCGATTCGCTATCGTATGGTTTTTGCTTTGCTGATATAGTCCGGCGCTATCAAACAGGTGTTGGGCTGCTCTGGCGGCTTAACGTAATTGGGAATCCGGTGTGAGTCCGGAACTGTACCCGCAACTGTAATTCTGTGGCCGTGATGGGCCAGGAAAAGTCAGATACCTCCCTGGAATGGTTCTCTGCCCTGTCTCGACTAACGTCGTGCACGGGTGAATGAATGATTCAGTCTCTTGAATTTTGTTCGTGCGGGAAGACACGAACCATCTCCTTTCCCTGTGGATGCACATGTCGGCACGGTGTTGATGGTCTTGCTTCGTACGGCTTACTTTTGTCGGATATCTCCATGGTTGGTTGTTCCGGTCTGGCGGTCAATAAGCTGGTGCTCACGATTGATCAACAGCCGATTCTGAAACAGATCTCTTTTGCGTTAAAGCGTGGCTCGGTACTGGGCGTGCTGGGCCCTAACGGGGCGGGCAAAACCAGTTTGCTGCTGGCGTTGTCCGGTCAGTTGTCTGGCGCCGGTACTGTGTGCTGGCGTGACCAATTGGTCGCGGATTACCGCTTGAGTCAACGGGCGCGGCGGATTGCTGTTGTGCATCAGCTTAATGATACGGTGTTTGCGCTCAGCCTGCGGCAAATGGTACGCATGGGATTATTGCCGCATCAGTCCTGGTTGGGGCGACAGACCCAGGAGGACGACCAATGTATCGAACAAGCGTTAGATCGTGTTGGTCTGGCGACAAAAGCCGATCAGGTGTTTGCCTCTTTGTCTGGTGGTGAACAGCAGCGCGGCTTGATTGCCCGGGCACTGGTGCAACGGGCAGAACTGATTGTGCTCGATGAACCGGTCAATCATCTGGATGTGTATTACCAGCACGATGTGCTGGCTTTGCTGGGGCAATTGGCTCGGGATAACGGCCTGACCGTGGTGATGAGTTTGCACGATCTTAATCTGTCGGCACATTACTGCGACCAGTTGTTGTTATTGGATCATGGCGAACAAGTGGCTTATGGCACACCGTCGCAGGTATTGGAGCCTGAGCGTTTGCAGCAGGTATTTCGTTTGCCTTGTGCGGTACGTCACGATGCCGGAGCGTTGCGGGTCGATTTTTCACCACCAGCACCGATGGCTCAGACCGTCGCACCGACGGAGCAGGATCAAGCCATATGAGATATCGCTGGATAATCCTGATCGCGGTGGCGTTGTTGTCGCCGTTGGCGGCGTTGTTTTTTGGGTCTGCCGACCTGCCTTTTAATACCGTTTGGCGTTGTCTCGCCGGTTTGCCGGTCGATCCTCTGGACCAATTGATCTTTACTGACCTGCGGTTGCCGCGGGTTGCTGCAGGCATATTGGTTGGTGCTGGATTGGCCATTGCCGGTGCCTCATTACAGAACGTAACCCGTAACGGCCTTGCCGATCCTTATCTGTTTGGTGTAGTCGCCGGTGCCGGCTTGGGGGCCAGTGTGGTCACCGTGTTGATGGGTACGATGCTGTCACAGCAGCCGTTGCTGGCCTGGCTGCTGGGTTGGTTGCCGGTCGGCACGGCCTTGCCGTTGGCCGCGTTTGGTGGTGCCTTGTTTGCGGTGATGCTGGTTCAGGTTCTGGCTATTACTTCGTTCGCCCGCAGTTCCGAGCAGTTGTTGTTGGGCGGGGTGGCGATTTCGTTGATGCTGGGTTCACTCACCCATTTTATTCTGTTTATCGGTGAGCCTTTTGCTGCCAACAAGGTGCTGTTCTGGCTGATGGGCAGCCTGGGGCGGGTTGAAAGCAGTCAATTATGGCTGTTGTTCCCTGTGGTGTTGGTCAGCAGTGGTGTACTGCTGCTGCTTGGGCGTCATTTTGATGCCATGTTGCTGGGGGATGACAACGCTCGCACGCTGGGAGTGGATGCCGTACGCCTACGGGCGCTGGCACTGGTGATCTGTGCTGCCTTGACCGCTGCAGTCGTGGCGTATTGTGGTGGTATCGGTTTTGTTGGCCTGATGATTCCCCATATTGTGCGACGCTGGCTGGGCGTTACGACCCGAACGCTGATCGCAGGCTGTTTGTTGCTCGGCAGTACCTTTCTGGTTTGGGTGGATGTGATTGCCCGTTCGGCAGTTGCCAGCCAAGAAATTCCCATCGGTATTATTACCTCTGCTTTGGGCAGCGTCTTTTTTCTGTTGGTTATGCGTCAGCGGCTGGCCTGATCAGAGCTGACTGGAGTTTCGTTTATTTATGCATACGGTTTCTTTTGATATTCCAGCACTCGGACAGGCTGGTCAGGCGCAGATACAACAACGGATTGATCAGAAAACCAAACCTCCGGGGGCGTTGGGGGCGTTGGAAGTACTGGCCGCCCAACTGGCCCAGATCCAACAACTGGATGGCGGCGACGAGGAAATCCGGATCACCCGGCCAACCATGCTGGTGTTTGCTGCTGACCATGGTATTGCTCGTCATCCCGTCAGTATTGCCCCTCAGGCTGTCACCAGACAAATGGTGCTGAATTTTCTGGCTGGTGGGGCGGCTATCAACTGCTTTTGTCAATCCAGTGATATGGCCTTGCAAGTGATTGATGCCGGAGTGATTCAGCCGCTGGACGCTGATCATCGGTCACTGTTACGGCGTCGGGTTGGCCCGGGTAGTGCCGATTTTTCGGCCCAGCCAGCCATGACGGCAGAGCAGTACCAGCGCGCGTTATACCTGGGTGCAGACGTGGCCCGCGAGGTGATTGCCCAAGGCAGTAATGTGCTGGGGCTGGGTGAGATGGGTATTGGGAATACCAGCTCCGCCTCTGCGTTACTGGCACTGGCAGAAAACCTGGCAGTCGAGCAAGTCATTGGCCGGGGGACGGGCATTAATGATGATCAGCTGTTGCTCAAGAGTGAACTGGTGGGCCGGGGTGTGCAGCGGGTTCGGGCAGCGTATGCCGATGCCAGTCCGGCGGTTGCATTGCAGGAAGTGGGTGGTTTTGAAATCGTCCAGATCGTTGGAGCCATACTGGCGGCGGCGGCGCAACGGACGGTCATTCTGGTGGATGGCTTTATTGTCACGGTTGCAGCGCTGCTGGCCTGTCGGATGGAACCCGGCTGTCGGGACTATATGGTGTTCTGCCATCATTCTGCGGAACCGGCACATCGTTTGGCGCTGCAGGCCCTGGAAGCCAACCCCTTGCTGGATCTTGGGCTGCGACTGGGCGAAGGCACCGGCGCCGCTTTGGCATTACCCTTGTTGCGGGCCGCGGCAGGTTTTTATAACCAGATGGCCAGCTTTGCCAGCGCCGGGGTCGAGGTCTGATGTCGAGTCTTCTGATGCAGTTACGCCAGCATTGGCAGTTATTACAGTTGGCAATCAGGTTTTTGACCCGTTTGCCAATGAGTAGTCAGTTGCTATATAGCCCTGACAGAATGCACAGTGCCTTGGGTTACTTTCCGTTGGTGGGGTGGCTGCTGGGGTTGTTATTGATGCCGGTGTATCTGCTGGCAGAAGCCGGGTTAGGTATGGCTCCAGCGGTATGTGTGCTGTTGATAACCAGCCTGTTATTGACCGGTGCCTTGCACGAAGATGGCCTGGCGGATTGTTTTGATGGCTTTTATGGGGGCCTGGATCAGCCTCACAAACTTCGTATTCTCAAAGACAGCCGACTGGGCACGTATGGCAGCAGTGCGCTGTTGTTGGCGTTGCTGTTCAAGTACCTGTTGCTGGTCGCCCTGGCAGAACAGGGTGAATTACTACTGGCGTTATTGATTGGTTATCCCTTGTCGCGGGCGATGGCGATTACCCATGCCCAGGATTTGCCGTATGTATCGGCACCGGGAACCAGTAAAAGCGACCCGCTGGCGCACCCCATGAACACCGCCTTGTTGATGCAGGTACTGGTGACGGGAGCGGCGGGACTGTTGTGGTTGCCGTTCTGGTCGGCATGGGTGCTGGTGATTGCTGTTGTGGTCATGCGATGGTGGCTGAAACGTTGGATGAGCAAACATCTGTACGGTTTTACGGGAGATAGCCTAGGTGCTGCCCAGCAATTGCAGGAGTTGCTGATTTATAGCGTTTTGCTGGCCCTTGCGAATGGCGGACAACTGGCATGATTCATTTGATACTGGGAGGAGCTCGCTCGGGCAAATCCCGCTACGGCCTGTCTGTTGCCAGTGATCTGGCAGCCCGGCAACAGGTAAACAAATATTTTGTCGCCACTGCCACGTCATTCGACGATGAAATGCAGCGTCGGATTGAGCGGCACCAGCAGGAGCGAGGAAAGGATTGGCCGTTGGCCGAAGTCCCGCTGGCGTTGCCTGAGTATTTGGCGCAGCAGTCCGGCCCGGGTGTGATGCTGGTGGACTGCCTGACGTTATGGCTAAACAACCAGTTTTATCATTTTCCTGAGCAGGATTTCCCCGCCTTGTTTCAGTCGTTGACCGAGGCATTACAACAGTGCCCGTTGGATGTGGTGCTGATTGCCAATGAAATCGGTTTGGGCGTGATACCGGCTGGCGATGTCAGTCGAAGGTTTGTCGATCAGGCAGGCTGGCTAAATCAGGCAGTGGCGGCAATCGCCGACCGGGTCACGCTGGTGGTGGCTGGTATTCCCGTGATTGTAAAGGAGGTGCAAGCATGACAACCGATATAACAACAGGCGATACGATTATTGACCTGGTTCGACACGGTGCCGTGGACGGTGAGGCGGCCTTGTATGGCCGTTTTGATATTGCACTCAGCCCCGTCGGTTGGCGGCAGCTGGAGCAGGCATTGGCCGCGATTACTGCTGCGGATACAAGCATAGACGCGATCATTAGCTCTCCACTACAGCGATGTCAGGCGTTTGCTGCTCACTGGGCGCAACAACAAGGAATGGCGCTGGATATTGTTCCGGCGTTGCGGGAGTACGATTTTGGCGATTGGGACGGTATTCCATTTACCACCCTGTTTGGTCCCCCGGAAGATAACCCGGATGGCTGGAGCGAACTGGAAGCCTTTGCCCAGTTTCCGGCCGGTAATCCACCACCGGGAGGCGAACGCATCGAACAGGTGTACGAACGGGTGGTACAGGGCTGGCAGCAAATAACGGAGCAGCATGGGGGGCAGCATGTGGTAGTGATGTGCCACGGTGCTGTGATTCGCCTGATTCTGGGTTACTTGCTACCGGTCGACTGGCGGGATGGCAACTGGTATTCCTCGCTGGCGATTCATTATGGCAGTCGCACCCGTATCCGCCTTTCGCCGCACCCTGACGTGGCACCGGTGGTGGAGTGTATCGGCTGGTTGCCTGCGGGCAGTGAGTCGTGCTGAATCATACCTGGCGATCCCCGGACACACTGATGGTGCAAGGCACCACCTCGGATGCCGGTAAAAGCTTGCTGGTGGCGGGCCTGTGCCGTTGTTTCCACAATCTTGGTATCGCGGTGGCGCCGTTCAAACCACAAAATATGGCTCTGAACAGTGCCGTGACCGCGTCCGGAGGTGAAATTGGCCGGGCTCAGGCACTCCAGGCCAAAGCCGCACGACTGGTACCCCATGTCGATATGAATCCGGTGCTGCTCAAACCCCATTCAGACACCGGAGCCCAGGTCATTATTCATGGCAAGGCCATTACCGATATGGAAGCCGCGGCCTATCACGATTACAAGACCAGGGCGATGACCGCGGTACTGGCATCCCACCAGCGCTTGCAGCAGCAGTACGAACTGATCGTGGTGGAAGGGGCAGGCAGTCCGGCAGAAATCAACTTGCGCGACCGGGATATTGCCAATATGGGGTTCGCTGAAGCCGTTGACTGCCCGGTGATTATTATTGCCGATATTGATCGGGGCGGCGTGTTTGCCCAGCTGGTGGGGACATTGGAGCTGTTATCTGAGACCGAACAGCAGCGGGTGGTGGGCTTTGTGATCAACAGGTTTCGCGGAGATATCGGGTTGTTGCAACCGGGCCTGGACTGGCTGCAACAACGCACGGGCAAACCGGTGCTGGGTGTCTTGCCTTACCTTATGAACCTTGGTGCTGCGGCAGAAGATGCCATTGACACCGAGCAGCAACTTGATCACACCGACATTCGCTTGCGGGTACGTGTGCCGGTGCTGTCGCGTATCAGTAATCACACCGATTTTGACATGCTGCGCCAGCACCCGCAGGTAGACTTTGCTTATGTCGGGCCAGGGCAGCCATTAACCGGCGCTGATCTGATTATTTTGCCCGGCAGTAAAAACGTCCGGGCCGAACTGGACCTGTTACGTAAGGGGCGTTGGGCCGGCGATATCGCCCGCCATCTGCGATATGGCGGCAAGGTGATGGGTATTTGTGCAGGCTATCAGCTGTTAGGGGAAGCCATTCATGATCCCGAAGGTGTCGAAGGCCCGGCGGGCAGTGCAACAGGCCTGGGTTATCTGCCGATTGCAACACGGCTGTTCCCGGACAAATCCCTCACCAACGATCATGGCCAGTTGCTGTTGTATGACGACCATCACCAGATTGTAGCGCCGCCGATGCGGGTGCCAGTGACCGGTTATCAAATACACGTCGGACGGAGTCATTATCTTGAGCCATCGACGGCCCGGCCATTTGCACAACTGGATTCCGGCAAGAGCCAACTGGACGGCTGTTATAGCGCCGACGATCAGGTGGCTGGAACCTATCTGCATGGGGTTTTTGATACGCCATCTGCCTTGCAGTCCATTCTGGCCTGGGCCGGTGCCAGCACTGACCGGATTGACGATTATCAGCAACAACAGGAGCAGGCGCTGGATCGTATTGCCGCTTCCTGTGCCGAACATCTTGATATCCCGGCGTTGCTGGCGTTTAGCTCGGCATCCAGGCCCCAAGTACCCACTCAAGAAAACAGCCAAGAAAACAGCCATCATCCATTATCAGGGAGCAACCCGTGAGCCAGCCACTCGATAAAAATGCAACACACAAAGCCAAAATGCAGCAACAGCAAGCCACCGTCGCCGAACGGGTCAAGGCTGCACAGGAAAAACGCGGCACACTGATCGTGATCACCGGTAATGGCAAGGGCAAGTCCACGTCCGGTTTTGGCACCATTGTGCGGGCACTGGGCTACGACTATAAAACAGCCGTTGTACAGTACGTTAAAGGCACCTGGCCCTGTGGCGAACGAGATCTGCTACAACAACTGGGGGTGCCGTTTCATGTGATGGGGACCGGGTTTACCTGGGATACTCAGGATCGGGAAAAAGACATTGCCGCGGCACAAGAAGCCTGGGCGGCCAGCAAGGTATTTCTGGCGGACCCGGATATTCATGTGCTGTTGCTGGATGAACTGACCTATATGCTCAGTTTCGAGTACCTGGATATTGACGAGGTTCTCGGCGCTCTGGCCAATCGTCCGGTTGAACAAACCGTGGTGATTACCGGTCGGGATGCGCATCCCCGGTTGATTGAACTGGCCGATACCGTCAGTGAAGTACAGCCGATCAAACATGCGTTTGACGCCGGTATCAAGGCCCGTAAAGGAGTCGATTGGTGAGGTTGGTTCATGGTATTGGCGGGCTCTGGCTGGCCACGGTCTTGGCGGTGCAGACAGCACCCGCCATGTCAGTCGGGACAGCACCTCAAGCTGCTTCGGTGACGCCTGCCACTGCTGTGGCCGCCGACCGTCAGCGGTTACGTATTATTGCGCTGGCGCCACATATCGTAGAGCTGCTTTATGCCATTGGTGCCGGTGAACAGATTATCGGCACCACCGAATACGCCAACTACCCTGAGGCGGCCAATCACATTCCCCGAGTGGGGTCGTACGCTGGTTTGCAGATTGAAAAAATCCTGCAAATGAAACCGGATCTGATCATCGCCTGGGGCACCGGGAACCCGTTACCGGATCTGGAGCGACTGCGGCACTATGGTCTGCCCGTGGTGTATTCCGAAGTGACCCGACTGGATGATGTGGCCAGCGAGTTGCGCCACTTTGGCCAGCTCACCGGCCATGAAAAGCGTGCCGAGCAGCAAGCGCTGGCGTATGAGCAACGCTTGCAGCAATTACGCCACCGCTTTGCAGGTAAAGCTCCGGTGCGCGTGTTTTACGAACTCTGGTCGCGACCGCTGACCACGGTGGCGGGTAACGCCTGGCCACAGCAACAGTTGATCCTGTGCGGTGCACACAACCCTTTTGCCAGTCTGGATCAGGATTACCCCGGTGTTGGTCTGGAGCAGGTGATTGTGTCGGCTCCGGAAGTCATTATTCAGCCAAGCCACAATACAAACGACAACAGCAATATTGACGCTGATGCGGTTAACTGGAGTCGCTGGCCAACTATTCCAGCGGTGAAAAACCAGCAAATGCTTCATCCGAATGCCGACAAGTTACACCGCATGACGCCACGGGCGCTGGATGAAATTCAAGTGCTGTGTGAACAGATCGATCGTGCCCGATAAAACCGTCGGCATAAAAACACTTTTTCGTGATGACAGGCCTGATCACTGCCTGTCCCAGTCGTAGTAATCTCGGTCAGTCTGTTACTTATGAGAATGACTGCCTATGACCCGTTCCCACACTGAAGCACTGATTTTCAACTACTACCAAGCGTTTAATCAACGCGATATGACGACCTTTCTGGATTTGCTGACGGCGGATGTGATCCACGATATCAACCAGAGCGAACGAGAAATTGGCAAGGAAGCCTTTGCGCGCTTTATGGAGCGAATGAACCGGCACTACCAGGAAACGCTGAAAGATATTGTGATTCTCAGCAGCCCCGACGGCGAACGTGCCGCAGCTGAATTTGTGGTGCATGGCGAATACCTGCTCACGGATGATGGCTTGCCCGCCGCCAATGGTCAGCGTTATGTATTGCCTGCCGGGGCGTTTTTTGATGTTCAGAATGGCAAAATTGCCCGCGTCAGCAATTACTACAACCTCGACGACTGGATTCGCCAGGTCACCGAGGTGGCTGCAGACTGATGTGCTTCAGGGCTTGCTGCGCCTGGGGCGGGTCAGCCGGGTACGTTTGAGGCGTCAGTCAGGGATAACAGGATTCTGCCAGGAAGGCCCAAAATACGGCCAGAATGCAGCGGATATTGTGCTTGCATGAAAATATCCGCTGCGGTGCCTGTGCCGGTTTCTGAATCATTCCAGTGGCTGGCCGTGACAGGTTGGACTGGTCTCGATACAAGCGGCCTTGCTGGTTGAAATTACCGTCTGCCTTCTGGCGCTGACACGTCGTATAATGGCCGTTCGATTTCCCTCATATTCGCTGTTTTCAGGATCGCTTTTGTCTTCCGACCATTCTTCAGTCCCCACCTCTGACCAGGCTGTAACCGCCGATTCACACCCTGCTGCCATTGATGCGCGGGCCTTGCACCAGGCGATCGACCATTGTCTGATCCGGGATCGCCTGCGCTTGCGGCGGCAGTTGAAAGAGTTGCTGGCCAGTCAACGACGGCAACAGCCGTTTGAGTCTGCACTGGCGACATTGCTGTCACGTATCGAAACCAGTCAGCAGCGGGTGGCGCAACGCAGTGATCCGGTGCGCTTGAGTTATCCGGATTTACCGGTTTCGGAGCGCAAGGATGAGATTCTTTCAGCCATCAAGAACCATCAGGTGGTGGTGATTGCCGGTGAGACCGGGTCGGGTAAGACCACACAGTTACCCAAAATCTGTCTGGAAGCCGGACTGGGGCGTTATGGTCGTATTGGCCACACCCAGCCGCGCCGGCTGGCGGCCCGGTCGGTGGCGCAGCGTATCGCGGATGAACTGAGTGTCGAGCTCGGGTCGCTGGTCGGCTTCCAGATTCGTTTTACCGATCAGAGCAGCGACCAGACGCGCGTCAAGTTAATGACCGATGGCATTCTGCTGGCGCAAACCCAGCATGACCGCTTCCTCAATGAATACGATGTCATCATTATCGACGAAGCCCATGAGCGCAGTCTGAACATCGATTTTCTGATGGGCTACCTGAAAAACCTGCTGCCCAAACGGCCTGACCTGAAGCTGGTGATCACCTCGGCGACCATTGATGTCGAACGCTTCTCGGCTCATTTTGGCGATGCGCCTGTGATACAGGTGTCCGGTCGAACCTATCCGGTCGAGACCCGTTACCGGCCATTGGTACGGGAATCGGAAGAGGAGGCTGATCGCACCCTGTTCGAAGGGGTGCATGATGCCTTGACCGAATTGCGTAACGAGGACAAAAAAGGCGGTGCTCCTGGGGATGTCCTGGTGTTTTTACCCGGCGAGCGAGAGATCCGGGAGTGTGCTGAATATTTACGGCGTGCCAGTTTGCCCGCTACGGATATTTTGCCGCTGTACGCCCGTCTGAGTGGTTCCGACCAGCAGCGGATATTCAAACCCCATGGTGGGCGTCGAGTGGTATTGGCTACCAACGTTGCTGAAACCTCGCTGACGGTGCCAGGTATTCGTTATGTGGTGGATGCCGGTGTCGCCCGTATCAGCCGCTACAGCTACAAAAGCAAGGTACAGCGTTTGCCGGTGGAGGCGATTTCGCAGGCCAGCGCCAATCAGCGTGCCGGTCGTTGTGGCCGAACCTCGCCGGGCATCTGTATCCGTCTGTATGAAGAGAGTGACTTTTTGGGGCGGGATGAATTTACCGACCCGGAAATTCGCCGCACCAATCTGGCGGCAGTGATTTTGCAGATGTTGCATCTGGGGCTGGGGCGGTTGCAGGATTTCCCGTTTGTCGATCCACCGGATGAGCGGTTTATCAAGGATGGCTTTACCCTGCTGCAAGAGCTGGAGGCAGTTGATAAACAACACAAGCTGACTGCTTTGGGGCGGCAGATGGGCCGTTTACCGACCGATCCGCGTTTGTCCCGCATGATGCTGGAAGCCCAGAAGCAAGGTGCATTAAAGGAAGTGCTGATTATAGCGGCGGCACTGACAGTGCAAGACCCGCGTGAGCGACCGCAGGATAAACAACAGCAGGCCGATGAAAAGCATCGCCTCTGGCAAGATGAAGACTCAGACTTTGTGGCATTGGTGAATCTTTGGAATGCCTACGAAGAGCAACGCCAGGAGCTGACCCAGAACCAGCTTCGCAAGTGGTGCAGCAAGCATTTTCTCAACTATATGCGCATGCGCGAGTGGCGCGACACCCATCGTCAGCTGCATTTGCTGTGCAGGGATCTTGGTCTGACCGAAAACAGTCAGGTGGCCAGTTACGAGTCGCTGCACAAATCGTTGTTGGCGGGCATGTTGAGCCAGATCGGTTTTAAAAGTGAAGGCCAGGAATATCTGGGTGCCCGTAACCGCAAGCTGTTTGTTTTTCCGGCGTCGAGCCAGCACAAGAAAAAGCCGAAATGGATGATGGCGGCGGAGCTGGTGGAAACCAGCCGGTTATTTGCCCGTACCGTGGCCAAGATCGAACCGGCCTGGATTGAGGAAATCGGCAAACCCTTGCTCAAATACCAATATTTTGAGCCGCATTGGCATGAGAAGCGTGGCCAGGTGGTGGCGTTTGAACAGAGCACCCTGTATGGCCTGATCGTTAATCCGCGCAAACGGGTGAATTATGCCCTCAGTCATCCACGGGAAGCCTGGGAAATACTGATTCTGGAAGGTCTGGTCGGACAGAAGATCCGTACTCGGGCGGATTTCTTGCAGCACAATATCGACCTGATTGCCGAGGTGACCGAATACGAAGAGAAATCCCGCCGTCGTGATCTGGTGATTGATGACAACTTCCTGATCGACTTTTATCAGGCACGTTTGCCCGAAGAAGTGGTGACTACCCGGCATCTGGAACGCTGGTACAGCAAAGCGACTGAGGCGCAACAAAGCGCTCTCAAACTGACCCGGGAACAACTCTTGAGTGATGCCGCCGCCGGTATTACTGATCGGGACTTTCCGGCGGAGCTGGAGTGGCAGGGGCTGCAATTTCCACTGAGTTACAAGTTTGCACCCGGTGCCATGGATGATGGGGTCTCGCTCAGTGTTCCCGTGGCGATGTTACAGCAGGTGCCTTCCGCTCAAGTGGAGTGGCTGGTGCCCGGATTTATTGCCGAAAAAGTAGCGCTGATCATCAAGGGCCTGCCCAAAGCCATCCGCAAATTGTTTGTTCCGGTACCGAATACCGTCGAAGATTTCCTGCAAGGGGCGCATGCCAGCAAAGGCAGTTTGTATTCTTTGTTGTGTGCCTACCTGAACCGGACAGCCCGGCCTCGTATTGAAGTAGATACCTTGAGGGCGATTGAGTTACCTGCGCATATGCTGATGAATATCCAGGTGCTGGAAGACGGCAAGTTGATGGCGGAGAGTCGTGATCTGGAGGCATTAAAAACCGATCTGAATGAACTCAGCAAGCGTCAGATGCAAGGCATGGTGAAGCATGAGCTGCAGCGGGAAAACGTCCAGCGTTGGGATTTTGGCGATTTGCCCGAAGCCACTCAGTCTGAGATCAACGGTTTGCAAGTGCGGGCATTCCCGTGCCTGAAAGTGGACAACGAGCAGCTGCAGCTGACCGTGGAAGCGGATGCCGATGCTGCCCGGCGCAGTCATCGGCGTGGGTTGGTGACCCTGTTCCGGCAATCGCTGAGCGAACAGGAGCGGCTGTTAAAAAACCGCATCCAGAAAAGTATGAACAACCGCTGGTTGCAGGCCAAGGGAATGGGTACCCAACAGTCCCTGACCAACGAGTTGGTCGAAGCCGCTTTCCAGCAGGTGTTTGTTCCGTTGGATGAGCCATTGCCCTATAAAGAGAGTGATTTTCAGCAACGCTTGTTACGTCGAGCGACATTGGTAGAGCACGGTGAGCAGCTACTGGCGCAATTTATCGAATGGCTTGCCCTGCGACATAAAATCCTCAAGAGCATGAGTGGGGCTGTCAGCCTGGATCGCGCCATGGCCTACAGCGATATCAAGGTGAATCTGGAGCGTTTGCTGCAACCCGGCTTTATGCTCGATGCCAGCTGGAAGCGACTGACATGTTTTACCCGCTACCTTAAAGCCATGGAATATCGCATCGAGAAACTGCAGGGCAACTTGCCTCGTGATCGTCTGGGCATGAAAGAATACGCCTCGGTTTATGAGCCTTTTGTGAAGTTCACTGAAGGTATGGTGCTGGATGAACCATCGGAACTGACGGATTTTCGCTGGTTGTTGGAGGAGTTCCGGGTGTCGCTGTTTGCCCAGCCGCTAGGCACCCAGGAAGCGGTGTCGTTAAAACGGCTTGATAAACGTTGGCAAGAGTTGACAAGTTAGTGGCTGGGCGCTCTGGTGAGGACAGCGATTGGTCATTATGATGGTTGTCTTTGTTTATGGAACAGGCCGGTATTGAGATGCGGCTTTTTTCCATGCCTGCAAGCTGTTTTAATACCGCCCAAATGGATTGAGGGGATCATGATGAAGCTTCTTCTTGCGACGTTGCTCTTGACGTTGGCCAGCACTGGCCAAGCGGCCAGCGCTGATGACAATCTGGACCCGTGGGAGGGCTTTAACCGTCGGGTTTTTGCATTCAACGAGGTGATGGATAAATACGTGCTGAAGCCGACAGCTCAAGCGTACCAGTATGTGACACCACAAAGTGTGGATGATTCGGTGAGTAATTTTTTCTCCAACATTGGCGATGTGCTGGTGGTGGTGAATGACCTGGGCCAGCTCAAATTGACTCAGGCGGCGTCGGATACTGGCCGTTTTCTGGTTAACAGCACGGTCGGTTTCTTTGGCTTCTTTGATGTCGCAACCCATATTGGCCTCAGAAAACACAATGAAGACTTTGGCCAGACGCTGGGGTATTGGGGAGTTGGCACCGGCCCGTATCTGATGCTGCCGCTCCTTGGTCCAAGCAACTTGCGCGATACCGGTGGTTTGGTGATGCACTGGGGGAGTGGCCTGACCAGTTCCAGGATAGGTGACAGCGTCACTGAAGACTACTCGATGATCGCCTTGCAGGCTGTTGATTTGCGCGCCGACCTGATTTCCTCAGAAGGCCTGATTACGGGCGATCGGTATATATTCTTGCGCAGTTTTTATGTGCAACGGCGGGAATATCTGGTGAATGACGGTGTGGCGGCCGATAGCTTTGAAGATGATTTTGACGATTTTGACGACGAAGAATGGGATGACGATTGGGATGAAGACTGGGACGAAGGTTGGGATAAGGAAGACCAAGACCCGGCATCCACTGGCGAAACCTATTCGATGTGATTTTGAGTTGATGTGATGGATCGATAAAACCAAAAAGCCCCGGTGATAGATAAACACCGGGGCTTTTTTTATGCTCGACTTTTTACATCTTTACATCGTTTTTCCAGCGCTTTGCAGGGCGCTGTTTTTCGGTGCCGTCTTGCGAGCAAGGCATGACGGCGGAATTATTGCCCGCGTTTGGGTAATACGTTTTTAAGCTTGTCGTACATGGTCAGGATCGCTGTTTCGGTTTCGTCCCAGCTGATGCAGCCGTCAGTGACGGACTGACCGTATTCCAGCTCATCCAGGTTGGCCGGAATATTCTGGCGACCGTGCTTGATGTTGGATTCCACCATCAGACCGATAATGGACTGGTTGCCATCCAGGATCTGGTTGGTGACGTTTTCCATAACCAGTGGTTGCAAGGCCGGGTTTTTGCTGGAGTTTTCGTGCGAGCAGTCAATCATGATGTTTTGTGCCAGCCCGGCTTTTTCCAGCGCCTGTTCAGCCAGGGAAACATTGACGGAATCATAGTTTGGCTTGCCACCACCACCGCGCAAAACAATATGGCCATACGGGTTGCCCTGGGTCGTCACAATGGCTACCGAACCTTGCTGGTTAATACCGAGGAAGCGATGCGGATTGGCGACCGACATCAAGGCGTTGGTCGCGACTGACAGGCTGCCATCGGTGCCGTTCTTGAAGCCGACCGAAGAAGACAGGCCGGAAGCCATTTCGCGGTGAGTCTGGGATTCCGTGGTGCGGGCACCAATGGCAGACCAGGTGATCAGGTCTTGCAGGTACTGCGGAGAAATCGGATCGAGTGCCTCGGTAGACAGCGGCAGACCCATTTCAGACAGGTCTTGCAGCAAGCGCCGGGCAATGTGCAAGCCTTCTTCAATCTTGAAACTGTCGTTCATGTAAGGGTCGTTGATCAGACCTTTCCAGCCAACGGTTGTACGGGGTTTTTCAAAATAAACCCGCATCACCAGATACAGGGTATCGCCGACTTTTTCAGACAGCGCTTTCAGGCGTGTGGCGTAATCTTTGGCGGCATCGACATCATGGATTGAGCAGGGGCCAATAACAATAAAAATGCGATTGTCCTTGCGATCCAGAATATCACGAATCACCTGGCGGCCTTGTTGTACACAGCTGACGGCGGCTTCGGAAATAGGCATTTCCTGTTTGAGCTGATCGGGGGTGATCAGGGTGGTAATCGACTCGATGTTCAAGTCTTCGACACGGTTGTCTGTCATAAAAATCCTGATGATGGTTGACGCTTGTATGTTGGGCCAGATCGCTCGACGGTCAGTATAGCCAGCTCTGCTAAAGCGGGCGGCATTTTGGGCGGTGGCGCTGTTATAATTGAGTGATTATGACAAATACAGCTCAAAAAGCACATTCAGCAAATGAAACAGGTGTATTACGCATGGGGCTGCCGATGTGGTTTTTGCCGCAATGGAAAGGGCAATTGCTCTCAGCCGATCAATCCAGCGCCAGTGCCCTGGCAGAATACAGCCAGGTCTTTCGCTCGATTGAGGGCAATACGACGTTTTATGGTTTGCCTGAGGCGGCGCGGCTACGGCAGTGGCTGGACCTGACAACAGAAGACTTTCGTTTTTGCTTCAAGCTGCCTCGGGCAATCAGTCATGCAACGGATATTCAGGCGGCTTTGCGAGGCTTGCCAGGACGAGACCTTGCAGCTTTTCTGGAAGTGATCCTGGCCCATGCTCCCGACAAACTGGGTGTGTTGATGTTGCAGCTTCCCGGACGCTTGGGTGCCGACCGTGCCGGAGCGGTTCTGGAGGCTCTGGATTATTTGCTGGGTGGTCATTTCAGTGGCAGTCAGGGCAGTGGACTGGCATTGGATATTGCCGTGGAATGCCGGCATCCGTCGTTTTTTGACAAAACCCATCATGAGCCCCGATGGTTGCGGGCGTTGGCCGATCGCCAGATTGACCGGGTCGTGTTTGATACTCGGGGCCTGATGGCAGATAAGGGCTCGTCTGCAGCGCTACTGGATGCCCAGCGTAAAAAGCCAGCCATGCCAGTACACCCGATCGCGACAGGGCGTTGCCCGGTGGTGCGCTTTATCGGCCATCCTCGTTATGAAGACAATCAGCGCTATTTCCAGCAATGGCACAAGAAGTTGAGCCAATGGCAGCAGCAGGGCAAGTCGCCCTATGTTTTCTGGCATACCGTGGGTAATCACGATGTGCCGCAACTGCATCGGCGTTTGCTGCAAGAGTACTGGCAGCAGTCAGTTGTTTGGCCCGGAGCAAGTGGCATTCATCAGGCCGCGGATTTATGGGGCTGATGTGCAGGTACAGGGTTTGGCCCAGGCCTGGCAAGGCTGATGGTTCAGAACAGCGCGTATTTAAGGCCCAGTCCAAACAGCAGGCTGGCCAACAAGCTGCGCAAAACATTTTCCGGGATATGTCGGGCCAGACGGCTGGATACCTGAATCGCCGGGATGGAGCCAATCAGCAGAGCGCCCAACAGCATAAAGTCAACATGCCCCATATACATATGTATCAAACCGGCTGCCAGTGTCAGGGGGACAGCGTGGGCGAGATCCGTACCCACCACATTGGTTGAGCGCAGCGCAGGGTACAGAATCATCAGGATCGCAGTACCAATGGCACCGGCGCCCACCGACGACAAGGTGACCAATACACCAAGAATAACCCCCATGGCGATGGTTAAATGACCAATGCGGGCAGGGTTGTCGCCAAGCAGGCGGTTGGACCAGTACTGGATCGTGGTGCGAAAAACGATGGCACAGGCCGTGAACAGCAGCATGGCACCCAGCACGCTGGTCAGAATATGGCTATATTGCTCTGGGTTATCAAAGAGCTGGTTCAGTATTACACCGGTGATCAAGGCGGAGGTTATACTACCCAGTGCCAGTTTGCGCATAATGCCCCAGTTCACATGGCCCTGCTTGTGATGCGATATTGCGCCAGAGACCTTGGTGATTGAGGCGTACATCAGATCGGTACCAATCGCGATATGGGCAGGAAAACCAAACAGCAGCAGCAGAGGAGTCATCAGCGCGCCGCCGCCGATGCCTGTCAGGCCAACAATAAAACCAACACCAGCGCCGGCGAGGATATATAACAGAAAGTCCATGTTTGAGGTCTACACTGCCGAGAACGGAAAGAGGATGTGATGGTACTCTAACCGAGCACCTTCTATACTTAAAAAGAATATTTGATTATATTTTTATAACTGAATTTCTGGGGAGGTAGCATGAAGCTACAGCAGCTTAAATACATATGGGAAGTAGCCCACCACGATCTGAATGTGTCTGCCACCGCTCAGGTGTTGTACACCTCGCAGCCAGGCATCAGCAAGCAGATTCGTCTGTTGGAAGATGAGCTGGGCGTTGAGATTTTTGCTCGCAGTGGCAAGCACCTGACGCGGGTTACCCCTGCCGGTGAAGAAATTCTTGCGGTAGCCGGAGAAATCCTGCGCAAAGTCGAAGGTATCAAGCAAGTTGCCCAGGAATTTAGCGATGAAACCAAAGGCTCCCTGACGCTAGCTACCACGCATACCCAGGCCCGTTATGCCTTGCCAGGAGTGATCAGCGTCTTTATGAAGCAGTATCCTGATGTGGCGCTGCATATGAACCAGGGGACGCCAATGCAGATTGCAGAGATGGCGGCCAATGGTACCGTCGACTTTGCCATTGCGACGGAAGGCATGGAGCTGTTCAGTGATCTGGTAATGATGCCGTGTTACCGCTGGAATCGCAGCATACTGGTACCTGCAGATCATCCATTGGCGCAGTGTCAACAGCTGACGCTGGAGCAGGTCGCCAATTATCCGTTGGTAACATACGTCTTTGGTTTTACTGGGCGTTCCAAGCTGGATGAGGCTTTTAAAAGTCGAGGGCTGACACCGAGAGTAGCGTTTACTGCCGCGGATGCCGATGTGATCAAAACCTACGTACGGTTAGGGGTTGGTGTTGGCATTATTGCCAGCATGGCGCTTGATCCAGTGCAGGATAAAGATCTGGTCGCGATTGATGCCAGCCATTTGTTTGCGCCCAGTGTGACCAAGATCGGTTTCCGAAAAGGTACCTTCCTGCGTGGTTTTATGTATGACTTTATTGCCGGGTTTGCGCCACATTTGACGCGAGAGCTGGTGGATGCGGCGGCACAATGTGGCAGTAAACACGATGTGGAAGACGTATTTGATGGGATCAAGCTGCCGGACGTCTGACCGTAGCCGGTAGGGGGGACCCGCCGGGGTTGGCAAGTTGTCTGGCAGGTAAGCCGTTTACACCGTTACAGCATCGAGGCACTGAGGCTGTAATCGCGGGGTAGCGCATGGATGCCAGGCCCTGATGGAACTGGCAACCGCAGTGCGCAAGCCTCCGCCAGGGCGGAGAGTCGTTATCCCTTGCTGATGATATTGGCGCTGTGCAGGCCACATTCCTTATGGGTTTCTTCTTCCCACCACCAGCGACCTTCCCGTTCGTGCTGGTTGGGTAATACCGGGCGTGTACAGGGCTGGCAGCCGATGCTGACAAAACCACGGCTATGCAGCGGGTTGTATGGCACATCAAACATCTTGATGTATTCCCACACCTGCGCGGATGTCCAGTGGGTTAACGGGTTGTACTTGATTAACTCCCCCTGGCGGCCGGGTGATGCATCAACCTCGATCATTTCGATATTGCTGCGAGTACCGGGGCTCTGGTCACGGCGTTGGCCGGTGATCCAGGCATCCAGGGTGGCCAGTTTGTTTTTTAACGGCTGGATTTTACGAATCCCGCAACACTCTTTATGGCCGTCTTCGAAAAAACTGAACATGCCCTTGTCGGAGGTAAACTCCTGCAGTGCCTGCTGGTCCGGCGTTTGTACCTGGATCTTGATGCCATAGTGCTTGCGTACGGCTTCGATAAATTCATAGGTTTCAGGGTGCAGGCGGCCGGTGTCGAGAGTGAATACCTGAACATCCCGGCGAAGCTTGACGGCCATATCGATCAGCACCACATCCTCGGCACCACTGAACGACACGGCAATGGCGTCGTGCTGTTCAAGGGCGTAGCGAATCAGGTCTTTGGGGCGCTGGCTAGCATACTCTGCATTAAGTTGGGTGAAGTCTGTCATCTGGCTGAACCGCTAATTACTGGAAGTTTGGTTAAATGGTAGCACGCCACTTTTAGGTCAAAAAATACTAATAAAGAATATTGTTATTTCATTATGGTTATAAAGTCAGTGTTTTTAAGCTGCGCGCCGTTAAGGCCCAATACCATCAGCTGGCGGTAGCGTGGCAGGGTGCTGGTAATCATTTAACCAGAAGGAATTCTGTTATTTTGTCCTTGCTCTTAAAAGCTAACAGATCGTTGTTGAACCTTAAACCTCCGTTCCCCCCGGCGGTTGTGTTATAGCAGGCAACTGGCTAGAGTACGGCGGCTGAAAATACCCCGAAAAACTTCCTCGAATCGCGGAGATATCATGGAAATCGCATGTTTGGACCTTGAAGGTGTTCTGGTTCCTGAAATCTGGATTGAATTTGCCAATAAAACCGGGATTGAGGCGCTTAAAGCCACAACCCGTGATATTCCTGACTACGACGTGCTGATGCAGCAACGTCTGGGTTTATTGAAACAGCATGGTTTGAAAATCCAGGATATTCAGGACGTGATAGCGACCCTGTCGCCACTGGAAGGGGCTGCGGAGTTTGTTGACTGGCTGCGTGAGCGTTTTCAGGTAATTATTCTGTCCGATACGTTTTATGAGTTTTCCCAGCCATTAATGCGTCAGCTGGGTTTTCCAACGCTGTTTTGCCACCGCCTGATTACGGACGAAGCCGGTAACGTTGTGGATTATAAATTGCGTCAGGCCGATCCCAAGCGGCAATCGATCCGGGCCTTGCAAACCATCTACTACCGCACCATTGCGGCCGGTGACTCCTACAACGACACCACCATGCTGGCTGAAGCGGATGCTGGCATTCTGTTTCATGCACCGCAAAATGTGATTGACGAATTTCCGCAATTTCCAGCAGTGCATACGTATGACGATTTGAAAAAGGCGTTTATCAAAGCCAGTAATCGTGAACTAAGTCTCTGATCCTGATGTGATTTAATGCATGCATGGTCAAGTATTGTATTTGATGTCATGTATCCACTGTAATACGTATTGAGCGATTGGCGGATTGTCCGTCAATCGTTCATCGGTTTTGTCGTAATGGGCGGTAAGGGTGTGTTGAATAGCCAATACATCTTTTTAGGTCAGCCAAAACAGTGTAATTTGACGATGACATTCATGGGCAGGTACCGCTGACAGCCAGAATGACAATTAAATCGGGAAGTTATTACTGTCGCGACTATACTAGGCGTTCGTGACAGTGTGTTTTTTAAGAAAGCTACGTTATTCAAGATAAAATCTGGTTGGATGTCGTTTTTGCCATGGTGGCCAGAGCATCTTCAGGGATTTTCCAGTACTTGTAATTCCTTTGCTGATAAGTGATAAACGGGTTCTGAATATGTATCAGCAATGGCTGATTTTAAGTATGACCAACAGGCAATGGCGGGAGAATCCAGTCAGGAACTCCAAGAGAGAAACTGTCAGATGGTTGCTGGCATTCGTGCTGTGTGGGCTTGCCCCAACCGTCATGGCTGATAACGTGGTGATTTCCACCGGGCAATCGCATCTGGAAGATCACAAAACCTACGATCAGACTCCAATGACCTCTTCCGGCAGTAGTACGGTGACGCAGCATTCGTCAAGCGCCGGTCAATCGTCTGCTGCCAGCCGTTCTCCGGTAATCCGCTCCGCCGCCAAGGCGCCGGCCGTTGCGCCGGTCAAAACAACAAAACCGGTCGCCAAAGAAAAGAACACCACGACCACGACGGTCACCTCGACTCCCAAAACAGCAACTGCCAGCAACCTGCCAGCCGCTGCGGTAAGAATCGAAGAACAACGCCGCAGCAGTTTTGCTTTGCCGGTTCCTTCGCAGGAGCTGACGGGTGTTGCCCGTACCGAAACGGCCGACACCCCCAGTGGTCATGGTGAAGGGCAAGAGCATGGTGGCAGTGCCGCTGTTGCAGAAGACGAGTTGATGGAAATTCTCGCTGGCAGCGTAGAAGTCGGTGCCGGGAGTGATAGCTCGCCAGAAATCACCCAGCAGGTAGTTAATCCACCAGCGGTCAGTGCTCAGGTGGTCAGTCCGCAAATGACCAGTCAACAAATGACCAGTCCGCAAATGGCAGTGCCACAGGAAGTTGTTCCTCATGTGGCGGAAATACAGCAACACAGTGCCCCGGTAATCAAGTTGCTACCGGCGGATCAGGTCAATCAGTTACAGTCCCGGCGGCGGGTTCAGCCCCAGGAAGCTGCCGGTATGGTGGAGGTGCCGGCGGCACATCATAGTGGGCGCGTCGTGGTCAAGGAGGAAGTGAATTACCGGCCACCGGCTGAAGTAACGTATTTGCCTCCGCAACCACTGGAAGCAGACCGCCACCCAGGTGCTGCTGATACCACTCGATCATCCGTTCCTGCGGCCAGGGTATCTCCGGGTTATACCCGTTCCAATGTGGTTGAGGTCGCGCCAATGCCGACGTCTGAACTGGTTTCCAGAAACAGCTCCGGCAGTACCGGAGTGTCACACCGTCAAGGTGTAAAGAATATTGGTTCCCGCTCCCGGTCGGTTAGTAGCAATACAACCCAAGGGTACACCCGGTCAGAAATTATCGAAGTGGTGCCGATTCCTGCTTCGGCACTGGTTTCCAAAAAAACGGTTCGGGATACCGGGACAGCCCAGCGCTCAGTCCCGGCTTATGTGGCCCCCAAGGCATCGTCTGGCAAGAGTGTGGCTGGTGTGAGCAGCTCTAAAACCCTTGCCACCAAACCTGCGGTGACCAGTCAGCGGGCATTGCCAACGCCGTCCAGCAGTCTGACGCTGAACAAAACAAAGCCGGTGGTCAAGTCGCCTGCGGTGAATCAGGCAGCGACGTCATCGGTCAAGACCACCAAAAAAGTGCCGGCAGACTTTCCGCGCTGGAATGCCAATCGTGATCTGAATAATCCCGGTGCCGAACCTGCGGCGACAACAACCAGTAAAGCCAGGAAAACACCAGTGGCTGCAACCCCTGCCAAGTCACAAGACGAGGCCAAGGCTGAGTCCGCTGTTGTGGCCAAGGCGGTAACCGTGGTCGAACCGAGGGAGCCGGCCAAAGCGGCGGCACCGGCGAAGTCGACCACACCAACCCGGTCAGTCAAGCCAGCCAAAACAACGGCAGCCAAAACAACGGCAGCCAAAAAATCGTCGACCACCAGCACCGGTACGACCGTGATCAGCAAGCAGGATGCGGTAATGAACATCAAGACGCGTGAAAGTGGTGGGCAGGTAATATACCGGATCGATCCGTAGCCATGGCTGATGACCGGTCTGGTTGGCCCTGAACGATGATGTCAGCCGATGATATCCAGCAGCGCCTGAACCTTGCTGTATAACTCGTCGTATTCCCCTGTTGCGGTAGAATCCTTGACCACGCCGCCACCGGCCCAGCATTCTGCCCCCGTTGTGGTCGCCACGACCGAGCGGATCAGAATATTGAAATCAGTTTCCCCCTGATCACTGAAGTAACCAAAAGAACCGCAGTACAGGCCACGGCTATCGGGTTCCAGTTCCTGGATGATTTCCAGTGCCCGTTTTTTGGGTGCGCCAGTGATCGAGCCACCAGGAAAAGCACTTAATACAGCCTGCAACGGTGAAATATCCGCTTTCAGCTGTGCCTGAATGGTGCTGACCATATGGTGGACATTGGCATGGGATTCAATATCAAACAGCTTGTCGACCTGAACACTGCCGGTGCGCGCGGATTGCCCCAGATCATTACGTAACAGATCCACAATCATCAGGTTTTCCGCCTGATTTTTTTGACTGTCGGCCAGCCACTGGCGATTGGCCTGGTCTTCGCTGGCGGTTTTCCCCCGGGGGGCGGTGCCCTTGATCGGGCTGGTGGTCATCTGGCGTTGACGGATACGCATAAAACGCTCCGGACTGACACTGAATAGCGTCAGGAACTGGCTCCGGAAATAGCAAGAAAACGGCGCATCAAAATGCTCCAGCAACCCGGCCGGTGCCGCATCGGTCAGATCGTTTTGACAGCGAAAGGGCATGGTCAGATTCACCTGATACACATCACCGGAAAGGATGTAATCCTGCACCTGATTGAATGCCTGTTCATACTCGCGGGCATTCCAGCGGACTTGCCAAGCGGGTTTGTCCGGTTGTTGGAGCTGAAGAGCGGTGTCGTGAGTACTTTGTTGCTCAAGCGCTTGCTGTAACTGCGTAATCAGCTCGTGACGGTATTGGCCAGTCAGAGGCTGTGGGCTGCGAAGGGTGACGGTGTCTGCGTTGAAGTCGAGTAGCAGACTATGGGGATAATAATGAAATTCTGCCAGCGGTGGTTGTGCCGGTGTCGACTGCGTCGCCGATGGCTGCATGCCCGCGACCGTCTGATGACAGGCATCAAAGGAGAAATACCCCATCCAGCCACTGATAAAACCACTGTTGTCGGAACGGCCCGTCGGGTTTGTTGATGGCGTTTGCCCTGTTTCCAGAGTGCGTTGCAGTTGCTGCCATTGTGATGCACTGCGAGCCGACAGGGTGCGGCTCGGAGCCCAGGCCAGTACGGCCCAGCGTTGAGAGTGCGACTGGCCACTGCTGCCGCTGTACAATAAGGCAGCCTCGGGGAGTTGATGGCAGCAGAACAAGAGTGATCGGGCTGAAAAGGGCAGTCCGGTGGCGTGAGATGCGGCCGGTATGGGCGTGCTGGACATGAGAGCGAAGGATTCCCGATCGGTCGGTGGATAAAATAGCGGCGTATTATCCGGCGCATGGTGTCCGATTCACAACCCCTGGCATTGCTATAACCTGCTGGTTAGACTGGCGCTGTCGTCTTTGGGCAGCCTTTGCCTGCCCGTCGAGCCCTTCTGAACCTATTATTCTGTCAGTTTTAAGGCTAATTGTGGAAAAGCACCCCGTTAATCTTCGTACCACCCGTGTTAATCAACATGCACTGCTGTTGCAATCGACATCGCCATCAACATCTCAGGCCGGGCACCGGCGTCTGGTGTTGCTGCACGGTGCCGGTATCGCCGGGGAACTGACCTGGACGTATGTGGCTAATTATCTGGATGGTTGGAGTGAAATATTGATTCCGGATTTTGCCGGGATGGGCAAGTCGTCCTTTATCGATTGCGACAAGCCAACCATTAACGATTATGCGCAACAAATTGAAGAATTGCTGACAGCGCTGGATTGGTGGGATACCGATCTGGTTGGGTATTCTTTTGGCGGTATGGTGGCGACAGAATTGGTCAAGCGGCATGCGTTTGGGTTGCTGTATTTGCTTGAACCGGCGCTATTGTCTGGTGACGATGCCGCTGGCCTGCAAGATAAAGAAGCGCGCTATGCGGCATTGGCGCAACGTTTCCGGCAAGGGGATGACGGCGCGTATCGGGATTTCCTCGATGTGGTGTCGCCCAATCGCCGACGTAATCCGACAGCAGATAAAGTAGCCATGAAGCGTTTGCAGGCCAATCGTCCGGGGTTGAGCCAGGCTCTGGGAGCCGTCAGTGAATCGCTGGGACGCCAACAGGCTTATTACCTCGACTGGACATCACCACTGCCGGGTATGAGTCTGGTGGGCGAATTGAGTGCCCCGGAGATGAAACAGCGGCAGTTACGGCTGGAGCAGCAAAGCAGCGACTGGATCGCCCAGGGGGTCGCCGGGGCGGACCACAGTCTGGTGTTTACTCATCCCAAGCAGGTGGCGCGGCTGATGAATGATCGTCTGGCGCTGGCGTTGTTGTCATAGCGTAGCGGGTCAGACGTCATACCGGTTTGATCCGTCGCGCACCCTGAATGTCTTGTTCTTCAGGAACGTAGCTTCCGTTGCATGCCCGTCTTGGCCAGGATCCGGGTGGAAATTTCCTCGATCGACTTGTCCGTGGTGCTGATAAAGGGGATTTGTTCGCGCTGGTACAGGGTTTCGACCTCGTCCACTTCGTGATAACACTGCTTCAGGGAAGAATAACGGCTGTTGGCGCGGCGCTCATTACGAATCACCGACAGACGATCAGGATCAATGGTCAATCCAAACAGCTTTTTGCGATACGGCTCAAGGCTTTTGGGGAGTCGTAAATCGGCCATGTCTTCTTCGGTCAGTGGGTAGTTGGCCGCCTTGATGCCATATTGCATCGCCAGATAAAGACAAGTAGGGGTTTTGCCGCAACGGGAAACCCCCACCAGAATCACATCGGCGGTTTTGTATTGGCGGGTACGGGCGCCGTCGTCGTTATCCAGTGCGAAGTTGACGGCGTCGATGCGAGACAGGTAACTGGTGTTCTTGGCAGAGTGGGACATCCCCACGCTGTAGGAAGAATCTTCCCCTAGCGCCTGTTCCAATGGTTTCAGGAAAGCATCAAAGATATCGATCTTCAGGCCATTGGCGGTATCGATGACATGCTGGATGGACTTGTCGATGACGGTATCAAAAATAATCGCTGGCTGGCCGCTCTTGATTGCATCAGCATTAATCAGGGCAACCGCTTGTTCGGCTTTGACGATGCTGTCGATGTAGGGCAGGGTGACACACTCGAATTCAATCTTCTCAAATTGTGCCAGCAGGCTATTGCCCAGCATCTCGGCGGTGATGCCGGTGCCATCAGAAATAAAGTAGGCGTATCGCTTCATATGGAAATTTGTTCTACCTGCACTTAGTATTACGCGCGCTTGCTACGGCCCGATTTGAGTCACTGAGTATACGAATAACCGCAGACGATGATCTGCATCAGTAGACTGTTATGATAATGAACCATATCGGTACGCTGGATGGTCCGGAAGCAGCATAAAAAGGGTTATCTGAACCCGTAATCACCGAAACCCAAAAACGGTGTTCTTACCGTCGAGGTCACCACTGGTGGCGTCGATGAGTTCAGCAGGCTCATAAAGCACGCGATGGTACAGGAGAACAACATTGACTGACTATGTACTTTGGTTTGATCAGGTAGGTATGGCAGATGTGGACCGGGTTGGTGGCAAAAATGCCTCGCTCGGAGAAATGATCAGCCACCTGGCCAGTTCTGGCGTTACCGTGCCGGGTGGTTTTGCCACCAGTGCCGACGCCTATCGGGAATTTCTTTCCTATCAGGGACTGGATGATCGTATCAATGCCGCATTGTCCGATCTGGATGTGGATGATGTACGGGCACTGGCAGAAACCGGTGCTGCCATTCGTAGCTGGATTCTGGCGGCGCCGTTACCACCGGCGCTGGAGTCTGCTATCCGGACAGCGTACGACACGCTGCAAGGCGATAATGACCAGATAGCGGCTGCAGTGCGCTCGTCGGCCACAGCAGAAGACCTGCCAGACGCCTCCTTTGCTGGTCAGCAGGAAACCCATCTGAATATCGTGGGGATTGATAACGTTCTGCATGCGGTTCGGGATGTCTTTGCCTCATTGTTTAATGACCGGGCGATTGCCTACCGGGTACATCAGGGCTTTGATCACAGCGCGATTGCCCTGTCGGCCGGTGTGCAGCGCATGGTGCGCAGCGAGACTGCCAGCAGTGGTGTGATGTTCTCGATTGATACCGAGTCCGGTTTTGATCAGGTGGTGTTTATTACTGCATCATACGGCCTCGGTGAAACCGTGGTGCAAGGGGCAGTAAACCCGGATGAGTTCTACATCCACAAGCACAATCTGCGTGAAGGCCGTCCCTCTATATTACGTCGCAATCTCGGTGCCAAAGCCATCAAGATGGTATACAACGCTTCGGCCAGTGTTGGCCAGTCGGTTGAAACCTTGCGGGTGGATCGTGAGTTGCGACAGCAGTTTTCCATTACCGATACCGAAGCCGAAGCACTGGCACGCATGGCGCTGACCATCGAAGAGCACTATGGCCGGCCGATGGATATCGAATGGGCCAAGGATGGGGATGACGGCAAGTTGTACGTGGTGCAGGCGCGACCGGAAACGGTCAAGAGCCGCACCAGCAAAACCGTGATGGAGCGCTACCTGCTGAAAGAAACCGGCACGGTGCTGGCCGAAGGACGCAGTATTGGCCACCGGATTGGCTCCGGGCCGGTTCGGGTCCTGAACGATATCGACGATATGGATCAGATCCGGGAAGGGGATGTACTGGTTGCCGATATGACCGACCCGGATTGGGAACCGATCATGAAACGCTCGTCAGCCATTGTTACCAACCGGGGTGGGCGGACTTGCCATGCCGCGATTATTGCGCGTGAACTGGGCATTCCGGCGGTGGTCGGTTGTGAAGACGCTACCGAGCGACTGAAAGATGGCCAGCCGGTCACGGTATCCTGTGCCGAGGGCGATACAGGTTATGTTTACGATGGCGCACTGGATTTTGATATCCGCACCAACAGCGTGGACTCAATGCCGGAGCTGCCGTTCAAAATCATGATGAACGTAGGCAATCCCGACCGGGCCTTTGATTTCCAGGAGCTGCCAAACGCCGGGGTTGGTCTGGCGCGGCTGGAATTTATTATCAATCGCATGATCGGTGTGCACCCCAAGGCCTTGCTGAATTTCGACAACCTGCCCGAAGACCTCAAGCCTACGGTACAACGCCGTTTTGCCGGCTATCCGGGGCCGGTCGACTTTTACGTCGAAAAGCTGGTGGAAGGGATTTCAACACTGGCCGCCGCGTTCTGGCCCAAGCGGGTAATCGTGCGCTTGTCAGACTTCAAATCAAACGAGTACGCCAACCTGATTGGTGGCCGTTTGTACGAGCCGGAAGAAGAAAACCCGATGCTGGGCTTCCGTGGCGCTTCCCGTTATATCTCGAAAAATTTCCGCGATTGTTTTGAGCTGGAATGCCGGGCCATGCACAAGGTGCGGGATGAGATGGGCTTTACCAATGTCGAGATCATGGTGCCCTTTGTGCGCACCCCTGGTGAAGCGGAGCAAGTCGTTAACTTGTTGAAAGACAACGGCCTGGAGCGCGGCAAGAACGGCCTCAAGCTGATTATGATGTGTGAGCTGCCGGCCAATGCCATTCTCGCCGACGAGTTTTTACAGCACTTTGATGGTTTCTCGATCGGTTCCAATGATTTGACCCAGCTGACACTCGGACTGGATCGGGATTCCGGTATTATTGCCCATCTGTTTGATGAGCGTAATCCGGCGATCAAGGTGCTGCTGGAAAAGGCCATTCAGGCATGTAAACGACAAGGTAAATACGTGGGTATTTGTGGCCAGGGGCCATCAGATCATCCGGATTTTGCCCGCTGGTTGATGGAACATGGCATCGACAGCGTGTCGTTGAACCCGGACTCTGTTATGGATACCTGGTTCTTCCTCGCGGACAAGTCACATTAATGTCCAAACGGGCTGCCATTCTTATCTTACCGCAATGAGTACCCGGTCGCTGGTGATCGGAGCTTTGGAGATATTCCCGCATGAAAAGCAGCAGTGCGCTGTTTCCGGTAACACTGGCCAGGGCTGATAACCTGGCCGGTTTTACCGATGATGTTTATCTGGTCAAGCACAACCTTGATCAGGATCGCAGTGTCGAAGTGGCGGTAACACACCTGTCCCCCGGCAGTTATGAAACATCTCCAGACCGTGATGGCCGTCGTCCACCGGTTGTGCTGCTGCATGGCTCGTTTACCAATCGCAGTTTCTGGCTGACCGCCGATGGTGACGGCCTGGCTGCCTGGCTGGTGCGGCAGGGGTTTGATGTCTGGTTGATGGAGCAGCGGGGCCATGGATTGTCGCCACGCAATATCGAATACACGGACAATACGGCGCAACAGTACGCCTGTTACGATGTGCCCGCCGTCAATGATTTTGTCTGTGAAAAAACCGGAGAATACCCGGCCTGGATCGGACACTCCTTGGGTGGAGTGGTGCTGGCAACTGCGATTGCAGCGGCCAAATTACACCCGGACAACTGCGCCGGTGTGGTGTCGTTTGGTGCCCAGGTGCTGAAACGCCCCTGGTATTTGTGGATGCCATTAGGGGCATTAAGTTTACGGACGCTGATGTCCATCAAGGGTGAGCTGGACGGTCTCAAGGTCGGCATTGGCCCCGAAAATGAACCGGCCGGTATCGTGAATGAATACCTGGCACGACAGGCTATTTTTGGCAAATGGCAACTGACAGCAGCCAAACAACCATTGTTGCCCGCCTGGCGACAGGCCAGGGTGCCGTTGCGCATGTTTGCCGGTGTCGCTGATCGTGTTGATCCGCTCACCTGCTGCCGTCGTTTTTACGAACACTACGGTTCCGACGCAGGCGTGGAAGTGCCCAAATCCATGACGGTGCTGGGTACCGATAGCGGTTTTAGTGAAGATTATGATCACTCCGGCATGGTCAACAGCCCGACAGCCTGTCATGAAGTCTGGCCATTGGTGGGCGACTGGCTGGGTAATCTGCATGCCTTGCCGGGGAATCCAGTCGTTAATCACTCGTTATTACTTGAATGATTCTTGCTTGCTATCAGCCCAAAGTGGTCTGGACGACAGTGCCCTGTATGGTGTTTGATAGCCAACACACTTAACAGGAGACCACTTGTATGACTGATTATCTGACCCCCGATCTGTGCGATGAATATCCTGAACTGATCGAAGTGGTTGAACCTATGTTCAACAATTATGGCGGCCATGACAGCTTTGGTGGCGAGATTGTGACCATCAAAGCCTTTGAGGATAACTCCAAGGTCCGTGAGCTGGTGGCCACTGACGGCAAGGGCAAGGTACTGGTTGTCGACGGTGGTGGTTCACTACGCCACGCCATGCTGGGTGATATGCTGGCAGAAAAAGCCGCTAACAACGGCTGGGAAGGCATTATTATTAATGGCTGTATTCGTGATGTTGATGCCATTATGGAAACCGCACTGGGTGTTCAGGCATTGGCGACCCATCCACTCAAAACCGACAAGCGTGGCCTGGGTGATGTGAACGTTGAGGTCAAATTTGGCGGCGTTGTATTCAAACCCGGCTGCTTTGTCTATGCCGATAACAACGGCATTATTGTTTCTCCCAAAGCATTGTCGATGCCAGCTGAATAAGTACCCTGCTGACTGGGAAATCAGTCGCCTCCGCTGCGTGGCCCGGTTTGGCCGGGGCATGCAGGTTGGGGCATGCAGGTTGGGGCATGAGGTTGGGAGAAAAAAGAGTGGGTAGAGGGAGAGAGAGGCTGGAAGTGTGGAGCTGTCAAGCGTACGAATAAACACTAATAAACCAATAAAAAGTACAGCCTGAATTCAGCATATCAATAAATCATTGCTGGCAAATCCTGGCGACTGCAAATAAACAATCATGCAATAAAAACAATCAATATCTGGTGCTGATGCATACCGGTTTTCTGGCGTTCTGCAAAATCACAATATCAGAACCGGGTGCAGGATTAATGTTGGTTTTATTTGGTATTCATAAAATATCATCAATGGAGATAATATGTTTCGTGAGCTATAGATGTCCCCTTTACCTTAAAGGCAGCAAGACTGATGAGATTTTGTCGATTGCTGAAATAAAGCGTATATCTGTTGACCCCGAATAAAGAGCGTATTCAAAACCCTGTGTAAGGCTGTTCAGTGTTCTGGGTCAGTCACTGGTCGCGCTACCCATCCAGATACGCGTCGATGCTGCCACTCAAAATGGATGCTCAGCTGCAACAGCGTGAGGTTCCAGTTCTGCCCCTTGATTCTATCTGCCGCTGCCGCCCCATCATGCCTCAGCACACGCTGCAGTCGATGTGGAGCGACAAGCAAGTGGAGCCTGGCGACAAGGTGACACCAAACGGGTCATCGTCACCGATTGCATACAAAATCGTTTTCTGAACAAATATTCTGGCCTTTTTTTAGCCAGATTATGCATTTTCGTATACAATATTAGCCTAAAGTCTATTGTTAATCTCCTTCAAGGGCCTTATTGTGAGCACATCCCAATCGATTGTAGACAATCTGATGGCAGACCCTCAAACACTCGCAGATAAGGTTTTTTCAGAACTCACCACCGCCATTGTGCGGGGAGAGCTGAAGCCGGGTGTACGAGTGTCGGAGCAAATGCTGGTGCAGAAGTACGGCGGTAGCCGTGCGCCGATGCGTGAAGCCATTCAGAAACTGGAAGCCCGGCACCTGGTTGTGCGTATTCCCCATGCCGGAGCCAGGGTAGTGTCGTTATCGTTGGCGGAGCTGCGCGATATCTATGAAGTCCGGGTTGAACTGGAAAGCATGGCTTGCCGTCTCGCCGCCGAGCGGATGACGGACGACGAAATTGCTGAGTTACAAACCTTGCTGAATGAACACGCGGCATCGATTGAGGCTGAGCAAGGGCAGAGTTATTACCAGAAAGCCGGTGATCTCGACCTGCATTACCGGCTGATTCGTGGCAGCAAGAATGAACGCTTGCAGCAAATGTTATACGGCGAGTTGTATCACCTGGTGCGTATGTACCGCTATCAAACCAGTACCAGTACCGAGCGCCCATTACAGGCTCTGCAGGAACACCAACGTATCGTTGAAGCCATCGCAGCACGTGATGCCGAGTTGGCTGAACTGTTGATGCGACGTCATATCCAGACGTCGCTTCTTAATCTTGAACGACTTATGGCAGAAGAGGAGGGTCAATGATGACTCCAGGACAAAAATTTCGTCAGGCACTGGCGGAAAACAAACCATTACAGATTGTGGGCACCATCAATGCTTATAGCGCCATGATGGCTGAACGTATCGGACACAAGGCAATTTACCTGTCCGGTGGTGGTGTGGCGAATGCCTCTTATGGTCTGCCAGATCTGGGTATGACGTCGCTGAACGACGTGATCGCCGATGTTAGCCGTATTACGGCAGCCTCTTCTTTGCCATTGCTGGTGGATATTGATACCGGTTGGGGTGGCGCGTTTAACATTGCCCGCACTATCCAGCAGATGGAAAAAGCCGGTGCCGCTGCGGTTCACCTGGAAGACCAGGTAGCCCAGAAACGTTGTGGTCATCGTCCGAACAAGGAAATTGTTTCGGTTGAAGAAATGACCGACCGTATCCGTGCGGCGGTTGATGCCCGTACCGATCCTGATTTCTTCATCATGGCCCGTACCGATGCCTTTGCCCAGGAAGGTCTGGAAGCGGCGCTGGAACGTGCCAAAGCCTATGTGGCTGCAGGTGCGGATGGCATTTTTGCGGAAGCAATCAAAACCGAAGAACATTACCGTGCCTTCTCTGAAGCGCTGGGTGATGTGCCAGTACTGGCGAACATTACCGAGTTCGGTCAAACCGAATTGTGGAACCGTGAGCAGCTGGGTGAATGGGGCGCTGCCATGGTGCTGTACCCACTGAGTGCGTTCCGTGCCATGAACAAGGCAGCAGAAACGGTATATACCAGCATTCTTGAAAACGGTGATCAGCGCGCAGTTGTCGACATGATGCAGACCCGTATGGATCTTTACTCTTACTTGAACTACCACGATTTTGAACAGAAGCTGGACCAGCTGTTCTCTGAAGGTAAAAACAAGTAAGCCTCCGGCTGACCCAATAATAACACCAGATCTACACCTGTACGTATCGCGTTACTGCGGCCACAACACAACGGATATTGGCTGTTGGCGCGATACGGCATACCACCGCTACAGGTGTGGCAACTGACCAGTTTCGATGGAGCATAATGATGGCTGAAGCAAAAAAACTGAGTGGCGCAGGCTTGCGCGGACAATCTGCCGGTGAAACGGCACTGTGTACCGTAGGTAAAAGCGGTGCCGGTCTGACCTACCGTGGTTACGATATCAAGGAATTGGCCGACAAGGCCCAGTTTGAAGAAGTCGCTTATTTGTTGCTGTACGGCAAATTGCCTAATCAGGCAGAGCTGGACGGTTACAAAGCCAAATTGAAAAGCCTGCGTGGCTTGCCCGACGCCTTGAAAACCGTACTGGAACAGATTCCAGCTGACGCTCACCCAATGGATGTGATGCGGACCGGTTGTTCGATGCTGGGTAATCTGGAAACCGAAACCGATTTTTCCCAGGCCCACGACAGCATTGATCGCATGCTGGCGGTTTTCCCTGGCATGATCAACTACTGGTACAACTTTACCCATAACGATGGTTTGCGTATCGAGGTAGAGACCGAGGCCGACAGCATTGGTGAACAGTTCCTGTGGACCCTGCACAACAAAAAACCTGATCCAATGCATGTGGATGTGATGCACGCGTCACTGATCGTGTATGCAGAACACGAATTTAATGCTTCGACGTTTACTGCCCGCGTGTGTGCTTCCACCCTGAGCGATATTCACAGCTGTGTGACCGCTGCCATTGGTTCCCTGCGTGGGCCACTGCATGGTGGTGCCAACGAAGCGGCCATGGACATGATCGAGCAATGGCGTTCAGCCGATGAAGCAGAAGAAGCCATCATGGGTATGCTGGCGCGCAAAGACAAGATCATGGGCTTTGGTCACGCGATTTACAGAGAGTGTGACCCGCGTAATGCCATCATCAAGGAATGGTCACAAAAACTGGCTGAACTGGTCAATGACAAGCATCTGTACGCTGTTTCCGAGCGTGTTGAAGCGGTGATGTGGCGCGAGAAAAAACTGTTCTGCAACGCGGATTTCTTCCACGCCTCGGCTTACAGCTTTATGGGTATCCCAACCAAGTTGTTTACACCTATCTTTGTGTGTTCACGGGCTTCTGGCTGGTGTGCTCATGTTATGGAACAGCGTGCCAACAACCGGATTATCCGTCCATCTGCAGACTACTCCGGCCCGGAAAGCGCCGAATGGGTTGATATATCTGAACGCAGTTGATTGTTGTGATGAGCAGGTGATGGATGCTGGCCATAGAGCTGTCCATTCGCCACAAGCCGGGTGCCTGAAACCAGTGTGTTGAAGGCACCTGACGTGTTGGGCCAAGCAATGCTGCTGCCTGAAGTCACAACCAAATTACAACAACCGGTTGTTGTCCGACAGCCGGAAGAGAGAACACCATGAATACTGAATTCCGTAAAAACCTGCCTGGTACCGACCTCGATTATTTCGATACTCGTGCAGCTGTTGATGCGATCCAGCCTGGGGCCTATGCCAAGCTGCCGTACACTTCCCGCGTGTTGGCGGAACAACTGGTTCGTCGTTGTGACCCTGCCGACCTGACCGCTTCCCTGACACAGCTGATCGAACGCAAGCGTGACCTGGATTTTCCATGGTACCCGGCACGAGTCGTGTGTCACGATATTCTCGGTCAGACGGCGCTGGTCGACCTGGCGGGTTTGCGTGATGCCATTGCTGACCAGGGAGGCGACCCGGCCAAAGTGAATCCGGTTGTGCCAACCCAGTTGATTGTTGACCACTCGCTGGCAGTTGAAGCCGCAGGTTTTGACCCGGATGCCTTCGAGAAAAACCGGGCGATTGAAGATCGTCGTAACGCTGACCGCTTCCACTTTATTGAGTGGACCAAAACCGCTTTCAAAAACGTCGATGTGATCCCGGCCGGTAACGGCATCATGCACCAGATCAATCTGGAAAAGATGTCGCCAGTGATTCAGGCCCGTGAAGATGACAACGGCAAGCTGGTGGCTTTCCCGGATACCTGTGTCGGGACCGATTCCCACACACCACACGTGGATGCGCTGGGCGTTATCGCGATTGGTGTTGGTGGTCTGGAAGCCGAAACCGTGATGCTGGGCTTGCCATCCATGATGCGCCTGCCAGACATTACCGGGGTTGAGCTGATTGGCAAACGTCAGCCCGGGATTACCGCTACCGATATTGTTCTGGCGTTAACCGAATTCCTGCGCAAGGAACGGGTAGTCGGTGCCTATGTTGAGTTCTTCGGTGCCGGTGCCGCCAGCCTGTCCATTGGTGACCGTGCCACGATCTCTAACATGTGTCCTGAGTTTGGTGCCACCGCTGCGATGTTCTACATCGATTCCCAAACCATTGATTACCTGAAACTGACCGGGCGTGAGCCTGAGCAAGTCGCACTGGTTGAGCAATACGCCAAAGAGACCGGCTTGTGGGCGGATGCGCTGGTCGACGCTGAATACGAGCGCGTGCTGCAGTTTGATTTGTCCTCTGTGGTTCGTAACATGGCTGGCCCGTCCAACCCGCATCGTCGTTTGCCAACCTCGGATCTGACCGAACGCGGTATCGCCGATGAAGGCAAACTGGCTGCTGGCAGGCAGGAAGAAGCCGATGGCCTGATGCCGGATGGCGCGGTGATTATTGCGGCGATTACTTCGTGTACCAATACATCGAACCCTCGCAACGTGGTTGCAGCGGCATTGTTGGCGAAAAAAGCCAATGAATTGGGCCTGACACGCAAACCCTGGGTGAAAAGCTCGTTTGCACCAGGTTCCAAGGTTGCCAAACTGTATCTGGAAGAAGCTGGCTTGCTGACTGAGCTGGAAAAACTCGGCTTCGGTATCGTGGCTTATGCCTGCACGACCTGTAACGGCATGTCGGGTGCACTGGACCCAGCGATTCAGCAAGAAATTATCGACCGTGACCTGTACGCCACCGCAGTACTGTCGGGTAACCGTAACTTTGATGGTCGTATCCATCCGTATGCCAAGCAGGCTTTCCTGGCGTCACCACCACTGGTTGTGGCCTATGCGATTGCCGGTACGGTGCGTTTTGATATCGAGCACGATGCCCTGGCCGTGGTTGATGGCAAGGAAATTACCCTGAAAGACCTGTGGCCATCAGATGAAGAAATTGATGCCATCGTTGCCTCCGCGGTTAAGCCGGAGCAGTTCAAGCAAGTCTATATCCCGATGTTTGATCTGGGTGAAATCGAACAAGCCGAGAGCCCACTGTACGACTGGCGTCCAATGTCGACCTATATCCGTCGTCCTCCTTATTGGGAAGGTGCCCTGGCGGGTGAACGCAGCATGAAAGACATGCGTCCTCTGGCGGTGCTGGGTGACAACATCACTACCGATCACCTGTCGCCATCCAATGCGATTCAGGCACACAGTGCGGCCGGTGAATACTGCGCCAAAATGGGCTTGCCGGAAGAAGATTTCAACAGCTATGCAACGCACCGAGGCGATCACCTGACGGCGCAGCGTGCGACATTCGCCAACCCGAAATTGCTGAACGAAATGTGTCGTGACGAGCAGGGTGACGTGATTCAGGGGTCTCTGGCGCGGGTTGAGCCGGAAGGCGAACAAATGCGTATGTGGGAAGCGATTGAAACCTACATGAACCGCAAACAGCCGCTGATTATTGTGGCGGGTGCTGATTATGGTCAGGGTTCTTCCCGTGACTGGGCCGCCAAAGGCGTTCGTCTGGCAGGCGTGGAAGTGATCGTCGCAGAAGGTTTCGAGCGTATTCACCGGACCAACCTGGTGGGTATGGGAGTATTACCGGTGGAATTCAAGCCGGGTACCACTCGTCTGACCCTGGGTCTGGATGGCACCGAAACCTACACCATCAAAGGCGATATTTCTCCACGCAGTGAGCTGATCCTTGAAGTGACTCGCCGTAGTGGTGAGGTGGTTGAGGTACCGGTGACCTGTCGTCTGGATACCGCAACGGAAGTACGTGTTTATAACGCCGGTGGCGTATTGCAAATGTTTGCCAAGGACTTCCTCGGACAGGAATAAGCGGCAAACTCCGTAGCCGCTGGTTGCCCCTGAAAACAAGAGGCCGCCAGCGGTTCGTTTTGTCCAGAACCGATTTATAGACATGGCCGGTGCCTGTTTCCCGGTACCGGCTCATCAAGGAGACCATATGGCCCACGTTCCTCAAATTAAAATTCCGGCGACCTATATTCGTGGTGGGACATCAAAAGGTGTGTTTTTTCGCCGCCAGGATTTACCGCCTGCCGCTCAGGAGCCGGGTGAAGCCCGTGACAAGATTCTGCAGCGTGTGATTGGCAGCCCGGATCCTTACGGTCAGCAGATCGATGGTATGGGGGGCGCTACTTCCAGCACCTCGAAAACCGTTATCGTGGATAAAAGCACCCAGCCAGACCATGATGTGGATTATTTGTTTGGTCAGGTAGCCATCAATAAAGCATTTGTCGACTGGTCGGGTAACTGTGGCAACCTGACGGCAGCGGTGGGTGCCTTTGCCATTATGTCCGGTTTTGTGGATGCCGGGCGGATTCCGGAAAACGGCGTCTGTACGGTACGTATCTGGCAGAAAAACATCAGTAAAACCATTATTGCCCATGTGCCCATCACGGCGGGAGAAGTACAGGAAACCGGTGACTTTGAGCTGGATGGAGTGACCTTCCCGGCGGCAGAAGTCGAAGTGGAGTTCATGGATCCGGCCGATGGCGAAGGCTCGATGTTCCCAACCGGCAACCTGGTCGACGACCTGGAAGTACCGGGTATCGGAACCTTCAAGGCAACCATGATCAATGCCGGTATTCCGACCATTTTTGTCAATGCTGCGGATATTGGTTACACCGGTACCGAGTTGCAAAAAGACATCAACAGCGATGCTGAAGCACTGGCACGTTTTGAAACCATGCGGGCCTGGGGTGCGGTCAAAATGGGATTGATTAACGATATCTCAGAAGCAGCCGCTCGCCAGCACACTCCCAAAATTGCATTTGTGGCTCCTGCGACAGCGTATGTCTCGTCCAGTGGCAAGCAGATTGAGGCCGACGCCATTGATGTCTGTGTCCGTGCCTTGTCGATGGGTAAATTGCACCATGCCATGATGGGAACGGCATCGGTGGCTATTGCTACTGCGGCGGCAGTGCCCGGCACGCTGGTGAATCTGGCAGCCGGTGGTGTCGAGCGTGACGCGGTTATTTTTGGGCACCCGTCCGGTACCTTGCGAGTCGGTGCTGCGGCAGAGCTGGTGGATGGTGAATGGCGTGCCCAAAAGGCCGTGATGAGTCGTTCCGCTCGCGTATTGATGGAAGGTTTTGTCCGTATCCCCGGGGATACGTTTTAGCTGCCGGGCAGGCCATTAAAGCCTGCCGGGTTTGTAGCTGAAGACAGCAGGAGTCCCTGTGACCTGCGTTCACGATGCTCCTCGCGGAACGCAGTTTTTTGCCCCCGGTCTTAGCCAGGCCGGGGGCATTTTTATGGCTGGTCGGTACTGGCCAGCAGGCTTTGATATTTGCTCATCAGGTTTTCGATCAACACAATGTCGAAGGTATCGATGGCGGCGAGCAGATTGCTGGCAATTTCAGTCAGTGAGGTGATGCCTTCTGCGGTCGATAACTGCTGCAATGCCTGGGCAAATTGGCCGATGTCTTTCAGGTTGTGGGTATGACGGGCCTGCTCGTAAAGCGGCATCAATTGGTCCTTGATGCTCACCAGTACGCTGCTGTCGGGAGGGTTCGACAAGGGTAAGGGTGTGGTATCGGTGGTGGTATTGGCTGTTGCCGGTGTGTCCGGGCGGTTGTTTTCGTCTCTGGTGGCGAGGAACTGCTTCAGTGTCTTGATCAGTTCACGCTGCAAGACCGGTTTTTGCAAATGGGCGTCAAAGCGTTGCAAATCCGGTGCAGATTCTCCCCCTTGTAATACTGATGCTGTCAGTGCGACCACCGGCAGGCCCGGGTAACGCTTGTGCAGGATTCGGGTGGCTTCATAGCCGTCCATTACCGGCATGCGGATATCCATCAACACCAGATCCGGCGGTGACAAGGCGACGGCATCGAGGGCTTCCTGGCCGTTGGCTGCGGTGAGAATCTGGATCTGTGAGTGCTCAAAAATACGGGCAATCAGTTCGCGGTTATTGTCGATGTCATCAACCACCAGAATGCTGCAGGGTTCAAAATCATCGATCCGGAGGCGACCAAGTTTTTGTCCCGGCTCTGTCCGGTCAGCGGTTTCAACTGATGCGATGTCGATACCAACCAGTTTGAGGGTAAATGTTGATCCCTGGCCGGGGCTGCTGGTGACGGAGATGCTCCCTCCCATACGTTCAATCAGGCGTTGGGATATGGCCAGCCCCAACCCGGTGCCACCGGCGTGGCGGCTGTCGAGTTGTTCAAACTCGGTGAAAATGGCCTGAATCTGATCCGGCTCAATGCCTATGCCGGTATCACTGATGGTGATTTCAAGGTCGACCTTGCTGAGGTGATCGTCGATGTGCAAGGTGCGTGAGGTGAGTGTGATGGCACCCTGATGGGTGAACTTGACGGCATTACCCACCAGATTGATCAGGATTTGTCGCAGGCGGACATCGTCGAGTAATAAAAAAAGCGGTAATCGGGTATCGGTGTTGACGACCAGATTCAGTCCCTTGGTAGTGACTGCGAGAGAGAAAAACTGGGCGATTTCATCAATCAGAACATTCACATTGGTGGGCGCCTTGGTTATCGCCATCTTGCCGGATTCGATTTTCGACAGATCCAGAATGTCATTGATCAGTTGCAGCAATGAGCTGCTGGCTTTGTGTACGGTGTCGACATAAGAGCGCAGGCGAGGCTGGTCGAGCTGCTCACTCAACAGCTCGGTAAAGCCGATAATTGCGTTCATGGGGGTACGGATTTCATGGCTCATATTGGCGAGAAATTCCGATTTGGCGCGGTTGGCGACTTCGGCCTTGTCGCGGGCGCGGGCCAGTTCAGCGGTGAGCCGTTTCTGCTCTGAAATATCTTTCAGTACGGCATAAATGGCTGGCTGGCCTTCGTAGTGAATGCGCGTCAGGGAAATATCAAGCCAGCGTTGGGTACCATCCTGACGGCGAATCATCAGTTCCAGGTGAAAGGTGCCATTGTTGAGACAGGTCGCAAAGGCCCGGGTGATCACCTCTTCAGACTCGCGGCCATCGGGCTGGGTTAATGGCGTGGCATTGGCGAGTGTCATGCCGTCGATATTGTGGCCGTTGCGATAACCCAGCAGCCGTTCGGTGGCGTGGTTGTGGGCGATACACTGGCCAAACTGAAAGATCAGATTGCCTTCGGTGGCTTCCTTGAACAGGGTTTTGAAGTTGTCACGTTCGGTTTGCAAGGCCTGCTCGGTCTGTTTGCGCTGCTCGACTTCCTTGCTCAGGCGGCGGTTCCAGTAAATGCTGATAATGATGTAGAGGATGAAAACGGCAACAACACTGGCAACCAGCTGATAGTTGATGCGTTCGGCAAACTGGATATTTGACCATTGGTTGAGAACGGACAGCCGGTCGGCATCACTGAGTTTGATTCCGGTGGCCAAGATAGCCGACATCAACTCCGGTGACTGGCGGTTTACCATAATGGCGGGTTGAATTGTCACGCTGGTTTTACCCACCACTTTGAGATGACGGAAGTTCTCCAGCCGCAGCAGGTGATTGGCTTGTATCAGAGGCATGGTCACGGCGTCGAGTTGCCCGGCTTCGAGCATGTCCAGCAGCTGGGTAGGGGAGTCGATATGGGTCAGCAATAAACCGGGAATCCGCTTGCCCAACAGTTGGTCAAAACTGGCAGATGCCAGTATTCCTACTCGCAAGCGGCTGAGCTGCTGTTCGTCATCGATAAACGCCGCATCCTCGGTCATCAGAATAACAACCGGAGTTTCCAGTAGCGTTGCGACCGCTCGATAGTCGTCATTGAGTGCAGAATCGTTGAGATCGCAGATAATGATATCGGCATGATGGTCGGAGGGATTGGGCGCAAAGCGAATATCCAGAGCCTTGCCGACCCGGCTGAAATATTCACCCGCGATGCCACCGATTTGTTCTCCTTCGGTGATTACCAGAGGAGGCAGGAAGTGGGCATCAACAGTGACTTGCGGGTGCTGCTGTAGCCATTCGATTTCATGGCGCGACAATAATAGCTGATGATTGCTGCTTGGGTGGTCAGGCAACCAGGTTTGTGACAGGGCACTGATATCTGCAGCGGATATTTCCAGCAACGCCTTGTCGATAATACCTTGCAGGATTGGCTGTGAACGAGGCACGGCCATATGCAGGTTCACGGCATCATAAGGCACCAGTGGCTTGATATTGATGATGCCCTGACGGCTGAGTTTGTAATGCATCACCGCGTAGATATCGATCAGCAAGTCGGCCTGGCCTTCCAGTATCATGCGGATGGCTTCATCCAGATTGGACACGGTGAGAATAGTGAGGTCGGGGTAAAGAGCCCGGATGCTTTCATCCAGAGCGAAGTCGGCAGGCATGACCAGACGCTGTTTCATCAGCATCTCTTTGCTGGCGCCCACCAGATCGCTGTGACCAAAAAAATACTCACTTAAACGCAGGTAAGGCTTGGTGAAGTGCAAATATTCTTGCCGCGCAGGGGTGTGGACCAGGGAAGGCAAGATCAGAATCTCGCCGGAACGGGCATCACGCAGCAAGCTGGACCAGTCATCGATACGATAATCGGGCTGGATGCCGACTGAGGCCAGAATATTGCTGATCAGGCGTTGGGAAATGCCATCTGGATTGCCGTTGTAGTCTACAAAGTCAAAAGGGGCCCAGTTACGCTCGACCGCCACCGTGACGGTGGGGTGGGCATCGATCCAGGCTTGTTCTTCCGGAGTGAGTTCGAATCCGGCCACGACCGTTGAGGACAGTAATAGCGTCAACAGCAGGAGCAGGGTTCTGCTGTTCCTGAGCCAGCTGGCTTGTTGCCAGTGGCTACACTTCTGCAAGCGCAATGAATTGATCCAGGTTGTCCCGAAACAGCTCGACCAGATAAGGGTCAAAATGGGTGCCGCTGTTATTGATAATGTAGGCGGTGGTGTCTGCCATGGTCCAGGCTGGTTTGTAGATGCGCTGGTGGGACAGGGCGTCGAAGACGTCGGCCAGAGCCACAATGCGGCCATAGATATGAATATCATGGCCTTTGAGGCCCAGCGGGTAGCCGCTGCCATCCCAGCGTTCATGATGTTGCCAGGCGATGGTATCCGCAGCCTTGAGAATACGACGGGGCGAGTTCTTGAGGAAATTATGGGCACAGGTGGTGTGGGTTTTCATGGTGTCGTATTCCTCTGCCGTCAGTTTTCCGGGCTTGTGAAGAATCGCTTCAGGCACAAAGACCTTGCCGATATCGTGCATCGGGGAAGCGTGGAAGATGATGACGGCATCTTCTTCGGTCAGGCTGTTGTGCAGCTGTGCCAGCAGTTGCGAGTATTCGGCCACACGTTTGATATGGCGGCCGGTTTCATCGGAAGTGAACTCCATCAGCTCGGTGAGGATATGGATCATTTCCAGCTGGGTTTGCTCCAGCTCGGAGAGTAGGCGTTTTTCGGTCAGCTCTACTTTTTGACGCAGGCTGATATTGTGCTTTTGCAGCAGCGCTTTGGCAGTATGCAGCTCCAGATGAGTGCGCACCCGGGCGAGCAATTCGGCGGCATGAAAGGGTTTTATGATGTAGTCGACCCCTCCAAGCTCGAAGCCCTTGACCACTGAATCGACATCCGCCCGTGCGGTGAGAAAGATAATGGGGATGTCCCGATGCTTGAGGTCTTTGCGGATGCGTGTGCAGACATCAAAGCCATCCAGATCGGGCATCATGACATCGAGTAAAATCAGGTCAAAAGACTGGGTTCGCAATAAAGCGAGGGCATCGTTACCCGACATGGCGTAAGACAGTTCGTAGTTGTCTTCACGCAGGATATTCATGGCGACCTGAATGTTGTTGGCGACGTCATCGACAACCAGGATACGTGAAGGCTGATCCACAGGTTCCTCTACCTCGTCCTTATCTGAATATCGTTTAAAACTAGCACGTAGCGGGGCAGGAGAGAATGTTATTGGTCGAAATCTTGGTTGCTATTGGACATATCGGCAAGATTGGCGCAGTTGTGTCCGAATTCGTGTGGTTGCACCGGCTTGGCTGGAGAGGGAGTATTGATTGATGGTGAAATTCAAAAGGCCTGCACGATGGCAGGCCTTTTGAATAGAAAGCCAGCGGACTTTGGGGAGTCCGCCTGTTTTCGTCTATTGTCCAGAAATCAGGAGGATTTCGGATCTTTGCTGGTTGCGGTGTCGTCAGTGGCGGTTGTTTCCGCCGGTGTGACTGCAACCTTGCTGTCAGCTGCTGTGTCGTTGGTTTCGGTCGTGGTTTCTGCGACAGGTTTGGCTGGCGCAGGATCATCGACTGTCACTTCGGCTTCTGTTTTTACTTCGGCTTCTGTTTTCACTTCAGCTTCTGTTTTTACTTCAGCTTCTGTTTTTACTTCGGCTTCTGTTTTCACTTCAGCTTCTGTTTTTACTTCGGCTTCTGTTTTCACTTCGGCTTCTGTTTTTACTTCAGCTTCTTTAGCCTCAACAACCTTAGCAGCAGCGACTGGTTCAGCAGCAAGTACTGGTTCCTCTGCAGGCGTGGTGGTTGAAGTCTCTGTCGTATCCAGCGGTTTGGCTGCTGTTTCTGACTCGGTTTTAACGTCACCCTGGTTGCGAGGATCATTCGGCGCACGGTAGTTTTGGCGACGGTTACGACGGCGGCGAGGCGCTGTCTGTTCCTTCGTGGTGTCTGCCGCTGGCGGTGTTTCCACTGCGACCGTCGCTTCTGCCGTGGCGGTTGTCTCGGTTGCTGGAGCAGTTTTGGCTTCCGTCACTTCGGCGGTCACGGTCTCGGTGACGGCTTCTTTGGCTTCTGTTTTGACTGGCTCTGGTTGCTCAGCAGTGTCAACCGGTGCCGGGGCGCTGGCTGTTGCCGGAGCCGGTTCCGGGGTTGCTGTTTCGGCTTTCGCGTTGTTATCCGGCTGCTCTGTTGCTGCAGATTCGGATGTGTTGTCGCGGTTTGAGCGATTACGGCTACGACGGCGACGGCGGGGACGGGTTTCTTCGGTCGTCTCTGCTTTTTCTGGCGTCGGGGCTGCTTCCGCTTGCGGAGCGGGTTCAGCTGCTGCGTCAGTGGCCGGGGTGTCCGTGGTTTCAGACGGCGTGCTAACCGCAGTGTCTGTTGCATCAGCGCTGGTATCGACAGCAGTAGCGGTCTTGTCGTCGGTAGCCGCAGTGGCTGCAACGTTACTCTCGGTCGCTGTGCTTTCTGCAACCTTGGTTTCAGTTTCAGCTTCTGGTGCCGTGGTTTCGGTCGCTACCGTGTCAGCGCTTGCCGTTTCTACTGCTGTTGTGGTTTCTGTTGTTGTCGTTTCTGCTGCTGCTTCAGTTTGGCGATCTTCATTACGGCTGCGACGACGACGTGAACGGCGTGGTGATTTTTCTTCACTGCCGGACTCATTGCTGCTGTCGGTTGCCGTGGTTGAGGAGCTGGCATTACGGCTCGCAGGTGCGATGGACTGCTTTTCTCCTTCTTCTGCACCTGGTTTTGGCGCTTCACGACGGAACTCACTGCTGCCACGACTGCGGTCACGACGTGGACGACGACGATTGTTCGACGAGGTCTCTGTTGCCGAGCTGTTGGTTGTGTTGTTGTCGGTCGTTTCCTGCGGGGTGCTGGTGGCCTCTTTGGTGGCCTTGTCCGTTACCTGCTCGGATGTTTTTTCAATGTTTTTGTCGGTAACCGCGGTGTTGCTGCTGTCTTCCGGACGTTCGCGACGACGGTTACGGCTACGGCTGCGGTTGTTTTCCCGGTTGGATGAATCGTTGTCCGGGTTGCCGGACTGGCGTTCTTCGCGACGTGGGCGACTGGCTCGCTCTTCGTTGCGGTTGTTACGCGGCTTGTCGTTATCCGTTTGGCTGTCGTTGCTGTCGGTATTACCAGCGTTGTTGCGACGACGACGGCCACCATTACCGGAGCGTTCTTCGCTACGGGAGGACTCTGAACGGCGGCGATTGGTGCTGCTACTGCTGCGATTGCTATTGGCCGCTGCTGGTGTGGATGGCGTGGCTGCCGGTGCTGCTGTTTTGGCCGCCGGGCTGCTGGTAGTGCTACTGTTGCCGGAATCGCCACCAAACAGGCCAGACAGGAAAGACGCCACTTTCTCTATCATGCCCGGGTTGTTATTGGCGGCCGGCGCGGCAGCAACCGGGGTGGCGGCTGGAGCTGCTGCAGCTGGTTCTGGTACAGCGGTGGTGGTTACTGGCTTGGCGTGAACCACACCTTTAACGGCTGCCTGTTGGGTTTTGGCTGTTTCTTTGAGATTGGTGTCGATGCCGTATTCCGGTTCGACTTCATCAAAGCGGTGCTCGTAGGAAACCTCTCCTACCAGGGTGTCATCTGGACGCAGGCGCAGGACTTCAAAATGCGGCGTGTCCATGTTCGGATTTGGCAAAACGACAACACGGTTACCGTGACGGCTTTCGATGGCGTCAATCAGTTTGCGTTTTTCGTTCAGCAAGAAGCTGGCGACCGATACCGGCACAATGGCACGTACCTGGCCAGTGTTTTCCTTGGCGGCTTCTTCTTCAATCAGGCGCAGAATGGACAGGCCAGTGGACTGGATGTCACGGATAACACCGGTGCCGTTACAGCGTGGGCAAACGTGGCCACTGGTTTCTTCCAGTGACGGGCGTAGGCGCTGACGAGACATTTCCATCAATCCAAAGCGGGAAATACGGCCAACCTGAACGCGGGCGCGATCCATTTCGAGGGCTTTTTTCAGGCGTGTTTCGACTTCACGCTGATGCTTGTTGGAGAGCATGTCGATAAAGTCGATAACAACCAGGCCACCCATGTCACGCAGACGCAGCTGGCGCGCAATTTCATCGGCAGCTTCGAGGTTGGTATTGAAGGCTGTGTCTTCAATATCGCTGCCTTTGGTGGCGCGTGAGGAGTTGATATCGATCGATACCAGTGCTTCGGTCGGGTCGATAACAATCGAGCCACCGGCAGGCAGCTTGACTTCACGCTGGAAGGCGCTTTCGATCTGGGTTTCGATCTGGTAACGGTTAAACAGCGGCACGCTGTCGTCGTAGCGCTTGAACTTGTTCTGATAGTGCGGCATGACTTGCTGCACAAAACCAAGGGCTTCGGCATAGGCGGCATCGGTGTCGATCAGCACTTCGCCTACGTCTTGACGCAGGTAGTCGCGAATCGCACGAATGATCACGTTGCTTTCTTGCAGCAGCAGGGAAGGGGCTTTGACTTCGTTGTAGGCGCGTTGAATGGCATCCCACAGTTGCACCAGGTAGTCGAGATCCCATTGCAGTTCCTGACCGCTGCGGCCAATACCGGCAGTACGGACGATCACGCCCATTTTGTCGGGAACCGTGACGTCTTTCATGGCTTCACGCAGTTCGGTACGCTCATCCCCTTCGATACGGCGGGAAATACCACCGGCACGAGGATTGTTGGGCATCAATACCAGATAACGACCTGCCAGGCTGACCTGGGTCGTCAAGGCTGCACCTTTGTTGCCGCGTTCTTCTTTATCGACCTGGACGATGATTTCCTGGCCTTCGCGCAGGACGTCCTTGATGTTGATACGGCCAGGGCCGGGATCGCGGGCAAAGTATTCTTTGGAGATTTCCTTTAACGGCAAAAAGCCGTGTCGCTCGGCACCAAAATCCACAAATGCTGCTTCAAGGCTGGGCTCTATTCGAGTGATCCGGCCTTTGTAGATGTTGGATTTTTTCTGTTCGCGAGCACCGGATTCAATGTCCAGATCGTAGAGTTTTTGGCCGTCTACCAGGGCTACGCGCAACTCTTCAGGTTGAGTCGCGTTAATCAGCATTCTTTTCATGCAGTACAAATTGCTCAGTAGGGCAACGTACTCTGATGGCAATTCCAGTCGTTGATATGACTGGCCAATACCAAAATTTTTATGGGTGCTTTGCTTTATCCTGCCAGCACCGCGCAATGACTGCCCGGTCTGTCTCAGTGTGTAAGCATAGGGGCCTTCGTTGAGGCTCCGACACGTCAGGTTGCTGTCTGTTGTCACTCTGGGCAGTTGGCCACGCTGCGGCAGGGGTATTAGCGCTGCGGGAGGTGGCTTGCATCAGAGTGTTGCCCGGACCGGTTTGTGGTCTGGTATCGGCAACACCGTCCATAATTTGATAATGCGAGATCGCCCGCAGGTCGCTGCGTGGTTTATCTCACCGGGCGGCGCCAATATGGTTGATCGTACAGGGCGAGGTTTGGCGGACGTTTTGTGTGTCCGGGGACTCTGCTGGCCGGGGCTGGGGCAAGTTGCCTGCAGCTATCTCACTGACCCGTCAAGTCCGACGCTCGTTTATACGACCTGTTATACTGGCAAGCCTGCCGTGTTAAATCTTGCGAAGAGTTTTGTTGCTGACTCTTCTTCTTCTATACTCGCCGCTTTCGATGTTGGCGATACTTGCATCGGTCAAAATGTTTGTGTAAGACCCGAATGCCGCTGGAATATAGCAACAAAGTATGAAGTCAGCAAAGTATTAGATTCTCTGTCGCGGTAATGTGACACTCAATTCTCTTTAAATCCGGCGCTTGTTGCAGCAATCACGCCGGTGGTTACCCTGAATATATGGCAAAGTTTGAAATAGATACCACCAAGGTGTCGTTGCTGGAAGTGACGACGGATAACGATGGCCAGCGTGTCGATAATTTTTTGATGGCGGTGCTGGGAAAGGTACCGCGAGCGCTGGTGTATCGCATTATCCGCAAGGGCGAGGTCCGGGTTAACAAGGGAAGAGTAAAGGCCGACTCTCGTGTGGCCGCGGGTGATGTTGTACGTATTCCTCCGGTGCGTTTGCCCCAGGAACAGGCGGTTGGTCATGCTTCGGCAGATCTGCTGGCGGGGCTGAAAAAAGCCATTGTTTATGAAGACGATGCCCTGATTGCCATTAACAAGCCGCATGGTTTGGCGGTGCATGGCGGCAGTGGCGTCAATCTGGGGCTGATTGAAGCCATGCGGCAGTTGTATCCGGATCACAGCTTTCTGGAGCTGGTGCACCGGCTCGATCGGGATACGTCCGGTATTATCATGATTGCGCGCAAACGATCGGCGCTGGTAGCGTTGCAGAAAATGCTGGTGAACAAAGTCGGTATCCGGAAGCGTTATCTGGCTCTGGTGCACGGTCATTGGCCTTTGTCTGTTACTGAGGTGAAGGCACCGCTAAAAAAATCCGAGCGCCAGTCCGGTGAGCGCATTATGTTGGTGGATGCCGAAGGCAAGGCCTCGCATACCCGCTACCGGTTGTTGTCGAGCGGCCCGCATTATTCCTTGCTGGAAGCGGAACCTGTCACCGGTCGAACCCATCAGATTCGGGTTCATTGCCAGTTTCAGGGGTTTGCCATTGCCGGGGATGAAAAATATCGGGATCGTGCACAAGTGGCGATCGATCAGCAGCATGGGGTCCGGCGGTTGTTTTTACATGCCTTGCGACTGGAGTTTCGCCATCCATTAACCGGAGAGGCGTTGTCGCTGACCGCACCTCCGAATGCAGATTTTGAGCGACTACTTATAAAGGAAGGCTGTGGTTATGAGCTATGACCTCATTGTTTTTGATTGGGATGGTACGCTGGCTGATTCCACGGGGCGGATTGTGGACAGTATGCAGCGGGCAGGACGGATTATCGGCTTGCCTCCGGTCACGGATGCCCAGGTGCAGAATATTATTGGCCTGGGATTGCCTGAAGCCATTACAACACTATGGCCAGCTATTGATGAGCAGAACATGGCGGCGATGAAAGAGTGTTACGCCCGTCATTTTGTCTCAGACAGTCCGGTGGCGATGGGGTTGTTTGCCGGGGCAGAAACGATGTTGGCACGCTTGCAGGAGCAAGGCATATTGTTGGCCGTTGCGACAGGTAAAAGTCGGCGGGGGCTGGATCGTATTCTGGATGATCTGACGTTGCGGCACCGGTTTGCTGCCACCCGTTGCGCCGATGAAACCTGCTCCAAGCCCGATCCGCTGATGCTGCAGGAAATTCTGGCGCAATTGAGAATTCCAGCATCGAGGGCGTTAATGGTGGGAGATACCACCTATGATCTTGATATGGCCAATGCTGCCGGAATGGCATGTGTGGCCATGAGTCACGGTGCTCACGATGAAGTGGCCTTGTCTGCTTGTCGGCCCTTGGTGATGTGTCATAACATCGCCGGGCTTGATGCCTGGCTTGCCCGGCATTTATCAACGGCTGGTAAATAAAGTTGTCTGTATGTTGTCACTGAATAAATTGGAAGTCATGCATGAATCGTCCTGAAGACAGCAGTAAAGAGTGGAAGTTGATCAGCAAGTTGGTGATGGACTTGCAAAAGGAACAGCGACGGTCACGCCGTTGGGGAATATTTTTTCGGGTACTGATGTTCAGCTATCTGTTTGTTGTGCTGTGGATGTTCCGTACACCACTGGAAGATGCAGCAGCAGGGGGTAGTGCTGGCGGCGAGCCATTTGCGGCGGTAGTTGAAGTCACAGGTGCTATTGCGGCAGACAAGGAAGCCAGTGCCGATGCGCTGATCAGTGGGATTCGCAAAGCATTTGAAGATCAGGATGCCCTTGGATTGATTCTGCGCATCAACTCACCCGGGGGAAGCCCGGTACAGGCCGGTTATGTGTATGACGAGATCAAGCGCCTGAAAGAAACCCGCCCGGATTTTCCAGTGTATGCCGTGATCGTAGACCTGGGTGCTTCCGGGGCTTATTACATTGCCGCTGCCGCCGATGAAATTTATGCCGACAAGGCCAGCCTGGTTGGCTCTATTGGTGTGGTGGGTTCCGGCTTTGGTTTTGTGGATGTAATGGACAAACTGGGGGTTGAGCGCAGAAGCTACACCGCCGGGGAGCACAAGGGGTTTTTGGATCCATTCTTGCCGGAGCGTGCTGATGAGCGTGAATTCTGGGAAGGCGTTTTGGCAGTTACCCATAAACAGTTTGTTGAGCAGGTGCGCAACGGCCGTGGCGATCGTCTGAAAGAAACCCCGGATATGTTCAGTGGTTTGATCTGGTCTGGCGAACAAGCACTGGAGATGGGGCTGATTGACGGCCTGTCATCTACCAGCCAGCTGGCACGAGAACAGTTGGATACCGAAACCCTGGTCAACTTCACCTTGCGGCCCAACCGTTTTGAAGAGCTGGTTGGACGCCTGGGAGCCAGTATGGGTCGTGGGCTTTCCAGTGTTTTTGTCGATCAGGGTATTACGCTGCGCTGATACTGGCGTTGGTTAATCAAATAATTTTGACAACAGGAGGCGAGATACCTATTATCTCGCGCACTATGGCAGAGGCACAAATACCCCACCGGGTTGATGCACCTAAACTTGTTGAACATAATCAACAGTTTAAGGCGGCAATCAACAGTTCCGATCTTCCTCGTCTGAACGAAGCCGTCGATCAGTGTCTGGCACCGATCGACTGCGTTATTTCTTTCGAAAAAGATGCTGAACGTTTTCGTATGATTGTGGGTAGTTGTTCTACTCGTGTCGCCATGACTTGCCAGCGTTGTCTGGGGAGAGTGGAGATAGCGGTTGGTAGTCAGTTTTCACTGGGTTTGGTTTTTAATGACGAGCAGGCGAGAAATTTGCCTAAACGTCTTGAACCTGTGGAAATGGACGAAAATGGCGTGATCGACCTGTGGTCGGTGTTGGAAGACGAAGTGCTGTTGGCACTGCCTGCTTTTCCAACCCATCCCGAGTCCGAATGTCAGATTCAGCAGCCCGAGCCTGAAGACATAATCAGTAACGAAAAGCGGCCCAACCCGTTTGACGTTTTGGCACAGCTCAAACAGAAATAGTGTAGGAGCCAATCATGGCTGTTCAGAAAAACAAAGTAACTCGATCCAAGCGTGGCATGCGTCGTTCACACGATGCACTGGATACTGCTTCAGTAGCCCTGACCACAGATCCAACCACGGGTGAAATTCACCGTCGTCACCATGTGAGCGATGATGGTTTCTATCGTGGTAAAAAAGTTGTGGAGACTGGCACCAACTAAGATGTTAACCATCGCGGTAGATGCCATGGGCGGGGACTTAGGTCCCCGCGCTGCGTTTTATGGCTGCAAAAACCTGCTTGGCAAGCATCGGCAAGTCAGGGTGATGCTGTTTGTTGAGCAAGGCTGGGTTGGTGAAGCCACCCGGAGCACGGCAGAGTTTTCTGACCGTATCAGGATTGTAGGTTGCGGTACCAGTATCGCGGCTGATGAAAACCCTTCTGTAGTACTTAAAAAGCGCCAGTCTTCATCCATGGTGATGGCTCTGTGTGCGTATCGCGATGGTGAAGTGCAAGGTGTGTTGTCAGTTGGCAGCACGGGTGCACTGATGATTCTTTCTCGCCGCTTGTTGGGTGTACTTCCTGGTATCGATCGTCCTGCTCTGGCAACGCAAATCCCGACCCGTGGCAAACCTTTGTTGCTGTTGGATCTGGGGGCTTCTCTGGGAGCTACCTCGTCGCAGCTGGTGCAGTTTGCTGTGCTGGGGGTGGCCTGGTGCCGTTCCATGAAAATAGAGCGGCCGGATGTGGGCTTGCTGAATGTTGGTCATGAGTCTGGCAAAGGCACGGCGGATATCCGTACTGCCGATTCGATACTCAGCTGTTTGTTGCCTGAGAACTACGCCGGTTTTTATGAAGGCGATGATCTGTATCGTGGTGATCTGGATGTCATGGTCTGTGATGGTTTTACCGGTAATATCGCGCTGAAAACCAGTGAAGGGTTGACCGACTGGCTCACCCAGATGGTAAAAGACGAACTCAAGCAGCATTGGGTGTTGCGGCTGGTGTCGCCCTTGTTGCGGCAGGCGTTCAAGCGTATTCACAAACGTATTGCACCCACCCGACATGGCGGTGCCATGTTGTTGGGAATTGATGGTGTGGTGGTGAAAACCCACGGTAAATCTGATATATCTACTTATGAATTTGCCATGGGGTATTTGGTCGAGCAGGCCATAAATCATGACCGTGAGGCACTAATCAGGCAGATTTTGCCCATGCAAGAGGCGATTGCCTGAAACAAATTCATTAAAATTGTGCCAATTGGGTGTTTACTGGAGCGAGCGAGAATCCTACTATGGCGCCGCTTCCGGGTTATTGGACACCGTATTTGTTTTGAATCAGTGTGCTTTGGCCTCTGGAACCGGTTTCCAACTGGTATCAATACATGCCCGCTACAACAACGGCAGCTAACCGATTTGGTGATTGATAATATGACAGAAGTAATCGCAATTTTCCCCGGTCAGGGTGCTCAGCAAGTGGGTATGCTGGCGGATTTGGCCGCAGAATACAGCCTGATCGGTGATACCTTTGCAGAAGCCTCGGAAGCGCTTGGGTTCGATCTTTGGGCGTTGACCCAGGATGGCCCGGCGGAAACACTCAACCAGACCTATAATGCCCAGCCAGCCTTGCTGACGTCCAGTGTTGCCCTGTTGCGCTTGATTCAGACTCATTGCCCTGCGTTGCAAATTGTTGCCGCGGCCGGTCATTCGTTGGGTGAATATTCGGCGCTGGTCGCCGCTGATGCGATTGATTTTGTTGATGCTGTCCGTCTGGTACGGCAGCGAGGCCAGCTGATGGAGCAAGCCGTTCCTGCCGGTCAGGGCGGCATGGCCGCGATTCTGGGGCTGGATGAAGCCACTCTGCGTCAGGTTTGTGACGATGCCAAACCAGCTGGAGTGGTCGAACCGGCCAATTTTAATGCACCTGGCCAGATTGTTATTGCCGGTGATATGGCTGGTATTGAAAAAGCCATCGAGCTGGCCAAGGCAGCCGGTGCCAAACGGGCTTTGCCATTGGCGGTGAGTGGCCCGTTTCACTCCAGTCTGATGCGGGCAGCGGCACAGAATTTCAAAGGTGCTCTGGCCGACGTCAACTGGCGGGCGACGGAATTTCCGGTGTATCACAACGTTGACAATGAACCGGCACCCTTGGCGGAAATGCAAGAAAAATTGCTGGATCAGTTGTACAGCCCGGTTGACTGGACGGGTGCGATTGCTGCAGTACGCAGCAAAGCGGATGTGGCGATTGAATTTGGTCCTGGCAAGGTATTGGCAGGGCTCAACAAGCGTATCGATAAAACCCTGACAACCTGTGGTACTGGTGATCTTGCCAGCGCCCAGGCAGTCATGGCCATGATTCAAGGACAATAAGCATGACAGACAAGGCACTGGTACTGGTTACTGGCGCATCCCGGGGTATTGGGCGAGCGGTGGCCGAGCGCCTGGCAGGCAAAGGATACAAGGTCATCGGCACGGCGACCAGTGAGTCGGGTGCAGCGGCTATTCGTGAGGCATTACAAGTAATTGATGCCGACAACGATGCCGTGGTGCTGAATATTTCAGATGCAGAACAGACCAGTGAGGCCCTCAAGGCGCTGGTTGCTGAGCATGGTACGCCCGCAGTACTGGTGAATAACGCCGGTATTACTCGCGACAACCTGTTTCTGCGTATGAGCGACGATGAGTGGCATGCGGTGATCAATACCAACCTGACCGGCGTGTTCCGTGTCTGTAAGGCACTGGTCAAACCGATGATCAAGGCGAGAGCCGGTGCCATTATTAATATCAGCTCCATTATCGGCACTACCGGTAATGCGGGTCAGGCTAACTATGCAGCGGCCAAGGCCGGTCTGGAAGGCTTTTCCCGTTCTCTGGCACAGGAAGTGGCCAGTCGCAACATCACGGTTAATTGTGTTGCACCGGGTTTTATCAAAACAGACATGACGGACGTCTTGCCTGAAGCCCAAAAAGAAGCCATCCTGTCGTCCATTCCAAGCAAGCGCTTGGGGCGGCCAGACGAGATTGCCAGTGCTGTTGCCTTTTTGGCCAGTGACGAAGCGAAATACATTACAGGCCAGACCATTCATGTGAATGGCGGTATGAATATGGGTTAGGGTCGCACTGACCTTCGAAACACTGAAACGGTAGGAAAAAACATGAGCAATATCGAAGAACGCGTAAAAAAAATCGTCTGCGAACAGCTGGGCGTTAAAGAAGACGAAGTGAAAGCAGCTTCTTCTTTCGTTAATGACTTGGGTGCAGATTCTCTGGACACTGTAGAGCTGGTAATGGCTCTGGAAGAAGAATTTGAGACTGAGATTCCAGACGAAGATGCCGAGAAGCTGACTACCGTTCAGGAAGCAATCGACTACATCGTTGCGAATCTGTAATAATCGCGACGTCTGAAAGCCGCCTCTTCGGACGCGGCTTTTTTTGTGTCTGAGACGGGGAAACGAAAACAGTGATGACGAAACGACGCGTAGTGGTAACGGGCCTGGGAACTGTTAACCCAATGGGTCTGGACGTGGCGACAACCTGGCAAGCAGTGTGTCAGGGCAAATCCGGCATCGGACCGGTAACGCATTTTGATGCCAGCAGCTATTCAACCCGAATTGTCGGGTCAGTAAAAGACTTCGATGTAACCAGTGTTATGTCGGCCAAGGAAGCACGCAAACTCGACCCGTTCTTGCAATACGCAATGGTGGCAGCCGAACAAGCGATGCAGGATGCCGGATTTCCTGAAGATCTCGATCGCACACGCTTCGGTGTTGCCGTTGGTTCAGGAATTGGTGGACTGAACACCATTGAGCAGAATTACCAGCAACTGACCAAAAGCGGTCCTCGCCGGGTGTCACCTTTCCTGGTGCCCGCTGCGGTGATTAATATGGCGTCGGGCAATATTGCCATTCGTCATGGCCTGCAGGGCCCTAATTTTGCTATTACGACCGCCTGTACCACAGGTACCCACAATATCGGTTACGCCGCCCGGACGATTGCGTACGGCGATGCCGACCTGATGCTGGCAGGAGGCACAGAAGGTGCGTCTTCTCCGCTGGGTATGGCTGGTTTTGCGGCGGCAAGAGCCATGAGCACCCATAACGACGAGCCGGAAAAAGCCAGTCGCCCATGGGATAAAGACCGTGACGGTTTTGTACTGAGTGATGGCGCAGCGATTCTGGTGCTGGAATCACTGGAACATGCCCAGGCACGTGGTGCTCATATTTATGCCGAACTGATCGGATTGGGCATGAGCGATGACGCCTACCATGTGACCAGTCCACCGGTAGACGGTTCAGGTGCGTGCACCGCGATGACCAATGCGCTGCGAGATGGCGGTGTTACACCGGATCAGGTGGACTATATCAACGCGCACGGCACATCGACGCAAGTGGGTGATATTGCCGAAACCAACGCCATCAAGACGCTGTTTGGGGATCATGCCTACAAACTGGCGGTGTCATCGACCAAATCCATGACTGGCCACTTGTTGGGTGCGGCAGGGGCGATTGAAGCCATGTTCACCATTTTGACGATTCAGGATGGCATCATCCCGCCGACAATCAATCTTGACAATCCGGATGACGGTTGCGATCTGGATTATGTGCCGCATACCGCCCGCAAGGCTGATGTGTCGATTGCACTGTCCAACTCCTTTGGTTTTGGCGGCACTAACGGCAGCTTGCTATTCTCGCGTTTTAACGGCTAAGACCAGTGACCAGGGTACTTTGTCGATTGGCGGGTCAGTGGCAGGACGATTGGCCTGCCACTGACCGAGGCCTGCACTATGGCGACGGTTTGTTCGAAACCATGCGCCTGTCCGCTGGCCGTATTCCTTTATGGCCATTGCATCAGGCCCGGCTACAGGCCGGGATAACGGCGCTGCGCTTCCCGTCAGCCACCATGGACGACGTCTTGCAAGCACTGGAGACGCTGCCCGAGTCTCAACGACTGGATCGTTACTCGGCGGTCAAACTGCTGCTGAGTCGTGGCACTGGGCCGCGAGGTTATGCCATCCCCGAACCGACAGCGATCAATCTGCAGCTGCACCTGTTCGATGCCCCCCAGTGGCGCTGGAGCGGGTTATCGGCTGAGTGCCCTGGGTTGACCATTGGAGTGAACCCGGTACGGCTTGGGCGGCAGCCCCGGCTGGCCGGATTAAAACACCTGAATCGGCTTGAGCAGGTGTTGGCCCGGGCAGAATTCCAGCCAGGCTGGGATGAAAGCCTGATGCTGGACGATCAGGAACAGGTGATAGAAGGATGTTATTCCAATCTGATAATCCGTCGTGGTGGGCAATGGTTGACGCCGTCACTGGCGACATCCGGTGTCAATGGCGTGGTGCGGCAGTGGTTGCTGCAGCAGCTGGATGTCACCGTCACTGGCTTGTCGCTGGATGACATCAAACAGGCCGATGCGCTGTTTATGAGCAACAGCCTGATGGGAATTGTGCCGGTGGCCCGAATGGACACGACAAGCTATGCCCCAACCTCTGAAACATTGGATGTCATGCGGGCGTTGCAGACCAGACTGGAGAGTCTTTTTTGAAAAAAATATTGGCGTTGATCGCTACCTTGCCAGTACTGCTGCTGGCTTTGAGCCTGGCGGTCTGGACGTTACCTGCCAGCAATGATGACCTTGTCCGTATCGAGATCAAGGCGGGGGATACCCTGACTGGCAAAGCCCGACAATGGGAAGCCGATGGGTGGCTGCCTTCGGCCTTGCTGTTACGTATCCAGGCCCGAGTATTAAATAAACAACACTTGCGCGCCGGGGAGTACGATGTTCCGCCACAGCTGACTGGCCCGGAGTTGCTCGCCTGGCTTGAAACCGCCGAAGCGGTCACCTATCGGGTACGGCTGATTGAAGGCACCCGTCTGGTGGATGCATTGGCCAATATCGCCAGCGCCAACAAGCTCAAGCAGGATATCCAGCCACTGACGCCAGAACAGGTTGGGCAATATCTTGGTATTGATGGCAACCCCGAAGGCTGGTTGTATCCGGACACCTATGTTTATCCCAGTGGCGCATTAGCCTCTTCGGTCATTACCCAAGCCTACCAGCGTATGCAAAACCAGTTACAGGAGGCATGGAGCCAGCGAGATAAGGATCTGCCGTACAGTACGCCCTATCAGGCACTGGTGATGGCCTCGATTGTTGAAAAAGAAACCGCCGTGGCCTCCGAGCGTCCTCAAATAGCCGGTGTCTTTGTGCGGCGCTTGCGTAAAGGCATGCGACTGGAAACCGACCCCACGGTGATCTACGGCCTTGGAACGGACTTCTCCGGCAATCTGCGCAAACGCCATCTGCTGGATCGCAGTAACGTCTACAACACCTATCGCAACCATGGCTTGCCGCCCAGCCCGATCGCGCTGGCCGGTCGGCAGGCACTGGATGCCGCACTGCACCCGGATGAGGGTGATGCCTTGTTCTTTGTGGCGCGCGGGGACGGCTCACACGTGTTCTCCGCGACGTTTGCGCAGCACAACAAGGCTGTGTACCAATACCAGATACGTAACCGCAAGGCGGATTACCGTTCAACGCCGGAACCGGCGGCACCTTCTTCACCCGCATCGCCTGACGCAGGAACACAACCATGACTTCAGCCAACACCCCGCCGCCACGCGGCAAATTCATTACCTTTGAAGGAGGGGAGGGTGTTGGTAAGACGACCAACGTCCAGTGGTGTGCCGACTGGCTGATGGAGCGCGGGCTGGAGGTAATGGTGACCAGAGAGCCTGGGGGGACACCGATTGCCGAGCTGATTCGCAACAAGTTACTTAAAGCCCATCATGCCGAGTCCATGGTGCCAATGGCCGAACTGCTGCTGGTGTTTGCCGCCCGGGTACAACATCTCGAAGCGGTTATTTTACCGGCGTTGTCACAGGGCACCTGGGTGTTGTGTGACCGTTTTACGGATTCCACCATTGCCTATCAGGGGTTTGGTCGAGGTCTGGACCTGGGTAGTATCGAAACGCTCAAAAACCTGGCTCAGGGCACACTGGAACCAGACTGTACCTTGCTGCTTGATGCCCCTGTTGACGTTGGAATGGCACGGGCACGTGGTCGTACAGCCATCAGCGGTGAAGACATCGATCGCTTTGAAACAGAACAAATGGCTTTTTTTGAACGGGTAAGAGACGGATTTCAAGCCCTGGCAGCGACCCAGACCCGTTTTGTTACTCTGGATGCCACTCAGTCACTGGATGATATTCAATCCGAGTTGGCGATTCGGCTCAGCTTGTTGAGTGGGCTATGAGCGATTCTCACTGGTCGCATGTTTATCCTTGGCAGTCCGACCTTTGGGATAGCCTGATCAAACGGCATCAGCAGCAGGGGTTGCCCCATGCACTGATGCTTACCGGTGTTGAAGGAATTGGCAAACACGCCCTGGCGCTGGAAACGGCGCGCTGGCTACTCTGTACCCGTCGGATTGAACAGCATGCCAATGTTGCTTGTGGTGAATGTCACAGCTGTCGTTTGTGGCAAGCAGGCAATCATCCGGATTTTATGGAATGCCAGCCAGAAGACGACAGTCGGCAAATTCGTATCGACGGCGTGCGCAAACTCAACGAATTTCTGATGCAAACACCGCAAATCAGCCCGTGTCAGGTGGTCAGCCTGCATCCGGTGGAAGTCTTGAATGGCAACGCCGCCAACGCCTTGCTTAAAACCCTGGAAGAACCACCGGGTGAAAGCTTCCTGTTACTCGAAACCGAGCGTCTTGGCTCGGTCATGCCGACCATTCGCAGCCGCTGCCAGCGTTTGACACTGGCGACACCATCGCCGCAGCAGTCCCTTGACTGGATGCAGGCCAACGGCTGTGACCCCTTGGTGGCTGAACAGGCGCTACGCATGAACCAGATGGCACCGATCGCGGCTCTGGCATGGGTACAACAACAACGCCATGAACAACATAACCACTGGTTGCAACAACTGCAGCAATGGTCCAACGGCAGCTTGCCACTCGATGCCATGGTTGCCATCTGGAAAAAAGACGAGCTGACCGGGATTCTGTCCTGGTTGGGGCAGCTGAGTGCTGATTTGATGCGGGCACATATGGGGGCCGACCACAGCCAGTTGCTGGAGCCTGCCATCTTGGGCTGCTTTGACGCATCTACTCTGCAGCCCGCAAAACTGATAGCCTTGCATGACCGGATCAACAGCACATTAGGGCAAATACAGTCCGGTGCCAGCTATTTTAATCGCCAGCTGTTGCTGGAATCATTGATGATCGAGTGGCAAACACTCGTAACCAACCCAGGGAGAGACTGATGGCCAATATGGGGCGTAGCGGTATTCTGACGCTGACCATCAAAGATAAGGCTGTTCTGTACGGTGCGTATATGCCGTTTCTCAAAGAAGGCGGCTTGTTTATTCCAACTAACCGCAGCTACAAGTTGGGTGATGAAGTCTTTTTGTTATTAAAGCTGATGGATGACCCGGAAAAACTGCCGGTGGCAGGCAAGGTTGTCTGGATTACACCGCAGGGAGCACAGGGAAATAAAACGGCCGGTATTGGCGTCCAGTTCTCTGGCGATAACACCATGGCACGGGACCGGATCGAAACCCATCTCGTCGGGGCGATGAAATCTGAACGCCTTACCCACACCATGTGATACCCATGTGCCTGGACACGCCCGGCCTGACCGGCCCTGTCTGTGGCGCGACACCCGTTCTGTCACGTCAAGCACTCTTCCGATCGCACGCGACCGGAAAGTGATGTATACGGAGTACGAACGTCGTCTGAACACTACAAGGTTTGTATATGTCTGATTCTGCTTTTCGTCACCTGAGTGCCACACCGGTTGAGTCGCTCAACCTGGTGGTTCACCACTATGAACACACCGGCACCGGGGCGGTCCACTACCACCTTGAGTCTGATCACGACGAAAAGGCCTTTATGGTCGCAGTCCGTACCATGCCGAAAGACTCCACCGGGGTCGCCCATATTCTTGAGCATACGGTGCTGTGCGGCTCAGAAAAATTCCCGGTGCGTGATCCTTTCTTTATGATGACCCGGCGCTCGCTCAACACCTTTATGAACGCCATGACCAGCAGCGACTGGACCGCCTATCCGTTTGCTTCCCAGAACGACAAAGACTTCAATAACCTGCTTGATGTGTATCTTGACGCGGTGTTTTTCTCGCGACTGCATCCGCTCGATTTTGCCCAGGAAGGCCATCGTCTGGAACTGGAAGACCCGCAAGACCCGAACTCCAGGCTGGTCTTCAAGGGCGTGGTGTTCAATGAAATGAAAGGGGCCATGTCTTCACCGGTGTCACAACTGTGGCAAGGTATCAGTGCCTACCTGTTTCCAACCACCACCTACCACTTCAACAGCGGCGGTGATCCGGCTGAAATTACCCAGCTCAGCTACGAGCAGTTGATGAGCTTTTACAAAAGCCATTACCACCCCAGCAACGCGGTGTTTATGACGTTTGGCAATCTCGACGTTGACGCACTGCAAGCACGGCTTGAAAGCGAAGTCTTGTCCCGCTTTGAGCGGCAGACCCAGCGCTGGAGCGTACCCGCAGAACAACGTTATGCCGCGCCAGTTGCCGTACAGGAATACTACGGCGTCGACAGCGACGACCTCAGCGGTAAAACCCACCATGTCACCGGTTGGCTGCTGGGCTCTTCGGTTGATCTCGACGCCCAGCTGGAAGCCAACCTGCTCAGCCAGATTCTGCTCGATAACAGCGCTTCGCCATTACGCCGGGCGCTGGAACAAACCGAACTGGGTGGCTCACCATCGCCGCTGTGCGGGCTGGAAGAATCCAACCACGAAATGAGCTTTATGTGTGGCGTCGAAGGCAGTGAGCCGGAACACGGCCAAGCCATTGAAACCCTGATTCTCGACACCCTGCAACAGATCGCCACCGATGGCGTGGACGCTGACATTGTTGAATCCGCCTTGCACCAGCTGGAATTGCATCAGCGGGAAATCGGTGGCGATCATTACCCATACGGTCTGCAACTGGTGTTTAACGCCTTGCCCGCTGCGATCCATCATGGTGACCCGGTGGCAATGCTCAATCTGGATCCGGCGCTGGCTCGCTTGCGCGCCAACGCCAGCCAGCCAGGCTGGGTGCAGGCAACCGTGACCCGGTTGCTGCTCAACAACCGCCATCGGGTACGTTACAGCCTGTTGCCGGATGCCGGGCTGAATGCGGAAGCCAAACGACTGGAACAACAGCGACTGGATACCATTCGCGCCAACCTGACGGAACAACAGCTGCAAGCCATTCGCGACCAGGCGGAGGCGCTGCAACAACGCCAGGCGGCAGAAGACGATCCCGGCTTGCTGCCCCAGGTGACTCTCGAGGACGTCAAACCGGATATCCACTACGTTGCCCCCGATAATCATTACACCGACACACTGACAACCACTGAATATGTTACCGGCACCAACGGTATTCTTTACCAGCAGCTGATTGTCGGCCTGCCAGCATTCAATGCAGAACAGCTCAGCTGGTTACCTATGTTTACCAATGCCTGGAGTGAAGTGGGCGCTGGCGGTAACGATTACCTCACCCAACAAATCAAGCAGACCGCACTGGTGGGGAGCCTGTCGAGCTACGCCTCTATCCGTGGTGATGTCGACAGCAATCAGCACCTGCACGGTCACCTGGTAATGAGCGGTAAGGCCTTGGGCAGTAAAGCAGAGGACTTCAGCGCGCTGATGAAAGAGACCTGGCAGACTCCGACTTTCGACGACAATGCCCGGTTACTGGATCTGATGACGCAAATGAAAGCCCGTCGCGAGCAAGGTGTGACCGGCAGTGGCCACAGCCTGGCGATGTCAGTCGCGGCGTCGACCTTGAACCCGGTCGCCAATATCACCAATATCATGACTGGTATGCCCCAGCTGGTTGAATTGAAACAACGACTGAAACAGGCACAACAAGACGGTGGCGCCTCGCTGTCGGCAGCGCTGAACAGCCTGTACGCCTGTATTACCAGCAGCCCGGATGAAGCCTTGCTGATTCACGACGCACCATATCGGGAAATCCACCTCGATGCACTGCAGCAACAGTGGCCCCAGGCATCGGCCAGTACACCCATCGACTTGCCCTGGACACCCGTTGCGAGCGCTAATTACTGGATGGTCGATTCCCAGGTCAATTTCTGCGCCTGGGCGTTGCCCACCGTCTCTATGGTGAACGAGGACGCCGCCGCCCTGTCGGTATTGGCAGGTGTCATGCGCAACGCCTACCTGCACACCGCCATCAGGGAAAAAGGTGGTGCCTATGGTGCCGGTGCCACACAAGACAACAGTAGCAGCTGCTTCAAGTTCTACTCCTATCGCGATCCTCGGGTAGAAGGAACGTTTGATGATTTCGCGGCTTCTATCGACTGGGTGCTGGAACGTACCAACGGCGATGACCTGGTTGAGCAAGCAGTGCTGGGACTGATTGGCGGTATGGATCGCCCCGGCTCTCCGGCCGGAGAAGCCAAACAGGCATTCCATATGGATCGGGGTGGTCGCACCCGGGCTCTGCGTCAACAATACCGCGAGCGTCTTCTGTCTATTCGCTGGAGCGACGTTCAGCGGGTCGCCGCTACCTACCTGCAAGGGCAGGAGGGCAGCAAGGCAGTGATTGCGCCACGAGGCACACAGGATATTGCCGCGGCACTGGGCCTGACCGCACAAGACTTTTAGACCATCGGTTTTTAAGTCAGACTTTTCACTACCAACGCTTGAACTACACAACCAGTAGGTGTTTGCCACCTGCTGGTTGCTTTTTTTTACCCACTTTTAGAGCAACCTGATGACCATCTTGCTTTATCTCGCCCGTATTTTGCTTGTCGCCGTACTGGTTGTGGTGGTTTGGGCTTCGCTCAAACAAACCGGCAGTGCCATCGCCGGATCCGACAAAACTGCTCACTTCCTTGCGTATATGGCATTGGCCGGACTGGGGCTGGCCAGCTTTCAGTTATTGCGCAATCAGGGATTGTTTATGCTGTTCTGTCTGGCACTGGGAGGCGCGATGGAACTGATTCAGGGACAGCTTCCCAGTCGAGTCATGGGCTGGGACGACATGCTGGCCAACAGCCTGGGCGTGCTGGCAGCGATTGTCGTGTATTGGCCTTTGAGGAAATGGATTGAGCGGCTGCTGGGGCGGGGAGGAGCTACTGTTATTCGTGGTGAATAACGTCGTTCTTGCGTATCTGCTGCGGCAGGACATTATCTGGCAACGATATGGTGTATTCAGGGAGGAATTCGTATGGTCGAGCATAACTATTATCGCTATCTGGGCAAAGCCAGTGCTGGGGAAGGCAGTACGCCCCGCTACCATTTATTGGCTTATCACTCGCTTGACGTGGCGGCAACGGGGTATACGTTGTTGTCTCAGAAGGATGGATTACTGGACGATTTGGCGGATTTACTGACGCTTCCTCCAGAGTCATTAAAACGTCTGCTTACCTTTCTGTTGGCATTACATGATCTTGGCAAGTTTTCGGCGGCTTTTCAGCAATTGCCTGTGTTTTCGGCTTTCCCTTCCGGGCTTAAATCCCCAGCCAGAGTCTATGATGCCAGTACACACCGCCATGATCGTTTGGGTAGCTACCTGGTGGAACAATTGTTTCGCCACGGCCAGGTTGATATTCCAAGTTGGAATTATCGATCGGTTCATGCTCGTAAAAGTGCCGTGCAGTTCAGTAAATTATTGGATGTCATGCTTGGCCACCATGGCAAGCCGATCAATGCTCGTACCGGTGGGATGCAAGCTTTTTATTGCGAGGAAAATATTGCCGATGCGTCAGCTTTTGTGGCAGATGTGTTCAATTTGCTCGATGTTGATATACCCATTGAACAACTGGTAAATAAAGAGTGGCAAGATCGATTCACTCTGGCCAGCTGGGTTCTGGCCGGTTGGGCAGTTATCTCAGACTGGGTTGGTTCGGATCAGCAATATTTCCATTACTGCACTGATGTGATGCTGGTTGATGAGTATTGGCCAATAGCGCAACAAAATGCTCGTAGAGCGTTGAATGCAACGGATCTGATTGCCGGTATTCGGGCCAGTGATTTTCCAGGGTTTCAAGCCCTGTTTGGTTTTGAGCCAACGCCGTTACAGCGTTGGGCGGAACACGTCGAGTTATCCGAGCAGCCGCAACTGTTTATTCTGGAGGACATTACCGGGTCGGGTAAAACTGAAGCTGCATTGACGCTGGTGCATCGATTGATGGCGGCAAAACACGCCAAGGGTTTTTATTTTGGCTTGCCGACCATGGCGACGGCTAATGCCATGTTTCATCGTCTGGCAGATCATTATTTGAAAATGTTTGACACGAGTTCTGACCGTAAGCCCTCGTTAGTATTGGCACACTCTGCCCGCGCAATGGATGAGCGCTTCCGGGAGGCTGTCGGGGTTCAGGGAGCCGATGACAGTGCTTATGATCATGATGATGAAACCGCCAGCTTGTATTGTAATCACTGGCTGGCAGACTCTCGCAAAAAAGCCCTGTTGGCCCCGGTAGGGGTTGGCACGATCGATCAGGCTTTACTCGGGGTGTTGCCACGGAAGCATCAGAGTTTGCGGGTGCTGGGGCTGCATCACAAAGTATTGGTGTTCGATGAAGTTCACAGCGCTGATGCCTATCAGCTGCAATTGCTGGAAACCCTCTTGAAGCTCCACCTCCATCAAGGGGGGAGTGCTATATTGCTCACCGCTACCTTGAGCTTTGATGCTCGTGAGCGGTTGTGCCGAATCTGGAATGAGGTACCGGTGTCGTCATGGGGTAAGCCTTTAAGGGGCCCTTGGTTGACACAGTCGAGAAGACTGGATGCCTTTCCTTTGGCGACTCGTGTTGCAAAAGGGAGTATTCCGGATGAGGCATCTGTGGGCGGTAGAGCTGCAGTTTCCCGGCGAGTCGACGTTGATTTTTTGCATGATGTTGAGCTTGTGATCCAGCAATTGTTGGCTGCGGCTAAAGCGGGGCGTTGTGTTGTGTGGGTTCGTAACTCCGTTGGGGATGCCCAGCAAGCCTATGACACCATTAACCAGCGATTGGCTGATTCTCCATCAGACTCTGTCTGCTCTTGTGAAACCCTGTTGTTTCACAGTCGCTTTACGCTGCATGATCGTCAACGTATCGAACGGCAGGTATTACATTGGATTGGAAAAGCGAGCCAACCGGTCCACCGCGCTGGCAAAATCATTGTCTGTACCCAGGTATTCCAGGAAAGCCTGGATGCTGATGCGGATTTGTTGATAACCGACTTGTGCCCAATCGATGATCTGATTCAGCGGGCAGGGAGACTGCATCGTCATTTTCGGCAGTATCGGTTGGGCGAACCTCCCAAACTACTGGTTTATTCGCCAGAATGGCAAGAGCAGCCAGGCCTTGATTGGCTGCAACAGGATTTTCGAGCGACACAAGCAGTGTATCAAAGTCCGGCTTCGCTCTGGATGGCAATGAAAGTGCTGCGAGAGGAGGGCGGATACCGTATGCCGGACGATGCCAGACGGTTGATCGAATCGGTTTATGGTGAGTTGGCTCCAGCGTTGCCAGAAGCTTTTGAAACGATTGAATTGGAATATCGAACGGCGCAGCGTCGCAAGGCCAGTGCTGGCCAGATTCGTCGTATATCCATTGAACAGGGTTATAGCTGGGGGGTTGATGGCGACTGGCCAGAGGATCAATCTGATCTCAGCACCCGTTACCAGGAAGTTGATCAGGATTCGCTGGTTTTGGTACGTCGGGTTGATGACCAGTTAATCCCCTGGGTGACTGATGCACAATTCGCGATAGAGCTCAGCACCGTCAAGCTCGCATCGAACAAACGTAAACAGCTGACAGCCTTGCTGGGCCCTTCGGATGGCAAAAGTGGCTCCCCAGACGTGCTGGATTTTCTGCAGCGTTATCGTAATGCCAGATACCAGTACCTCTGGTTGGCGGAAGAAGATGAGGTGATGCGGTATTGTATGGAATCAGGTGTTATTGCTGGCGTAATAAATAAAAGCTAATGTCTTTCAGTTATTTTGATTGGTATAGTGTGTATCAAATGAATACACAAAAAGACAGGTATTGTTATGGCTAGAACAGCGCCAATCAATATGAGAGTTGAGCCAAGTCAACAGGCACTATTGACCAAGGCAGCAGCTTTGGTACACAAGGATAGAACATCTTTTATCTTGGAGGTTGCCTGTCGAGAGGCTGAGAATATACTGCTCGACCGGCGACTCTTTCAGCTGGACGATAGCGCGTTCCAGACATTTGAAGAAGCGCTTGATCGGCCAGTACCTATGAATACAAAGCTGAAAAATCTTTTGTCGGAAGAATTTCCCTGGGATTGAGGGAATCTGTAAAACCCCGCAAAGCGGGGAACAACAGCGAACTACAGCAGTAAACTACAGCCATCGTTGGTATATCTCCAAATTGTTGGAGAACAGTTTGAGTCTAACTGATAGTCGTATTTTTAAAAAGGAAGACGATAGCTGTTGTTTTTTTTTGGAAATTGTTGATATTCTGGATGCCAGGCAAAGATAGGAGTTTGTATTGATGGGAGCGCTGCTACAGCCTATGGCATTGAATCATACTCATGAGTTACTGGGGTTCGATTGCGGCAACGAGACCTTGAATGAATGGTTGATAAAACGTGCGCTCAAAAATCAGGCCGGTGGGGCCAGTCGTACTTTTGTGATCTGCTCTGACCAGAGGGTGGTTGGTTACTATGCGCTGGCAACAGGCAGTGTCGAACGTGCGCTGACGAATAGTAATTTTGCTCGTAATATGCCAGAACCTATTCCGGTGATTGTATTGGGACGGTTGGCGATTGACACGCGTTGGCAGGGGAAGCGATTGGGCGCTGCTTTATTAAAAGACGCACTGACAAGAGTTTTACAGGTGTCCGATCAGGTAGGTATTCGGGGAGTATTGGTACAAGCAATCTCAGATGCTGCAAAAGTTTTTTATCAGCAGTATGGATTCCAGCCGTCGCCTGCGGATGACATGTCGTTACTGATTTCTGTTAAAACCATACGGGAACATATTGTCTCGTGACTACCCCGATAGATTTTTTACTCTGAGCAAGCATAAAACGAAGGTTTCGATAGATAACACAGGAGGTGTGATGAATCTGCTCAATGACCCGTGGCTACCGGTTATTCTGATCAACGGCCAGCAAACAAATATCCGCATGGCAGAGATTGTCAGGCCGGATATCCAAAATCTTGCATTTCCTCGCACCGATTTTCAAGGTGCTGCCTACCAGCTGATAATCGGCGTATTACAAACCGCGTTTGCGCCGGAAAATGAAGATGAGTGGCTTGAGCGTTTGCAAACCCCACCGTCAGAAGACGATCTGCAGCAGGCGTTCGAACAAATAGCCCATGCCTTTAACTTGGCTGGCGATGGCCCTTTGTTTATGCAGGATTTTGACTCATTAGAGAGCGCCAAATCATCATCTGTTGCGTCGCTGTTGATCGAAGCTCCGGGCGAAAACGGCATCAAGCTTAACACCGACTTTTTTGTTAAACGGCAGATTGCGCAGCAGATGTCGTTACCGATGGCGGCCTTGGCCTTGTTTACGCTACAAATCAACGCGCCTTCTGGAGGTCAGGGGCATCGTACCGGTTTGCGTGGTGGTGGACCGCTATCGACACTGGTGTTGTCGAATCAGACTGATGCCACGTTGTGGTCATCGCTGTGGCTGAATGTTATGTGTTTGAGTTGGCTCCAACAAGCGATCAAAAATGAATGGCCGGAACCGGATTTTACCGATGGTTCAGTATTTCCCTGGTTGGCCGCCACCCGTACCAGCGAGAAGAAGGGTAGTGCCGTACTACCAATAGATGTACATCCGCTGCAGCGCTATTGGGCTATGCCTCGTCGTATTCGCTTGAGCCCCGAAGAAAGGGAGGGGCAGTGCGATCTTTCTGGAATGGTATCGAAACCGCTGGTCAGCCAATACCGGTCACAAAATTACGGTGCTAACTATGAAGGTGACTGGTATGTCCACCCATTCACACCGTATCGCGGTGATCCTAAAAAACCTGAAAATGAACGTTTGTCGATCAAGGGTCAACCGGGTGGCATCAGCTATAAGCACTGGGATGTCTTGCGGCTGGCCGCAGATAGCAGTTCTGGTGCTAACCAGACCCCTGCATTAGTGGTCGAGCATATGCATGAAATGGCCTACCAGCTGGCTGATGAGTTGCAAGACCAACTGCGATTATGGGCGTTTGCCTACGATATGGACAATATGAAACCCCGTGGTTTCTATAGCATTGAAATGCCGTTTGTTGCTTTGCCACCGGCGTTGGAAAAAGCCTTTTTTAGCGAGGTTAAACGGCTGCAAGGCTTGGCGACGGACATACTCAAACAAGTACGCTCCCAGATCAAAAAGGCCTGGTTTGAACGCTCTGAAGATGCCAAAGGCGACTTCGGCTTTATTGATCTCACCTTTTGGCAGCGAACGGAAGTGCACTTTTTTACTGCCATCAGTGAGCTTGGCAAAATCGCCAAGGCGCACCCGGATTATCTGCAATTGTCGCCAGAGAGTGCCCGGCGTTGGTTATGGTCCATGCAGCGCAGCGCGCTGGATATCTTTGACGAAACGGTACTCTCCAGTGAGCCAGAACCACGCAAAATGAAAGACAAGATACAGGCCAGAAACGAACTGAAAGCCTGGCTGAATTACAGTAAAAAACCGATTCAACAGTTCAAAACGGATTATCAGGTTGACGTAACCAAACCACAGGAGGTGAACCAGTGACAATCGCACCCTATTGCCAGTATTTAACGGAAGAGCAAGCCAAGCAGCTTCGACGCTGGCACCAATCGATGAATGCGGCTCCGAGTGAACTACAAGAGCAGAATATTATGCCAGCACCTTCTGGCCAGCGAGCCAGGTTATGCCGATCTGAAAATCTGCCTGCGCTCCTGATGACCGATGGGTTTCGTCGGCTCTGGTTCGCGATCAACCCTCCAGAACAAAATGATAATGGCGACGCTTCCTGCTTGCCAGACGATGGCAAGTCAGCGGTCAAGTCGGTACTGAGTGAGCGGGTACAACACACTCCATCTCCAACCAAACGCAACTACCTGAATAACCACTTCGCCATGCTGGCCTGGGCCTGTGTGGCGGGTGTATTGGCGGATGTACGGACCGATGTTACCCCAAGGGCAAAAACCAAAGCCCCTGCCAAGGGAAAATCCAGAAGCGAAGAAAACATCGATTATCGCTCGCTGGCCGCTATGGCCGGATCACCTGCAAAAAACAGTGATCGCTCCCAGTTGAGTGAGCTGAGATTTCAGCGGCTTCAGACCGCAGAGAGTGAAGAAGAGTTGTTACTGCTGTTGCGCCGTCTGGTAAAACAACTGGATCGCAAGGCACCACTGGCCCGACTGGCCGACGACATCCTCTGCTGGTTTGCGGAATATCACGACCGTGTGCCCCGGGACGTCGAAAAACGCATTGCTCTGAAATGGGCGACTGAATATTACCGCGCTGCCAGCAGCCACTCTAAATAAACTCACCGTAAAAGGAATTCATCATGAGCCAGTTTTTACAGCTTCATATCCTCACATCTTATCCGCCATCCAATCTCAATCGTGATGATATGGGCCGACCCAAAACTGCCCGTATGGGCGGCAGTGAGCGCCTGCGCATCAGCTCCCAGAGTCTGAAACGACACTGGCGCACATCCGACTTGTTTGAGGATGCTTTGTCCGGCCATATCGGCACGCGTACCAAAAACATCGGCCCCAACGTTTATGCTGAACTGGTGGCTAATGGCGTGGCTGAGAAAAAAGCCAAAGAATGGGCAGCAGACATTGCCAATGTGTTTGGCAAGGCAAAAAAAGAACAGCTGGAGATTGAACAACTGGTGCATGTCAGCCAGGCGGAGTGGGAGGGCGCCATGGCGTTGGCCAAACAGTTAGCTGAAGAACAAAGGGCCCCGGTAAAAGAAGAATTGGAACTGTTGCGTAAGGACCGAATGGATGCCGATATCGCCTTGTTCGGTCGTATGCTGGCATCCAAACCTGCTGAAAATGTCGACGCTGCCTGTCAGGTTGCTCATGCTATCAGCGTCCATTCTGTCACCATTGAAGACGACTATTTCACCGCAGTGGATGATCTGAACGACGGACAAGATGATCTTGGTGCCGCGCATATTGGCGAGCGGGGTTTTGCTGCTGCCTTGTTCTACAGCTACCTTTGTATCAACGTTGACCAGCTGGTGGAGAACCTTAACGGCAATAAAGATCTTGCTGACAAAACACTCAAGGCACTGACAGAAGCCGCTGTCAAAGTCTCGCCAACTGGCTATCAAAACAGCTTCGGCAGCCGCGCTTATGCCAGTTACGTATTGGCAGAGCAAGGCGAGCAGCAGCCTCGCTCCTTGTCTGTTGCCTTCCTCAAGCCCGTAGACGGGCGAGAGCAGGGTATGGCGCTGGACACCATCGACGCGCTAAACAAACAAGTCGAGATTTTCGACCAGGTCTATGAACCTTGTGCAGATACTCGCTACGCACTCGATGCCGTCACCGGCCAGGGAAGCTTCAAGGAATTGTTAGCATTTGTTGGTTTGAATGATGAGATCGGCAGCGGGGAATAGCCAATATGGAATATCTGGTTTTTCGACTCTATGGACCAATGGCCAGTTGGGGACAAGCCGCCGTTGGCGGTGACCGGCCAACCGCAATGGCCCCTGGAAGAGCCGCTATCATTGGTTTGCTGGGTGCCGCTTTGGGGGTGAAACGTGATGATGAAGCCGGTCAACAGCGGCTGTTCGACACGATTGTCGTGGCAGTAAAACAGCTGGGTGCGGGCACTTTGCTGCGTGATTATCACACCGTACAAGCACCTTCGACGGATAAAAAATTCACTCATTACAGCCGTAAAAGTGAACTGGCTGGCCCCAAGGAAAAACTGAATACCGTATTGTCGAGTCGTCATTATCGTCAGGATGGTGTTTGGGTGGTGGCCATTTCTCTTTCCCAACACTCAGCAGAACTGACTTTGGAATACTTGCAAGCAAAGCTGCAACGCCCGGTTTTTCCACTGTATCTGGGACGTAAATCTTGCCCGCTGGCATTGCCTTTGACCCCCATGCTGGTATCGACCGATCAACTGAAACACGCTTTGGACACTGAATTCCCTGCCATCGTGGGAAGGGATGGTGTGGGCAGCGATGTACATACCAGTGTTGCGACGGACCGCTATTGGTTGGGTATGGGTAAACAGGCGACTTACTACTGGCAAGGTGAGCTGGTGGATCTCGATGGAGAACGTCACGATGACACCTTGACGTATCATCCCTGGGATAACCCCATCAGTCGTAGCCGCTGGCAGTTTGGCCAACGCCGTCAACACCAGCTTACCCTGATGGAGGATCGCTGATGTATTTTTCCCGAGTCACAATCAGCAACGCCTTGACTGCATCCCAAGAGCTTGTGGAGCTGCAAAAAAATGGCGCATACGCCAGTCATGCATTGCTATGGCAGCTGTTTCCCGGCTATGAAGACAGCTGGAGCAACCTTAAAGGTAAAGCAAAAGAACAGACCCAACGCCCGTTTCTGTTTCGCGAAGAAATCGATAGCAATGGTCTGCCGCTTTTTTATGTACTGTCTGAACAACAGCCAGTAGTGACACATTCTGCCCTTACCTGTCAGACCAAACCGTATCAGCCACAATTGAGCATGGGTGATCGGCTGGCCTTCAAGCTGCGGGTGAACCCTGTGGTCAGTATTCGTGACGCGCAAGGTAAATCACGGCGTCACGATGTCCTTATGAATGCCAAGAAAAACGCCGACGTCTCTGGCCTGAACTCCCACGCAGCACAGCAAAAAAAAGCACTGGCAGCCCATCAAGCTGCCCTTGGCTGGATTTCCGACAACAAACGTCTGGCGGAGTGGGGCATACAGTTGGAAAGTGAACCCGAGCTTGATCACGACAGTTATTATCAACACCAACATTATCAGCCAAAAGGAAAACACACGATTCGCTACTCCACGGTGGATTATCAAGGGTTGTTGACGGTTGTTGATCCCGAGCGTTTTTTGCAGACCCTGGCCAAAGGCGTTGGCAAGGCCAAAGGCTTTGGCTGTGGATTGTGGTTAATTCGTCGGTGTTAGTCATGAACATCCAGATAAGCCTGGCCTGTATCGGCCAGGCTCTGTTGAGCGGATACTGGCCGCAAGAGGTTTACCCCATGACCCAAACTTGCTCAGAATCTGATTTGGCGGACTGTTCGACGACATCGGCTTAACTTATTACCCACTTGCAAGGATGCACTTATGAGTTTTATTCCCCTTAAGCCCATCCCCATCAAAGACCGCAACTCCATGATCTTTATTGGTATGGGGCGCATTGACGTCCGTGATGGCGCTTTTGTTGTTATCGATGAAGTGCACGGCGAACGCATGCACATTCCGGTGGGGTCTATCGCCTGTTTGATGCTGGAACCTGGCACCCGTATTAGCCACGCGGCGGTTAAGCTGGCCGCTACCACAGGCACTTTGCTGATCTGGGTTGGTGAAGCGGGTGTCCGGCTCTATTCTGCAGGACAACCTGGTGGAGCACGATCTGACAAATTGCTGTACCAGGCACAACTGGCACTCGATGCCGATCTGCGGTTGAAAGTTGTTCGTAAAATGTTCGAAATCCGCTTTGGTGAAGAAGCGCCACAGCGGCGTAGTATCGACCAGTTACGTGGCATTGAGGGCAGTCGGGTTCGTAAAATCTATCAGCAACTCGCCAAACAATATAGCGTGGACTGGCACGGCCGGGACTACGACGTAAAAGACTGGGACAAAGGAGATGCCATTAATCAATGTCTGAGTTCAGCCACTGCTTGTCTGTATGGCGTCACCGAAGCGGCCGTATTGGCTGCGGGATATGCACCGGCCATCGGATTTTTACACTCAGGTAAACCGTTGTCGTTTGTGTACGACATTGCCGATCTGGTCAAATTTGAAACTGTCGTACCCATAGCTTTCAAAATAGCCGCTAAAAAGCCACGTCAGCCAGACCGGGAAGTGCGTATTGCCTGTCGTGAAATATTTCGCTCCAGCCGTTTACTAAGTCGACTGATTCCATTGATCGAAGACGTACTGGCTGCAGGAGAAATAGAACCGCCCAAACCACCAGAAGACGCCCAGCCACCCGCGATACCGGAACCACCCGGAGTGGGGGATGAAGGGCACAGGAGTAAATAGCCATGAGCATGGTAATGGTTGTTACAGAAGCCGTACCGCCACGACTGCGCGGACGACTGGCTGTATGGCTGTTGGAAATCCGGGCAGGCGTTTACGTTGGTGATGTATCACGGCGAATACGTGAAATGATCTGGCAACAAGTCGATGTACTCGCCGAAGACGGCAACGTCGTGATGGCCTGGGCAACCAATACAGAGTCAGGCTTTGACTTTATTACTTACGGCCATAATCGTCGTATGCCCATTGATTTTGATGGGCTTCGACTGGTGCGCTTTCTACCCGATGAACCCGATTCAAAAGATGCATGAATGAAGTTCCGAAACGTTCTTTAATAACATAAATTTTTTGGTGGATTTTGAAGGTATAAATTTCCTTTTTAAAATCAACCATGTACATTTAGAGCGTTCCCCGCGTAGCCGGGGATCAACCGACCAATACACCCGGCCCCTAATAATAACGTTTGCGTTCCCCGCGTAGCCGGGGATCAACCGCCTTTGACAGAATACGAGCAGGCCGAATCCGAGCGTTCCCCGCGTAGCCGGGGATCAACCGTAACCTGTAGTCGTAGAGTGATAGAGGTTAGCGCGTTCCCCGCGTAGCCGGGGATCAACCGGAACCATTCCCGGTGCGCTGTCACTCGCGGTTGCGTTCCCCGCGTAGCCGGGGATCAACCGCCTGTGAATTTAACCACTCGTTTTGAATTTGTGCGTTCCCCGCGTAGCCGGGGATCAACCGCAATGGCCGAACTGGCCGAGCAGTCGATATGTGCGTTCCCCGCGTAGCCGGGGATCAACCGTGCCATTCAGAGTGATTTCAGTGCTCATGATTGCGTTCCCCGCGTAGCCGGGGATCAACCGCTGACCTTGTCTTCAAACAGTGGGTTTTTCTCGCGTTCCCCGCGTAGCCGGGGATCAACCGCTGTCAGAGTACACTACCAGCATTGAGGGTGAGCGTTCCCCGCGTAGCCGGGGATCAACCGCTCTGGTACTGACTCTGCATTTGTCGGGGATTGCGTTCCCCGCGTAGCCGGGGATCAACCGGAAAAATCGATTTCTGGCCAGGTACTGGGCGCGCGTTCCCCGCGTAGCCGGGGATCAACCGGAGCTGCAGGAAGAAATCAACCGGGCCGACTCGCGTTCCCCGCGTAGCCGGGGATCAACCGGCAGTACCTTTCCTTGCTCAGGATAACAAAGAGCGTTCCCCGCGTAGCCGGGGATCAACCGTTCTTCCTTTTTCATCACTCACTCCCCGCACGGCGTTCCCCGCGTAGCCGGGGATCAACCGCGGCCCACCATGGCGCCTTCAAACAGGCAGATGCGTTCCCCGCGTAGCCGGGGATCAACCTTTATCGAGTGGTGCACGCCACGCTCAGAGGATGCGTTCCCCGCGTAGCCGGGGATCAACCGCGTCTGACTCCGCTTGTTAGGATTGTATTTTTGCGTTCCCCGCGTAGCCGGGGATCAACCGGTTGCGCAGTGACGCGCTTTTGCCGGTTCCGGGCGTTCCCCGCGTAGCCGGGGATCAACCGCCGAGCGCGTGGCAAACCACCAGCGCAACCTTGCGTTCCCCGCGTAGCCGGGGATCAACCGGCAATGCCACCGACTTGCGCCGGGCGGCGGACGCGTTCCCCGCGTAGCCGGGGATCAACCGCCATTCCTCGCATTTTGGCAGCCAGCGAGCTAGCGTTCCCCGCGTAGCCGGGGATCAACCGGGCGTCAACCTGTTGAGACGCCCAATCGTCCAGCGTTCCCCGCGTAGCCGGGGATCAACCGTTCATCTGTTCGGTTTGAAATATCAATATATTGCGTTCCCCGCGTAGCCGGGGATCAACCGGGGTCGAGTAACCCATTGATTGACACGGGCGAGCGTTCCCCGCGTAGCCGGGGATCAACCGCATATTGATTCTGGTTTGTGGTCGATTCCGGCGCGTTCCCCGCGTAGCCGGGGATCAACCGCATTGGTTTTAACCATGTGACATTTTCGGAAGGCGTTCCCCGCGTAGCCGGGGATCAACCGTGATCGACGGCCGTGCGGGCGCGTCTGGCCAGGCGTTCCCCGCGTAGCCGGGGATCAACCGCTCTGTTGTGGTTGGTACCCTTCCAACCGGTAGCGTTCCCCGCGTAGCCGGGGATCAACCGCTCTGTTGTGGTTGGTACCCTTCCAACCGGTAGCGTTCCCCGCGTAGC
>NZ_JAUYVV010000012.1:0-110041 GCF_030689165.1 Oceanobacter sp. 4_MG-2023 | reverse complement strand
AGGCCTGCAAGTCGGCTTCGTGATTCGAAACCATCCGGTAGCCCAGAGTGAGCACCGGATTAAATAGATGTCCCCTACAGGGCAGCATTATTCGTTTGGCTATTTCACAGAGTAGTAGAAAATTTATCTAACTATTTGTTAAATAATCATTTTTTAGCAGTGAATCGTGGCTGGATTTTTTCTTTTCAAAAAAATGAAAGTCGGATTCCTGTTGATCTATGCAATAGCGGACATAATCTGCCGTGCTATAGTCGCCCAATTCTAACCCTTATTATTGCTGGAAAATCTATGCGACGTATCACTCGTGAGGATTGCCCGCCGGATACCCTTCATCGTCTTCTGGCTGGTGTGACTTTTTACAAAGAACTGATCAGTACCGATCAAACGCAATTCGAACTGCTGATGTCTCAGACCCAATTCGGTTTTGCCGAACAGGGAGAACTCATTCTGCACAAGGATGCCCCTGCCAATATTCTTTATTTTCTCTTGCGTGGCGAGCTGGAAGTGATGGCAGATGACAACAGCGAGACCATCAATATTATCAGCGCAGGAGAATTGCTTGGCGTAATGGCCATGGTGCTCGATGATCGTCGTTCGGCGTCGTTACGTGTTAAAACCCGCAATGCCATCCTCGCCGGTGTCGACTATGAGCATTTTCGTGATATTACCGATTTCTCGACGTTTTCCCTCGCCACCAAGCTGAGTTTTTTCCGCATGCTCACGGCGAATATCCGCTGGAACATCGAGAAAAACCGTTTTGCCAATCCATCCCACCCGCTGGTATCCCGGCTGCGTACCATCCCACTGTTCTCTGGCTCACGAGATACACCGGAAGAACTGGAAGCTCTACATGTACAGGCCCATGTACTGGCGGAATTGTTATGCGACTGGAATGCCACTCCGGCCGATACAACCCCGGCTACTTAAGCCCGCGCCCAAGAGGAAATGACTTGGATGTTGTTTCCACAGACTGACACCGCCCGCACGACACTTTCTCGCCATCTTACCCCGCAGCCCCTCAAAAATGACGACTTTGTACGCCTGAAGGCTTGATTTTCGTACGATTATCAACACCAAAGTATTGCAATGTTCGTTAATTAACTACTATTTCACGAATGTTTTCTGCTCTAGAATAGCCGCCTTACTATTTTATTGGAGATGGATACTTCTTCCCTCTCAATACGGCTACCGTGATGTCTGGTGAACGAAGTCTTTCATCGATTCGGAGCCCGCATGACAGATATACTGCAATACCTGCTGATAGGCTTGGCCGTTCTTGGCCTGCTATCCGTTGTCCTCGAAGAAATCATCCATATCAACAAAGCACAATCGGTGCTCTTCTTTGGCGCTCTTGCCTGGGTCTTGCTGTTTGTATTCAGTAGCAGCAACCCTGATCCCGCCGAGCATCAGCGTGTGATTGATGGGCTGGAAGAAAATATTGGCGAAATCGCCAGCCTCTGGCTGTTCTTGTTGGCCGCCATGACTTTTGTGGTGTATCTGAACAAAAAAGGCATGATCGAAAGCCTGATTTACAAGGTACTGCCCAGCCAGATATCCGAACGCAAATTGTTATTTCTGACTGGGCTGTTCTCGTTTGTGTTTTCTTCGTTAGCCGATAACATCACCGCCACCCTGATTTCCATCGCCCTGATTCTGTCGCTGAACCTGCCGACCCCAAAAACCCTGCGTTTTGCCACTCTGGTGGTATTCGCCGTCAACTCTGGCGGGGTCGCCATGATTACCGGTGATGTCACCACCCTGATGATTTTCCTTGAAGGCAAGGTCTCGATCACCAACCTGCTGTTGCTGTCGATGCCCTCGCTGCTGGCTGTTTTGTTACTCGCCACCATACTGTCCGCTCCACTCACCGATACTGCCATCATTCAGCACAAGACCCATGTCCTGCAAAGGGTCGACTCCGCCATTGCGATTATTTTCCTGTTTACCATTCTCTCCACCATTGCCGGTAATGTGCTGTTTGATATTCCGCCGGTACTGAGCTTTCTGACGGGCCTGGCAGTGATGTTTCTGGTGGCGCATCTGTACGGTGAAGATACGGTCAATGATCCGATTCTGGATTACGTTCGCCAGATCGAATTCGATACCTTGTTGTTTTTCCTTGGCATTCTGTTGCTGGTCGGCGCGTTGAAAGAGATCCACGCCCTCGACACCTTCGTCAAGCTGTACGAGCACCTGCCCGCCTGGTCGGCCAACTACCTGATGGGGTTGTTGTCATCCTTGATTGATAACGTGCCATTAACCGCCGCCTTGCTGAAAGCCGACGTCAGCATGAACCTGGCCGAATGGCTGTCGTTAACTTACGCCGTGGGTGTGGGTGGTTCGTTGCTGATCATTGGTTCGGCGGCCGGGATTGTCGCCATGAGCAAAATTGAAGCACTGACATTCGGTACTTACCTGCGCTATAGCCTGGCCTTGCTGCTGGCTTATAGCGTGGGTTATATCGCCGTATTGGGGTTGGGAATGGCTATTTCCTGAGCCGGTAGATACCGCTGGATTTATGCTTGCCGGGGAGGCTTTGCCTCCCTGTGTTTTCGCCTATCGCCTATCGCCAATTTCCTTCTGCCTGCTCCAGCTTGTTGGTCTGCTCCAGCGTGTTATTGGCGGGTAGCGTTCAAGGTAAACGAAAACGTAGCTCAACTTCAGCGCCGGTAATATTTTCCCGCATTGGTTTGGTCTCCGCCTCTTCCGACTCATCCCAGTACAGTTTGCCCGACATATCCAGCACCGATGCAGGTTGCTGTGTATTAAATACATTGGGCAGCAGCGCCGGGTTGGTACTGAAATTGTACGGCTCTTGTTCAAGGCTATCGGGTAATCGCAGGTTTAATGGCGGGTTTTCTGACTGCAGCATATCCTCTTCCAGCGCTTGTTGCTGCTCGGTCGGTGGTTGCCACTCCGCCACATTTTCCTGGATTTTGACAACGGTATTCTTGTTCTTTGGTTGTTCCAGAGACGGTTCCCTGGACTGTACCGGCGATGGTTTTGAGGTGGTTTCCTGCTGCTTCGGGTCTGCTGCTGCGGAGGACACCGCCTTGATGGCGTTATGATCCGCTGACTGGCTCGCGCCGGTCTGGTCATGTCCCTGATCCGTATTCGCGGACGAATCAGACTCGGTCAGCGGGTCAGTGCCCGCTATCGCTGCCGAAGGCAAGGTTGCAGTCGCACCCACACCGGCCTCATCTGCACCGGCCTGAATAGCAGGTATCTGTTGGCCAGTCAGAGATAACGACGGCTCCACCGAATTTATTCCCAAGTGCTCACGTATTTCAGGGAAAAATGTCGGCCAATGTGGCTCCCTAACCTGCCAATATCCTGCGACCGCTACACCTGTGATCAATATCACCAATCCTGTGGTCAGACCTTGTTGCATGTATCCTCGTTGTTTCTGTCTATGTTGGCTGCCAGCGATCCGTCCGCTGACTTGACGCTACACGTCAACCCAACCGGCTCTCTGGCCAGCAGGTCATCGGGCAGACCGTCGAACGACGTTAAGGGGTAGAGTCTGGAAATAACCACCGGTTCCGCCGCTAGTCGCCGGAGCACAGCACTCCAGACTGCCATAGCAGCGTACAGCCACCCTGGTCAGCGTCTGCTGCCACTGCCTGGTCGCAGGCAACTCCCACCACCGCCACCAGCGTTTTCTGCTGCTGTAACAGCGGCCAATGCGGCCGTAACCAAGGGGGAATACCGGCTTCTTGCCAGAGTTGTTTCAATGATTTGGAAGGACGCCCTGGTGGTCGTAATCTTGGCGTGTTCGACCTCTGAGTATGCGCCTGAAACGATGCCTGAATCTGTAACAGATTCGTCAACTGATACTCCCCTGGCCTGATAATGCCCGCAGGTGTAGCACGATTGGCCTCTGCCAGCACCAGCTCACCAACCGACCAGAACAACAAGTGGGTGGTCGTCACCGGCACACCCGGATCGGTTAATACCAGGGTAGTGGCCGGGGTTATGGGCCAGTCACGCTCAGCCTGTACCAGATGCAAACGTCCCCGGAAGCGCCGCACCTGCACATCTCCCAGTTCTATCAGCACCTGTGCATCGGCCGCGGCATATAACGCCTGTTTGACCAGCGCACCCAGCCGGGCTTCACTGACGACATCAACACCGGCTTGCTGTAACCAGGCAAACAGTAATGGCTCGTGTAATACCGCCGCTTGCCCTTGCCAGGCCTGAATATCCAGACAGGGGCCGACACTGGCGGGCCATTGATCGGCAGCCACACATTGCGCCAGCACCGGTGCCAACAGATGGTCAAAGGCGGATTTATCCGCTGCCAGACGCCGTACCGTACGCTTGAGTGAGTGCTCACGGCCAGGAAACCGCTGCGACAATTGCGGTAACAGATGTTGCCGCCACCAGTTCCGTTCCAGCCGGGTATCCTGATTGGAGGGGTCTTCTATCCAGTTGAGTTGGTGTGTCTGGGCGTACTGACGCAATTGTTGCCGGGAGCAAGCCAGTAACGGCCGTAACAACCGGGGAGCATGGCCTTTGCCGTCTGACGACAAATAACGCACTTGAGGCATCCCCAAGCCGCCCAAGCCACTGCCCCGGGTCAGGCGGCTGAACAGGGTTTCGACCTGATCGTCAGCATGGTGCCCTAACAGCAGCCAGTCGTGCTCCTGGCAATAATGCTGAAAAACCTCGTAACGCGCTTGCCGGGCCGCCTGTTCAAGGCCGTCTTGACGACCTCCTAACGTGACCCGTTCAACCACCAGTGGTATTCCCAGTTGCTGACACTGTTGCTGGCAAAAATCGACCCACTCATCGGCTTCTGCCATCAAGCCGTGGTGAACATGGATGGCGTGTAATCCGGCGCATAACGAAGCGCCACCTTGCTGTTGCCACCAATGCGCCAGCAAATGCAGCAACACACATGAATCCATACCACCACTGAATCCAACCCAGATCCGACCGGCTGGCGTTATCCGCCGGGCCAGAATTTCTGCCAGTGACGTTGCCAGTAACCCGGACTCCGCCTCAGGGGTGCTTGCCATCACTACGCTCTCCCCGTCATCGTGCTGCTGTCGACATCAGGCTAGCCGAACACCAGTTCGACCGCTTGCTCACCAAATTCATAGCGTAGTTGCAGCAACTGTTCATCGGTTGGGTTAACCCGCCATTCTTCGCCGAGGCGAATGTCACAACGGGCGGTCTCGTTACGATAGTCCAGCACCACCGGGCAGCCTCCTTCCAACGGCTGTAATAACTGCCCAAGTGACCGGCAAAAGGTATCATCCAGTTGTTCACCATTCATGTGAATACGGATTGATTGGGCGAAATTCAAACGGGCCTGGGTGATTTCCATGGCGGAACGACCAATGGCTTTCAAACCACCAGAATACGAGTCGTTGCTGATCTGGGCTTCCACAATCAGCACCTTGTCTTTGGCAACCACTTCCCGTACCTGTTCATAAACATCTGAAAACAGCGCCACTTCCATCCGGCCAGAGCGATCATCCAGGGTGACAAAACACATGTTTTCACCGCGCTTGTTTTTCATCAAACGCATATCCACCACCAACCCGGCCAGTTTCTGCGGTTTTTTGCTGTCTTGCAGGTTGGCCAGTTTGGCAGGAGCCAGCTGCCGCACTTCCGCTTCGTATTCATCGAACGGGTGTCCTGTTACAAACAGGCCAAGGGTATCTTTTTCACCTTGCAGACGTTCTTTTAGCGTCCAGTCTCGCAGCTTGCGGAAACGTTCGTACGGATCGGCACCCACCGCTTCTTCGGCCTGTACCTCACCAAACAGATCCATCATGCCGGCGGCTTCGTTGGCAGCAGTCTGGCCGGCGCTTTTCATCGCGTCCTCGATACTGGCCATCAGCACTGCCCGGGGGGCAGCAACCGGCAGGGCATCAAATGCACCACAACGAACCAGGGCTTCGAGTACTCGTTTGTTGAGTTTTTTTCCGTCTACACGCTGACAAAAATCAAACAGGTCCTGGAAGGGTTGACCGGCTTCGCGGGCGGCAATAATGGCCTCAATCGGCCCTTCACCTACGCCTTTCACGGCTCCCAATCCGTATACAATCGCACCGTCATCATTGACGGTAAAACCGAAGTGCGACTGGTTCACATCGGGCAAGACCAGCTCCAGCCCCATTTCCCGACACTCTTCAAAGAAGATCACGACCTTGTCGGTGTTCTGCATGTCGGAGGTTAATACCGCCGCCATAAAAGGTGCCGGATAATGCTGTTTCAGCCACAGTGTCTGGTACGACACCACAGCATAGGCGGCCGAGTGGGATTTGTTAAAACCGTAACCGGCAAACTTCTCCACCAGGTCAAAAATTTTCATCGCCAGATCAGGATCGACTCCGGTATCAATGGCACCGCTGCGGAAAATATCCCGCTGCTTGGCCATTTCTTCCGGTTTTTTCTTACCCATTGCCCGTCGCAGCATATCCGCGCCACCGAGGGTGTAGCCGGCCAGTACCTGGGCGATTTGCATCACCTGTTCCTGATAAACAATAACGCCGTAGGTGGGTTCGAGGACTTCTTTCAGGCTTTCGTGTTCAAAATCCGGGTGCGGATATGCCACCTTGGCACGGCCGTGTTTCCGGTTGATAAAGTCGTCCACCATGCCGGATTCCAGCGGGCCGGGGCGAAACAGTGCCACCAGGGCGATCATGTCTTCAATGTTGTCAGGCTGCAGGCGGCGGATCAGGTCTTTCATGCCTCGGGATTCGAGCTGGAACACCGCAGTGGTCTGGGCTTTTTTAAGCAGGGTGTACGACGCTTCATCATCAAGCGGAATATGCTCAATCTCGACCGGGGGCAGATTTTCCTTGGCGCGCTTGCTGTTAATGGTTTTCAGCGCCCAATCGATAATGGTCAGGGTACGCAAACCCAAAAAGTCGAATTTCACCAGGCCGGCTTCTTCAACGTCATTCTTGTCGAACTGGGTCACCAGACCACTGCCGTCCGGCTCACAGGCGGTGGCGGAAAAGTCGGTCAGTTTGGTCGGCGCGATCACCACACCACCAGCGTGTTTACCGGTCTGGCGGGCGATACCTTCGAGCTTGAGCGCCATTTCCCAGATTTCCTGGGCTTCTTCGTCTTCTTCCAGAAATTCTTTTAGCGGGGCTTCGGCATCGAGGGCTTTTTCCAGCGTCATACCAGGATCACCCGGAATCAGCTTCGACAAGCGATCGGCCAGACCAAATGGCTTGCCCTGGGCGCGGGCAACGTCACGTACCACCGCACGGGCAGCCATGGTGCCGAAGGTAACGATCTGGGAAACCGCCTGACGGCCGTAAGTGTCTGCCACGTAGGCGATCACTTTTTCGCGGTCTTCCATACAGAAGTCGATATCGAAGTCGGGCATCGATACCCGCTCCGGGTTCAGGAAGCGTTCGAACAGCAGGTCGTATTCCAGTGGGTCAAGGTCGGTAATTTTCTGGGCATAGGCCACCAGCGAACCGGCACCGGAACCCCGGCCAGGCCCGACGGGAATATCGTGCTGTTTGGCCCACTGAATAAAGTCCATCACGATCAGGAAGTAACCGGGGAATCCCATCTGGATAATAATATCCAGCTCGAAGATCAGCCGTTCATCATAGGGTTTGCGCTTCTCACGGTATTCTTCGGAGTCTTTCGGAATACCGGCCAGAATCACCTCCAGACGTTCTTCCAGACCCACTTCGGATATCTTGCGGAAAAAATCCGCTTCACTCATACCTTCGGGGATCGGGTAATCCGGCAGGAAATATTTGCCCAGCAGGACTTCAACCGAACAACGCTTGGCAATTTCGACGGTGTTCTGGATTGCCGTCGGGGCATCCTGAAACAACTGGATCATTTCTTCAGCACTACGGAAATATTGCTGATTGCTGTATTCCCGGGGCCGGCGCTTGTCATCCAGCGCATAACCCTGGCCAATCGAGACCCGGGTTTCATGCGCTTCGTAATCGTCGGCGTAAATAAACCGCACATCGTTGGTGGCCACCACCGGCAACCGCAATTTGCCCGCCAGTACCAGGCTGGCTTTCACCAGCGCTTCGTCACCAGTACGGCCGGTACGCTGGATCTCGAGATAAAAACGATCACCAAAAACCCGCTGATATTCCAGCGCCAGTGCCTCGGCATCTTCCAGTTTGCCTTTTAATACCCGCTGGCCAATATCGCCTTCCCGAGCACCGGACAACAGGATCAGGCCGTCGTTTTTTTCGATCAGCCATTCCCGCTTGACCACCGCCTTGTCGTGATACTGGTTCAGGTAGGCCTGGGAAATCAGCTCACGCAGACCAAGATACCCCGCCGGAGTCATACACAATGCCGTTACCCGAAACGGCGCATAGCTGTCTTCCGGGTTCTCAAGCCATAAATCAGCTCCCAGAATCGGCTTGATACCTTGACCCAGACAGCCTTTGTAGAACTTCACCAGCGCATACATATTGCTCTGATCGGTCAGGGCCACAGCAGGCATATCAGCCGCCACGGTGGCACCAATCAGCTTTTTCACCCGCACTGTACTGTCGTAGAGAGAATATTCAGAATGAACACGCAGGTGAACAAAAGCAGCAGGAGACGACATAACAAAGGCCTGTAGTAATACGTAATGATGCGCAGTAGTGCGTCGTGATAATGGATAATCAAACACGGGCAGGGAGTTTACCGCAGATCACACCATCGGATGCTGCAGTGGGCGGGATTCCTGCTCAGCCTTGCTTACGAACAGGACAAGGCTACCCGGACAGGACCCACTCCTCAGACAAGATAGCGACTCAAGGCGGCTACCGTGACGCCACTGACAATCGCCGGTAACGGTTTTTTGACCAGCAGCATAACGCCTGCGGTGGTTATCAAGGCCAGCCGGGCACCACTATCACCGTTAATCACCATCGGCGTCAGCAAGGCGACCAGCACAGAACCAGACATGGCCTGAATAAATTGTTTGACCCGGTAATTGATGGGTACAAACGCCATTACATAAACGCCACCCCAGCGAGTGGCCAATGTCACCAGCGCCATCACCAGCACCACCAGCAAGGCCCCGCCTCCGGCGGTTTCAATGTCCACTATCTTGCTCTCCACCCCAAACAGTACCCACGATGCCGCCTGCCAGGGCACCAACAATCACATGGCTGTTATCGGGTAAGTACCAATATGCCAGCGATGATGAAGCCGCAGCCACCACCCAGATAAACAACATGCGCACATCTTTTTCACCACCCACAATCAGGGCAAGGAAAAAACACCCCATCACCATATCCAGCCCAAAACTCTTGGGATCATTAATGGCATTACCAAAATGCATCCCCAGCCAGGTACCCAGTACCCAAAAGAGCCACAGGGCAATCCCTCCCCCAAACAGCAGGCCCAGACCGGGTTTGCCGCGACTGAACTCCTGCATCGACATGGCCCAATTGGCATCGGAGGCCACCAGCATCATGCCGTAACGTTTTAACGGAGGCTGGTGCCGTAACCAGGGATACAGGGTTGCTCCCATCAACAAATGCCGGGCATTAATGGCAAATACGGTGATGATCATCGTCAGCAGCGGTATCTGTGCGCCCCACAATTCCAACGCTGCAAACTGGGCGGCTCCGGCAAACACCAGGGCACTCATCATCATAATGGTTGAGTCATGCAGGCCGGTCTGTGCCGCAGCCAGGCCAAAAGCCACGCCAAAGGCAGTGACCAGCACAGAAATCGGTGCCAGTTGCTTGAAGCCAGACCAGACCAGCGGTCTGCTGACATGGTGTAATTCGGTATGACGATGGGTCATTATCTAATCCTCTTGCGGCACAGGGTTATCGACACAGCGGCTATCACTCACAAAAACGGGCAATGGATAACAGTGAAGCCCACTCAAACAGAACGCCTGTGGCGGGTACAGACACACAACAACTCTTTTTGACCCGGACAGTAGCGGCAGGCAGAACAAGCGCCTACAGCGATCAAGGTAATACTTGCCAGCTATCTCCCGGCGCACATTCTGGCGGCAACTGCCATGGCCCGATACTGAGCCGGTGTAGTGCCAGCACAGGGTTCCGGAAACGGCCAAACATGCGTTTGATCTGGTGATAGCGACCTTCGGTCAGCGTGACCTGTACTTGCCGCTCAGCCATGATTTCCAGCAATGCCGGACGGGTGGTGATATTTTCGTAAGGGAAATACATGCCGGCCGCAAACGCAGCAATACACTCCGTACTGACCGGGTGCGCCAGCGTGACACGATACACTTTGGCGACCTTGTGCTCCGGGGACATCAGCCGCCGCGACCAGTCACTGTCGTTGGTCAACAACAGCAATCCACTGGAAGCCCGATCCAGACGCCCGACAATATGCAGCTGCTGCAGTTGTTCTGTCGCCAGCGGGCAACCTGGATGCTGGCACAACTGGTCGATCACGGTTGTATGTTCGTCATCGCGGGTCGCACTGACCACGCCTGCCGGCTTGTTCATCCCCAGATACACCGGCTGCTGCTGTTGCAGCACCGCAGCGTCCAGGGTTATCCGATGAAAAGGCCCAATCGGCTGGTTAATATCCCGCGCGACCACCCCGTCAACCGTGATACGTTGTTGCGCCAGCAGCAAACGTACATCACGACGTGAATACGTTGAATGCTGGGCAATAAACCGATCCAGGCGATAGCGACAACTGGCCATACACGCGTCGAAGCTCCGATGACGAAAAAGCCGGTCATGATAACAGTCGACCAGCGCAAATTGCAGCGACAATCACTCCTTCCTGCCGTTATCAGGACTGGATTCGCAACACGTTGACCAGTACGCTTTGCCGTCTCTGCTTGCAGTACGGGAAATACCATGTTTCGACACGGATGTTTTGCCCTGTCACTCCGCCGCCGATTCTGGTGCGGTGCCAAAAGCCATTGGCGATGCCGCTTGCTGCTGCCAGTCATCTGCGCCGGATTGCTGTCCTGCCCGCAGCTGCACGCAGGTGGTATCAACTGGCAAGGCGGGCTGACCTGGCAATACGCCCGCCTTTCGCTGGAAGAGAGTCACCGCCACTACCAACTCGACAATCATGGCCCTGCCGTTTCGGCAACAGCAACCTGGAATGAGCAATGGTTTATCGCTGGCAGCATGGATCGCCAGCAGGCCACCGATAACGGCCTGAACTACCAGAACCGGGGTGGATCAGTCTCTCTCGGCTATTTGTTTCAGGACGGCTGGCTACGGCTGGAAGGCTCTCGTTTCTACGAGGATTACGACGTTCAGTTCGGTGTGTTGGAGGATCGCCATACTGTGCGCCAAAACCATAACGATCGCTCCCTGTCCGCTGCTGCCAGCCGGGATTTCTGGCTTGCTGACCAGTGGCTGCTTGGCAGCCATGTCCAACTGGGGCACACCCTGAGTCACTCGAAACGCCGGGAATCGGTCGCCATCGTGGCGCCCGGCTCAAGGGAGACCGGGCGTCGTGTCATCAGCCTCCAGGCCGACGATACCCAGACAGGTGTTGATCTGGGTACGGGGCTGAGCCTGACCTGGTTACTGGAAGAACAACAGAGCCAGCGCTTGTGGGCGCCCGGCGTCGCGCTGGATTACCAACGTATCTTGAGTGGCGATCTGTTAACGCCCCCCGCCAGCGGCGGCCTCGCCTATCGCTGGCAGCAAACTGGCGCTCGGACAACAACCGTCAGGCAGCAATGGGCCAGTGCCAGTGTGTTTGTTGCCTTGCTGAATACTCACTGGCAACTCACCAGCCAGCTGGTCATGCCTTTGCAGACACCACACGACCAGCAGATTTCAATCGGTCTCGACTGGTTTTGGTAACCGTTAATAACGTTTTAAACGCAGTTGTTGCCGTATGGCATTACGCTGTTGTGGCGACAAGCTCTGAAAGCGCTGACGCAGTCGCAGCCGCTGCTCCGGCGTCGCCTGTTGATAATTATGCAAGGCATCGAGAATTTGCTGGCGCTGCTCAGGGCTCATATCGCGCAAGGTGTGCAACCGATCCCGTAATATCTGCCGCTGACTTTCTGGCAAACTCTGCCAGCGGCTGAAGCGCTCACTGACGGCCTGCCGTTCACTGTCAGTCATCGACTGCCAGCGTTCAACCCCACGCAACAACGCTTGCTGCCGCTCGTCATCCAGACTGTCCCAACGTTCGGATATCCCCTCCAGTAACTGCTGGGTGCTGTCGGGCAAGCTTTGCCATTCCTGTGCCTGCACGGGTTTTGATAACAGTACCCATCCGCTCAACAGCGCCATCAGCATGAGTATTGTCAGACTGATTCGCCGCGGCCACTGCAGTAATACCTGGGGATGCTCACTCTTCATTGTCCACCTCCGACCGCGTCCCGGTTGGCTCGGTTGTGTCTGGAAAACCTACGCTTGCTTGTGGCACAGACGCCGGGCTGCTGACCTCGGTATCTTGCGGGGTCAGAGGCGACGCCCCCAGCAGCATCATCGGATCAATCCACTCGTCATCAATCTCGACCTGATCGGCCAGATAGAGCAACAGTCCAATATCCGGCGTACTGTCCGACTCACGTTTCGGCGCACCCTCCGGTTCTGCCTGAACAGGCACCAACGGCAGCATCCAGCCCGCAGAAGATGACAGGGTTATTAGTGCCGCCATCTTAACCGGCCTTATCCAGGACTGGGGGATTGGCATTCGGTAACTCGCTTAGCCAATAGGCAAATTCCAATTGCTGCAGTATATCCCATTCATCTTCATCAAGCGCCGCCAACGCCATCATGTCATCCAGTTGCTGCTGTGCCTCGACCTGTGCCAGAGCGACAGTATCATGGCCCGACGGATGGGTACCTGCTGGCGCCCCCTTCCCGGCTTGTATCAACCAGATCACACTGGCCAGTATCAAGCAGGCCGTCACTCCCACTGGCAATAGCGGCCTGGAGTACCAGGTAGCGGACGTGGAAGTTCGACCTGTATCGGTGTCAGCCATGGCTTGCCCGAAAGCAGCCGCCCGTCGTTGTGCCAGTTGATCGGTCAGGGATTCTGGCAACGCCTCTGCCTGCTCATCCAGCAGTGCCAGAAGCTGTTGCTCTGTTACGGTTACCGTCACCGGTCCAGCCCTTGAGGTTTTATCCGCAGATTTCGATATCATGATACTCAGCCCATCTCATTCAATTTTTGCCGTGCTCTGGACAAATGGGTTTTGACACTGCCCTCGGAAATATTCAGCGCATCTGCCGTCTCCCGTACGCTTAGCCCTTCCCAACAGCGTAACAAGAAACACTGCTGTTGCTGGAAAGGCAGGCTCTCAATGGCGTTGATCAGCGCTTGCTGTTGACGACTGCTGGCCAGGGCCTGATCCGGCTCGTCGCGGCAATCACCCAGATAGCCATCCATACCATCGGCACTGCCAGTGTCTGGAACATCCGTCTGACTGCCCGACCAGAACATCCAGCGGCGCTGCTTCCGTTGCTGACGCAAGCTGTCGGCGAGACAGTGCTGCAAGATGCGGAAAAACAGCGGCCGCCATTCCGCTTCCTCCCGGTCGCGATAGTGGCTGATCAGCCGGGTCATCGCTTCCTGCACTACATCCAGAGCATCTTCATCATTGGCAGCAGCAAGCCGCACCATCCGAAAGGCCCGACGCTCAACCGAGATCAGGAAATCATTCAACCTGGCGGTCATACCATGTCTGTCTCCAAGCCAGTCACCTCCGCTTCCTTTTCTGTCTTTCAGCCTTGTTTTACTGGGTGTAATCCGTAGTAGAGAAGGCTTTCAGCCAGTGTCATCTCCGGCATGGAGGTAAAGCGGGTGTCGTGGCTACGGCGCTCGGTCACTGCTCCGTTCAGGGTGAATCCATGGCCGCTGCGGGCGCTAACCATACCGCTCACCACATCGCCACCGCGCCAGACGACACTGGCACCGGTCAATATTTCTGTTGCGGTAAACGTACCGGTGTTATCAAGACTGCCGTAGCTCACAATCGGTGTCGCGTTATCCAGTGTCATAATCAAGGCCAGGCCGCCACTGCCGGTATAGGGAACCCCATCAATGTCATAACGCGTTGTTTCTGTCACAGCCACCACCAGATCGCCAAATTCGCCGCTGCGGTGCCGCATGGGGCGAATCGCCAGGGTAATCTCTGCAGTATCAGTATCGGAATGGATCAACTGGCCACGAACACGATGCTCCTTGTCCGTATCGTCGCTGGCAACAACCATCAGGAAAGGTTCGACTTCAACAACAGCGGGATCACAGGAAAGTACTTCGTTGGAAGCCGCCAGATCCAGATCCAGTGTCAGAGCTGCCACGCTGTTACGGCCAACATTCAGTTCTCCCTCGCCAAAATCAACGGATACTTCCAGGGTACTGATGGTTTCGCCATGGGAATCTACCGCTGTCGCGTTATAAGACACACCAGTACGGTCCTGAACGACAATATCAGCGTCAGCATAATCAAGATTGACCAAGACGCTACGGTAATAGCCAGCCGGTATGGACGCGACCATCAGCAGCTCACTTAACTGCTGATACTGAACAAAATCCACTGCCGTGGCGGCAGGAAGAACATCCACCTCGGTGCCATCGTCACGAACCAGAGTGATACCCAGTACCTCAACCTGATAAGTCAGAAAATCTTCTTCTGCATCGGTCAAGGCAATTTGAACCGTGCCGGTTTCACCAGCTGCCGGAGCGCTGGCGCTATCATCCCCCACACCACCGCAACCTGCCATCAGGCTGGCTGCAATTGCCAGCCACCATGCCGTTGCTTTCATAGGCCACTCCTGAAACTGACACCTGCTTGCTGTTGGAATATCGCTATTATGTTGTTTCACGTATTCATATAACGGAGCAGGTTCGTTTCGGTTGACACAACAAAAAAACAAATCGAGAAAAACAGGGCAACAGGACAACCGCTTCCAACGGCGCGCCGCAAACAAGCGGGAGCCGTGTCAGTGTATCGGCCAGCAAGGCAGGCTCATGACCCGCATGTCCGTCATGGCAGCAAAGCCGCCCGGACGATTAAAGCAACGGATGACGCACTTCGATGGTGATGTGCTGTAATTGCGGATAATCAGCCAGATGCTGACGAATCCGGCTGGCGATCTCGTTCTCACTACTGGCTACCGACAACACCAACGCATAATGATCTGCCGATATTTTCCAGATATGGATATCGCGAATTTCTGCTCCAGCGGTCAGTATCCGGTCGATAATCTGTTGCCGGATTGGCGCTTCAATACTGCCATCCAGCAGAATGCGACTGGTATCTTTCAATAACCCCAAAGCCCATACCGAAATAATCGTCGCTCCCACTATACCCATCAGCGCATCCAGCCATAACCAGCCCAGCATCATGGCTGCCGTCAGGGCCACGATCGCCAGGATTGAGGTCAGAGCATCGGCCAGGACGTGCATATAGGCTGCCCGCAAATTATGGTCTTGCTCGTGATGCTCGTGATGCTCGTGGTGATCGTGGTGATCGTGGTGATTATGATGTGCATGATGATGGGAGTGATGGTCTTTCAATAACCAGGCACTGGCCAAATTCACCAGCAAGCCAATGACTGCAACCGCAATCGACTCCGAAAAGCCGATTTCATGAGGCATAAACAAACGCTGAACCGATTCCAGCACCATCATCAGAGCCACCACACCCAACGCAACCGCACTGGCAAATCCCCCCAATACCGACACCTTGCCGGTACCAAAACTGAAATCCGCATCCATCGCATGACGACGAGCATAGCGGTAAGCAAACAGCGTGATGGTAAACGCCGCCACGTGCGTTCCCATATGCCAGCCATCCGCAAGCAACGCCATTGAGCCATATGCAGTACCGACAATAATTTCGGCCACCATGGTGAATAACGTCAACCACAGTACCCAAAGCGTGCGGGTTTCCCCGGATTGTCGATCCGCAATAAGGGTTGGCTGATAACACAAACAATGATTGGATGAAGGCATAAGTCTGACTATTGGCTAATAAAAAAAAGTGTATAAATACCGGAGCATCACAGGCACATGGATGGATTACGCTGATAATACAGCGGGCCTATCCATCGACTAACCCTACCTGTTCGCGCTATCTATTGGCCTATCGAGCAACAGCGTTGATCGACACGACCAGACACACACAAGGTGCCGCAGAATAACGCTCACACCGCAAAAAATCTGCCCTGATTTACTCAACAACAACAGAGAAGCAGTGACAGATGGTAACACTATTGGCAGACTCCACGGATCTTCAACGGATGCCTATCATGAGCCGACGCCCCCCTATCCAGCCCGCCCTGAGCATCGCTGGACACACGATCGAACCAGGTACTACCTGCCAATTGAACCTGCCATTGGGAAGCCTGTATACCAGCACCGATGTCACCATGCCGGTGTACGTTCGTCGCAGCAACAAGCCAGGGCCGACATTGTTTATCAGCGCAGCGATTCATGGCGATGAACTCAACGGGGTAGAAATCATCAATCGCCTGATTCACGGCTCCCGATTACGCAACCTGCGTGGCACCCTGATTGCGGTACCTATCGTCAACGCCTTCGGGGTTATCAACCAGAGCCGCTATTTGCCCGATCGCCGGGATCTCAACCGCTCGTTCCCAGGCTCCAGCCGTGGCACTCTGGCAGCTCGTATGGCCCATATGTTCCTTAACGAAGTGGTGGCCAAATGCGATTACGGCATCGACCTGCATACCGGTGCCATTCATCGCTCCAACCTGCCCCAGATTCGCGCCAACCTGGACGATGATACCACCCGGGAAATGGCGCTGGCCTTTGGTGTTCCGGTACTGCTGAATGCCAACCTGCGTGATGGCTCGTTACGGGAATCAGCCAACGAAATGGGGGTCAAGATCTTGCTCTACGAAGCAGGGGAAGCCTTACGCTACGATGAACTCTGCATTCGGGCTGGTGAGCGGGGAATTCTGCGGGTAATGCGCCATCTCGGCATGCTGCCGGCCAGCCGTCAGAAAAAATTTCCTATTGAACCCCTGATTGCCCGTAACAGCGGCTGGATGCGAGCCACCGACAGCGGCTTTGTGCGTAATCTCAAGCACCTCGGCGACAAGGTCGAAAAAGACGACATCATGGCTATTATCTGCGATCCCTTTGGTACCCAGCTCGATAAGGTTATCGCCCACAAGGACGGCATTATTATTGGCTGTCAGAACATCCCGCTGGTCCATGAAGGAGATGCCATGTTTAACGTTGCTTATTTTTCCGCGCCGGACGATGTCATCGAAAGCATTGAAAACATGCACGACAGCCTGCTGCCAGACGACATTCTGCTGCAAAACTGACCCATAACCCCAATCAGACCCGTATTCCTCAACAGCGGCAGGTAATACAGGTCAAACAGCTGGAGTGACAGGCCGAATGCTTAAAATCCTTCTCGTAATTCTTGCGGTAGTAGGCTATGCCTATCTCAATCGTATAGTGATGGGCTTTATCGAAGATCAGGGGCACAAAAGAAAAGTTAGTCTGAGTCGCGTGTTTTATTTGCAAAAAGCGCTGCAGATCGCCCTGTTCACCTGCTTGCTACTGGTAATCGGGCTGGTGGTCGGGTTTGGCTATACCGAGCTGACGTTTGTACTGTCATCGGCGGTCGCCTTGCTTGGCGTTGCCCTGTTCGCGCAATGGTCAGTGCTCAGTAACGTAACCGCCAGTGTGATTATCTTTTTCTTCTTTCCTTATCGTCCAGGCGACCGTATCCGCATTCTGGAAGAAGATTGCCCGGAAGCCGTGATTGAAGAAATCACTCTGTTTCATTTGCTCTTGCGTACCGACGATGGCTACGAATTGAGTATTCCAAACACCATGGTGTTTCAAAAGGCAGTGATCATGTCACAACGAGGGGAACGCTGGCTCTCGATTCGTCCAGCAGAAGACAAGCCACACAGTGCGGTCTTTCGGGAAGTTATTTCCGATCACCCTGACCACCAGCCAGTACCAACCGACCAGGACCAGCCCAGACAGTAACACGGCTTGCAGGCTTATCAGAGACAGAAATTATTCAGAACGGGGATGATTTCGCCGAGCAGCCGACGTCAGACAGGTTGACCCTTCTTTTCCACCCTGCAATTCACCGAATAGCAGGCACAAAAAAACGGGCACCAGGCCCGTTCTTTTATGTACTACTTAATTCACATCAGCGAATCAGATAGCAACGATGTTTTCAGCTTGTGGACCTTTCTGGCCAGGCTTGACAGTGAATTCAACACGTTGGCCTTCAGCCAAAGTTTTGAAGCCAGTGCTAGCAATAGCGCTGAAGTGAGCAAAAACGTCTGGGCCATTTTCTTGTTCAATAAAACCAAAGCCTTTTGCTTCGTTGAACCATTTTACTACGCCAGTTGTCTTAGACATTTTAATATTCCTGTATAAATAGAAGATAAGGCAGTGCGATTAATTCGCAAGCCAATCGCTGGAACTCAATTGGTGCTTATCTACTACAAACGAGGGAATATAAACTACTACTTCGAAGGGTACTAATAAATAAGGGCAATGCTTTCAAGCTGTGAACAAGTATACGCACAAATAGCTCCATGGCAACCATTATTTACCCTGCCGGAAAGTACCGACTCTCTCAACGTCTTCGACCTGCTCCACACCACCCCCAAAACAGCAGGCAACCACTTTTGCCGCAAAGCCAAATCTGCCATCAATCCCGACTCAACCCGACCGATGGCATTCGGAACACCGCCCATCCTTGGCCTTATTCTCCACTCAGCTACTCTACAAAGAGAGCAAACAGCCTGTTTATCAACACAAACACTGCATTTTCATCCGTGTTGTAACAATAATTGATCAAGCTAGGGAACCAATAAAGAACTTGGTGCATACTAGACTCACAGTACCCAAATCACGTTAAACTTCAGGATAAAGCCCTATCAGGGCCGCTGCGTTTGCAGTGTGTATTCCAGAACCAGTTTAATAAGCTAAACTAGGCCGGAAACGCCTTTAAAATGCGGATTTTCGTATTCAGAAGCGCTTCTTGGGCTTTATATTGGGCATGCCGGCGACACCATGGTTGGCCTGTACCAGACAGCATGGTGTCGATTGACGATTCCTTACACGTTAGCCTGTCGACTCAAACATCTTACGCAACGGAGCACAACTAGATGAACAAAAAAAACTACCTTCTTTCAGCACTGACACTGGCCGTCATGGCTGGCTGCGCTAGCCAGCCATCCAGCGACACGGCGTCTGCTACGCTGGAAGATTTTCCGGAATACCAAAGCCTGAAAGAATCCCGTGACGAACTGGAGCAGGAGAACGCCAAGTTAAAGGCTGAAGTAGAAGAAACCAAGGCGATGGCCGCCGGACAGGTAGAGGACTCCCAATCCATGGAGTCCATGTCAATGACGCCAACGGCTGACTCTGTCATGCCACCCAATGCCGTACCTGGCCACTGTTACGCCCGTCTGGTTATTCCTGAAGAATACGAAACCCAGATGCAACAGGTCATGGTATCTCCTGAGTTGTCCAAACTTGAGGTAGAACCAGCCAAGTACGAAATGGTGTCTGAAGAAGTTCTGGTCAGCGAAGAGTGGGAAGAGCTGGTCGTTGTACCCGCCACCTACAAAACGGTTACTGAAGAGGTTCTGGTCAAGGAAGCATCAACCAAACTGGTTAAGCTGCCAGCAGAATACGAAACCGTCGAAGAAAAAATTGTTATCCGTCCAGCCTACTCCACCTGGAAAAAAGGTAACGGCCCGATTGAGAAAATTGACGAAGCCACTGGCGAAATCATGTGTCTGGTCGAAGTGCCAGAAGAATCAAAAATCGTGACCAAAACCATTCTGGTAAAACCGGAACGTACCGAAGAAGTCGTTATCCCTGCTGAATACAAAACAGTTGAAAAACAAGTTGTTGATGTACCAGCACACACCACCAGCATCATTCACCCAGCTGTCTACGAAACTGTAGAAATTGAAAAAATGGTAGAAGCACCAAAAGAAATTGCTGAAACCATTCCTGCGGTTTATGAAGAAATTCCACAAACCGTCAAAGTCAAAGACGCACAACTGGAATGGCGTGAAATCCTCTGTGAAACCAACACCACAGAAGATGTTGTTGCTGAACTGCAACGTGCCCTGGAAGAGAAAGACTACAACCCAGGCCCTATCGATGGTGTTTACGGCTGGCAAACCATGAATGCAGTGACTCGTTTCCAAAAAGACAACGATCTGCCTTCTGGTCAACTGACCATTCAAACACTGCGTCTGCTGGGCGTTGCAAGCTGGGAATAATCCACTTGCCGGTGTAGCCATTCAATTGGTGTAACCACAAAAAAGGGCTGGCCATTTATTTGGCCAGCCCTTTTTTATTGGTGTTATAAAAGCCTGATGGCTTGGTCGCACTTACATATTCGGATAATTCGGCCCACCACTGCCTTCCGGTGTTACCCAATTGATATTCTGGGCCGGATCTTTAATGTCACAGGTTTTACAGTGCAAACAGTTCTGACCGCTGATTTGCAGCTGGTTTTTACCATCCGTTTCAATCACTTCATACACCCCGGCCGGGCAATAACGTTGTGCCGGTTCTGCGTATTTCGGCCAGTTCGAAGCCATTGGCACACTGGCATCTTTCAAGGTCAGGTGGCATGGCTGGTTTTCTTCATGGAAGGTATTCGACAAAAACACCGAGGTCAGCTTGTCGAAACTGAGTACACCATCCGGTTTCGGATATTCGATCTTGACGCACTCAGTGACGGGTTTCATTTGAGCATAATCAAGGTGATTGTCATGCAAGGTGAAAGGCAGCTTGCCGTTGAAGATATTCTGGTCGATAAAGTTGAAAGCACCGCCAATCAAAGTACCAAACTTGTGTAACGCCGGGCCGAAATTCCGGGTAGCGTACAGTTCTTCGTACACCCAGGAAGCCTCAAACCGCTCCGCATACCCCTGGAGATCCTTGCCGCCTTCGTCACCAGCAGCAACAGCGGCAAATATTTCCTCAGCCGCCAGCATGCCGGTTTTCATCGCCGTATGAACCCCCTTGATCTTGGCCGCATTCAGGGTGCCTGCATTACAGCCACTCAACAAACCGCCAGGGAAATGCATTTTTGGCAGGGCATTCAAGCCGCCCTTGGCAATGGCACGGGCGCCGTAAGAAACCCGTTTTCCGCCTTCCAGATAGTTCGCCAATACCGGGTGATGTTTGAGCGTCTGGAATTCATCATAGGGATTCAACCAGGGATTGCTGTAATTCAGATCCACGATCAGGCCAACCACTACTTGCTGGTTTTCTGCATGGTAGAGGAAGAAACCACCACCGGTACCGTCTTTACCGGCTCCGGTTAATGGCCAGCCCGCACCATGGATCACCAGACCGGGTTGATGTTTGTCGGCCGGAATATCCCACAATTCTTTCAAGCCGATGCCATAGTGTTGGGCATCAGCGTCTTTATCCAGTTCAAATCGTTGATATAACTCTTTACCCAGGCTACCCCGGCAACCTTCCGCAAAAATAGTGTATTTACCCAACAGATCCATACCGGGCGTATACATGCCGTCTTTCGGCTGACCTTGGGTATTCACCCCCATATCACCTGTTGATATTCCCGCAACCGACCCGTCATCGTTATACACAATGCCAGCCGCGGCAAAACCGGGATAGATTTCCACCCCCAGCGCTTCTGCTTGCTGGCCCAGCCAGCGACACAGATTACCCAGGCTAACAACGTAATTGGTTGTGCTGCCCAGATGCGCATTGTGCATGGTTTTAGGGATCATCATGCCGGGTAGCTTCACCGCTTTTTGCGGGTCTTTGAGCAAATACAGCTCGTCTTCGACTACCGGAGTATTCAAGGGTGCACCGAGTGCTTGCCAGTCCGGTAGCAGCTCATCCAGAGCACGGGTTTCTATCACCGCGCCGGAAAGAATATGCGCCCCGACTTCAGAGCCTTTTTCGACCACACAAATGGTCAGTTCCTGACCCTGCTCCTGCGCCAGTTGGGCCAGTCGTATCGAGGCACTGAGGCCAGATGGACCTGCGCCGACAATGACGACATCGTAGGCCATGGATTCACGTTGGGTCATAGCTATCTCTCACGGTTCACAGCAGCATTCAGGATGCTCGTTATTATTGATTCAGGACAAACATCGGATTATCCATAAAAAGACCTCTGACCAACCCGAGTTGGCCAGAGGAAAGCCGATAACCAAAAGCGCGTTACCGGCGAATTGTCGGAACAGGGTGAGCCCGACAATCCATGCTCATATCACCTTTGCTTCAAGCGATATATCCAGCCCCGGTCGATTTTGCATGTTCCGGGGTTGTTAAGGCAGAGCCGTTATCAGGGGCCTAGAACTGGTCGTTGGTCAGTCCCATGATGCTTTCGCTACCGGCCAGCAAGGCAGAAGCATGTGCCTGATGACGTGGCACCATGTGCTCGCAGAAGAAACGGGCAGTCACCAGCTTGGCTTGCAGGAATTCAGGATCTCCCTGGCCTGCATCCAGCATGGCTTTGGCTTTTTCTGCACTTCTCGCCATCAGCCAGCCACCAGTGACATAACCCATTTGCATCATGAAGTTGACCGCAGCACTGCCCAGCAAATGAGCATCAGAGCGCGCATTGGCCAGAATAAAATCACGGCTTTGCTTGGCGGTTGCCAACGCCGCGTCAAGCTGATCCAGAGCACTGTCTGGCAATACCGCGGCAGCCCGGGCAGACGCTGCAGTCGCCTCCATTTCGGTCAACAGGCCGGTCAGTACTTCACCGCCGTTGGACAGGGTTTTACGGCCAATCAGATCCAGTGCCTGAATCGCTGTGGTGCCTTCATAAATCGGCAGAATCCGGGCATCACGATAGTGCTGGGCTGCACCGGCTTCTTCGATAAAGCCCGCTCCACCGTGAATCTGTACTGCCAGGGAAGTCAGCTCCACAGAGAGTTCGGTACACCAGCCTTTGACAATCGGGGTATACAGCTCGGCACGAGCCATATGCGCCGCGGCGTCATCACCACCCACCAGACGGGTGCGATCCAGCTCGGCCGATGCCATCAGGGCCAGTGCCCGCATCGCTTCCGTGGTGCTCTTGATGGTCATCAACATGCGACGGATATCCGGGTGCTCGATAATGGCAATACGGCTGCCGTCTCGCAGCGTGCCCTGGATACGGTCCTTGGAGTACTGGAGCGCCAGCTGATAAGCCCGTTCCGATACCGACAGTCCTTGTACACCCACACCCTGACGGGCATCGTTCATCATGGTGAACATGTACTTCAGGCCCTGGTGCGGTTCGCCAACCAGATAACCCAATGAGTTTTCAAATTCCATCACACAGGTCGGGCTGCCATGGATACCCAGCTTGTGTTCCAGCGACAGGGCGCTGGCAGTATTCAGTTCGGCAGTGGTTTGGCCGTTTTCATCCAGCAGGAATTTCGGAACGATAAACAGCGAGATACCTTTCACACCAGCCGGTGCATCTGGCAGACGAGCCAGCACCAGGTGAATGATGTTCTCGGTCATCTGGTGATCACCCCAGGTGATAAAGATCTTGGTACCACTGACGCGATAGGCATCGCCATCCGCAACGGCACGGGACTTGATCGCCGCCAGGTCAGACCCCGCATCAGGTTCGGTCAGGTTCATGGTGCCAGTCCACTCACCGGAAATCAGCTTCGGCAAGTAGGTGTTTTTCATCTCGTCGCTGCCGTGGTGCGACAGTGCTTCGATTGCCCCCTGGCTCAACAGTGGACACAGGGCAAATGCCACATTGGCAGAATGCCAGATTTCATTAACCGCGGTGCTCAGCACCTTCGGCAGACCCTGACCACCAAATTCTTCCGGTGCATTCAGCGATAACCAGCCACCTTCTGTCATCTGCGCATAGGCTTCCTTGAAGCCCGGTGTCTGATGAACACCTTGCGCGTCGATACTGGCCCCTTTTTCATCACCTTCACGGTTTAAGGGTGCCAGCACACCGGCACCCAGCTTGCCAGCTTCTTCGACTACCGTGTTGGCCAACTCCATGTTGATGCCTTCCAGGCCAGCGTCTTCACACAGAGAGTCAAAACCAACCAGTTGGTCCAGTACAAATTCTGCGTCACGGTAAGGATGCTGATAATCACTCATAAATTGATTTCCTTGTTAGCCGTACCGCTCGCCCGTTCAGCGAGCGGCATTGGTATTAATAAAATGGGTGTTGATACATAAAAGCGTTTAATAAAAGGTGTTGCCATTGGCAACCATGGCCTTGATGCCATCAGTCAACTCGTACAACGGACCACATTCCGCATGGGTCTCAACCTGGGCAGCAAATACTGCGGCCCCCAGGTTGTCGATATAGCGTAATGCACCACCCCGGAAACGTGGAAAACCCAGTCCCAGAATCAGGCCCATATCGGCTTCCGTTGCTGAAGCGACGATGCTTTCTTCCAGACACCGTGCGGTTTCCAGACACATCGGTATCATCATACGCTCGATAATTTCAGCATCCGTGATCTCAGTGCTACGAGTGACGCGTTGAGACAAAATCGTGGCCACTTTTTCAGAACGACGCTTGTAACGCTTGCCATGTTCATCCGTGCCGTATTCATAAAAACCGATACCATTCTTCTGACCCAGAGCGCCCTGCTCCAATAAGGTTTCGATAATCGGGCGATCGTCGTGACCCATACGCTCAGGAAAGCCGTCTTCCAGTACCTTGTCGGCATGCACCATGGTATCCAGACCAATCACATCGGCCAGATAGGCCGGACCCATTGGCCAGCCAAACTGCTCCATTACCTGGTCGATCCGCTCAAAATCCACCCCGTCCATCAGCAGCCGGTTAAAGCCGTTGAAATAGGGGAACAACACCCGATTCACCAGGAATCCGGGGCAGTCGTTTACCACAATCGGGGTTTTGCCCATTGAAGCGGCAAAGGCTACGGTCGTCGCGATTGTGTCATCGCTGGTCTGGCTGCCCCGAATCACTTCCACCAACTTCATGGCGTGCACTGGGTTAAAGAAGTGCATGCCGCAGAATTTATCCGGACGCTGCAGACTCTCGGCCAGCAGATCGATAGAAATCGTTGACGTATTCGTGGCGACAATGGTGTTCTCGGAAACCTTGTGCTCAACCTCAGCCAGCACAGCCCGTTTGACATCAACCCGCTCCACAACAGCCTCAACAACATAGTCGACGTCGGTAAAGCCTTCATAAGTGAGTGTTGGGTGAATAGCTGCCAGGATGGCTTCTTTTCCGGCCTCGGTCATGCGTCCTTTGCTGATACTGCGATCCAGAATGCTACCCGCATGACTGATACCCAGATCCAGCGCTTCCTGGTTAATGTCTTTCATCAGCATCGGCGTACCATTCAGAGCCGCTTGATAACCGATACCGCCACCCATGATCCCGGCGCCCAGAACGGCGGCCTTGCCGACCGGATGGGCCTGCTTGGCCCAGCGTTTGGTTTCGCGCTTGAGGTATTGATCATTAAGAAACAGTCCAACCAGGTTTTTGGCTTCCACACCACTGGCCAGCTCACCAAAGATCTGGGCTTCCATCGCCTGTGCCTTGTAGAAATCTTCGGTCATGGCTGCGGTGATGGTCGCTAAAATTGCAGGAGCAGCGGGATAACGAGGGTCCAGCTTTTTACCCAACGTCTGCTGCAGGTTTGCCATGGCAGCAGCCGTCTCGGCGTTGTTTTCCAATGCTTCCTGTTTGCGATGACGATTAGCCAGATAATCACGCTCGCCGGCGATGGCTTCTTGCAGCAAGGCACGAGCGCTGTCGAGCAATTGATCGCCATCAACAACGCTATCCAACGCACCCTGTTGCTGTGCCTGTGCTGCTTTTACCGGTTTGCCCGACAGAATCCAGCCCAGTGCCGCTTCGGCACCCACCAGGCGACTCAATCGCACCGTACCGCCCCAGCCAGGGCAAATACCCAGAGTGACTTCCGGGAATCCAAGTCTGGCGCTGGTGTCAGCAATGCGGAAATCGGCCGACAATGCCAGTTCCATTCCGCCACCCAATGCCATGCCATTAACGGCGGCGACTGTTGGGTAAGGCAGTTTTTCAATTGTATTAAACAGCCCATGAACCTTGCCGGCCCAACGGGAAATATCAGAGGCCGACAGACCGAATAACTCAGTAAACTCGGTAATGTCCGCTCCTAGCACAAAGGCCGGCTTGGCACTGCGGATTAACAATCCCTGTACATTCGCCTGAGTACCCAGCGCCGCCAGCGCCTGACCCAGTTCATCCTGAAGATGGGCGTTCAACACGTTAACAGAGGCTTCATGGGTATCCAAAACCAGCTCGGCGATTCCCGAGTCGGTCAATGTCAGCGTTACCGATTGTCCAGCATACATAGTGAGCTCCTTTTCTGTGATGGCTGAGAGTCAATGTGAACAACGACATTACTCTCAAAAACCGAACCATGGTGAAATCGGTGGTGTTAATACCCCAAACCTTGAGGCAACACCGCCTTTGAATAATGTTTCTATTATTGCGAGGAAAGGTGGTGCCAATATTGTTTAACGGCTCATTTTTGTACCATGAGACAGCACCACCAATCTTGATTCAATCCTGTATTAGTCGCGCGCAAACAGTGCCGCAATACCCTGGCCACCTCCGATGCACAAACTCACCATGGCGTATCGACCACCGATGCGTTCCAGTTCGTACAGGGCCTTGACGGTAATGATGGCACCAGTGGCGCCAATAGGATGGCCAAGTGCAATACCACTGCCATTCGGGTTCAGACGTTCCTGTGGCAGCTTCAGTTCACGAGCCACTGCCAACGACTGCGCGGCAAAGGCTTCGTTGACTTCATAAACATCAATATCGTTGGCGCTCAAGCCCTGGCGTTCCAGAATCTGGCGCATCACTGGTACCGGGCCAATGCCCATGATTTTGGGATCAACTCCATGGACGGCGTAATCCACCAGTCGCCCAAGCACCGGGACACCTCGAGCCGTTGCCGCTTCACGCTCCATCAAGACCAATGCCGCGGCGCCATCGTTAAGGCCAGACGCATTACCGGCCGTCACCGTGCCATCTTTCTTGAATACCGGGCGCAATTTCTCCATATCCGCCACACTGCAATCCATGCGGACATGTTCATCTTGTTTGAATTCTTTCGGACCTTTGCGCGACTTCAGTTCAATCGGCAAGATCTGGCTTTCGAAATAACCGTTTTCAATGGCGTTCTGGGCACGCTGATGACCCTGAGCGGCATAAGCGTCCTGATCAGCACGGGAAATATGGTATTGCTCAGCCACGTTTTCAGCGGTCACGCCCATATGAATATGATTAAACGGACAGGTTAACGCCGACACCATCGGGTCAATCATGGCGCCATCTCCCATACGCTGGCCAAACCGGGCCGTCGGCAGATGATAAGGAGCACGGCTCATCGATTCTGCACCGCCGGCAATAACCGTTTCTGCCAAGCCCAGTTGCACTTGCTGCGCCGCACTGATCACCGCCTGCAAGCCGCTGCCGCACAAGCGGTTCAGCGTCAGTGCCGGGGCTGACTCACGTACACCACCATTCACGGCAGCCACCCGAGCGATATACATATCACGAGGTTCGGAGTGGATCACATTACCAAACACCACCTGATCCACATCATCCCCACTGATACCGGCACGCTTGATGGCTTCGGCGACCATTGCAGTTGCCATATCACACACGGGCGTCTCTTTCAGACTGCCACCATACGTACCAATTGCAGCGCGAACGCCACTGACCACAACCACTTCTTTCATTATTATTCTCCTTAATTTGACGATGATCATCGCTGCCAGACAACAAAGGCGGATGATGCGCTGACCAGACACCACATTAGCCAATAGCAGCCTTGGCAGCCCATTGCCACACCAGCCGAATTCTTAACATTTTCGGACATCAGCGTTATGCTCTGGGCTAAGCAACCACTATGGCCCTCTTTCTGTGACGCCACTATGACGTTTGAACATCGTTCTATTTCCATGCACTACGCCCGCACCATTGCGACTGCTGCTCGCCGCCATGGACTGAACGACCGGCAACTGTTGGTCGATGCCGGACTCGATCCGGCACTGGTGAGTGCCGCCCACAGCCACCGCATGACATCGGAACAATTTGCGGCCCTGTTGCTGGGTTACTGGCGTAGCGCCAACGATGAGTTTTTGGGTCAGACCCGCAACCCTGGCAAACACGGCACCTTTGCCTTGATGGCCAAGCAGGCCGTCAACGCCCGCAACCTGCGCGGCGTCTATCGTCATATCAGCCGCTTTTACGATCTGTTTACCGAGGAGTTCCAGCTCACGCTGGGTGAAGAAGGTGATGAAGCCTGGTTTGAAATGACGCTGACGCATCCGCAGCTGGATACAGATCATCTGTTTACCGAGTTTTTTCTGCTGCTGTGGCACCGCTTTCCCGGCTGGTTGATTGGTCGCTTGATTCCACTGGTGCGGGTTCAGGTCAATTATCCTCGCCCTGCCCATGGCCGGGAATACCGCCTGATTTTTCCATCGGATGTGATGTTCGAACAGCCCAGAATTGCGCTGGTTTTCGACCGCCAGTTGCTCAATGAACCCCTGGTACAAACGGAAGACACCCTGCGCCATCATCTCGAAAACGCTCCACTGGTGTGGGTCACACGGCCGAATTTTTTCCCGCATTACACGCGCAAGGTCAGTAATTACCTGCACCATTGCCTGCAAACCCGGCACACGCTCAATCAGGTCAGTATGGAAACCGCTGCAACTGAGCTGCACGTCACCAGCCGCACCTTGAGACGCAAGCTGACCCAGGAAAAAACCTCCTTTCAGGCACTCAAGGACAAGGTTCGGCAGGACCTCGCCATCCAGTTACTGAATCAGCCGGAACTCACCATCAGCCAGATATCCCAACGTCTGGGCTTCTCCGACCCTGCCGCATTCAGCCGGTCATTCAAGCGCTGGCTGGATATTCCACCGAAGGAATACCGCAAAAGCTGACGCGACTTGTACGCCTTGGGGAACCCTGGGGGCAGAGGAAGTATTGTCCGGTTTACACAGCCTTGTAGTGGCAAGTGCCAATATGAAGGAAAGGCGTGAACGCAATGCAGACTCAAAACAGGCAGAAATAAAACAGGCAGAGCGGGATACCCTGCCGGGCAAATAGAAGCTCGAAGCTCCCTCATGACCTGAAAGGAGTGGTAACAGGTCATAAGGGAAAGCCGCTGGCTACTACAACTTCCGGAGTCGGGGAATGTTCTCTCCAGAATCGCAGCCTGTCAGCGACACCAGGCTGCCTGTCACCTCCTTGTGACACAAGATGAAACGGGCGTTAGCCTGCTACTTCATCCACATCCACAGCACCATCCTTGGCCCACTGGCGCAATTTGAATTTTTGCACCTTACCGGTTGAAGTACGGGGTAATGCAGCAAAAATTACTTTTCTTGGTGCTTTGAAGTGCGCCATGTTCTGACGACAGTAAGCAATGATTTCGTCCTCATCGACCTTGACACCGTCCGCCAGCGTGACAAACGCACAAGGGATTTCACCCCATTTTTCATCCGGTTTGGCCACGACTGCCGCATCTTCAATATCGGGATGGCGGAACAGGGTTTCTTCCACCTCGATGGAAGAGATATTTTCGCCACCGGAGATAATAATATCCTTGGAGCGATCCTTGATCTCAATATAACCATCTTCGTGCCAGACAGCCAAATCACCAGAATGGAACCAGCCGCCTTCAAAGGACTCATCCGTTGTGCTCGGGTTTTTCAGGTAGCCCTTCATCACCACATTGCCGCGCAGGAAAATTTCACCGATGGTTTCGCCATCTTTTTCAACCGGTTGCAAGGTTTCCGGATCGGCGACCATCATGCCTTCCTGCATCGGCACCTGTACGCCCTGACGGGCTTTCAGACGGGCGCGTTCAGCAACGCTCAGATCCTGCCATTCGTCTTTCCAGCAACAGACCACACAAGGGCCATAGGTTTCCGTCAGGCCATAAACGTGCGTGACATCGAAGTTGATCGCTTCCATTTTTTCCAGCACAGATGGTGGTGGTGGCGCACCAGCGGTCATCACCTTGACGCTGTGATCCAGACCGGCACGCAGAGATTCATCCACGTTGGCAATCAGGTTCAGCACGATGGGCGCACCGCACATATGATCCACTTTTTCTGCCACGATCAGTTTGACAATATCGTCACCGCGCACATGGCGCAGGCAAACGCTGGCACCACCAATCGCAGCCATGGTCCAGGGGAAACACCAGCCGTTGCAATGGAACATCGGCAAGGTCCACAAGTACGTTGCATCAGCCGTCATACCCCAGGACAAGGCGTTGGAAGCAGCGTTCAGATACGCACCCCGGTGGTGATACACCACCCCTTTAGGGTCGCCGGTTGTGCCCGAAGTGTAGTTCAGTGTAATGGCATCCCATTCATTCGCCGGGCCACTCCAGCTGTCATTTTCGTCACCTTCGGCCAACAGCTGCTCGTAATCAAGCAAACCCAGCAGCTCGCCACCGTCAAAGGACGGATCATCGATATCGACCACAATCGGTGGTCTGGCCAACATATGCAGGGCTTTTTTGACCACCGCTGACATTTCGCGATCAACAATCAGCAGCTTGGTCTCGGCATGTTGCAGAATAAACGCCACGATCGGTGCATCCAGACGCGTATTGATGGAATTCAGTACCGCACCACACATTGGCACGCCAAAATGCGCCTCAAAATGTTCCGGTAAATTCGGTGCCATAATCGACACCGTATCACCCTTGCCAATTCCTCGTTTGCGCAAAGCACTGGCCAGCTGCACACAACGGCGATAGGTTTCATCCCAGTTACGGCGCACATCCCCATGAATCACTGCCGGTCGCTGCGGATAGACCAGCGCTGCCCGTTGCAGATATGACAGCGGACTGAGCGCCTGATAGTTGGCAGCTGCCGCGTCGAGGTGTTGGTCATAGATATTGTCAGTCATCGTATTTGCCTGCTGCTTTATGTTTGTTCCCATTTCAGTACACCGGGATCGATCTTGCCAAACCGATGCACCACCTCTACAGAGGTTCCTATTTGCCAACCCTGCTGGCGCTGAAGTTCCGTGCCATCACGCGCTGGAACTCGCCCACCACGCCACGACGAAACGACAAAACACACATAACAAAGATGGCTCCCATTATGATATGGATATAATTGCCCAGTTCACCACCGGAAAACAGTGTACTAATGGCGATCACGATCGCCGCTCCCACTACCGGGCCAAACAGGGTTCCCATTCCTCCCAGCAGCGTCATCAGCACCACTTCACCCGACATGTGCCAATGCGCATCGGTCAGACTTTCCAGCTCGAAGACCAGTGCCTTGGTCGACCCCGCCATGCCAGCCAGCGCAGCCGAAATCACAAAAGCCAATAACTTGTAATTCCCGACGCTGTAGCCCAACGATACCGCCCGCGGTTCGTTTTCACGAATCGCTTTTAATACCTGGCCAAAAGGAGAATGCACCGTGCGATACACCACAAAGAAGCCAAGCAGGAATACCGCCAGCACAAAATAATACATATTGAGGTTGTCGTTGAGATCGATCAGACCAAACAGCTCACCACGGGGAATCCCCTGCATGCCGTTTTCTCCGCCGGTAAAATCTGCCTGCAGATAGAAGAAAAACACCAGTTGGGCCAACGCCAACGTCACCATGGCAAAGTAGATCCCTTCGCGTTTCACCGACAGTTTGCCGAATACAAAACCCAGTATTGCTGAGGCCAGCGTGCCCACCAGCACACCCAGTTCCGGCGTCAGGCCAAAGTGCGTCATGGCATAGCCGGTGATATAACCACCGGTCGCCAGGAACGCTGCATGGCCAAACGACAACATACCAACAAACCCCAACATCAGGTTGAACGCACAGGCAAACAGTGCGAAACAAAGAAATTTCATCAGGAATACAGGGTACACCACCAGCGGAGCCAGCAAGCCAACGGAGATCAATCCCAGTATCAAAATCAGAGTCAAACCTCGTTGACGAGGTTGCGTTACTGCATTCATTTGGATTTGCGTCGTCATATCAGGCCTCTTTTCCGAACAGGCCGGAAGGTTTCACCAGCAACACCAGCACCATGACCATAAAGATCACTGTGGTGGATGCCTCGGGGTAAAAGTATTTGGTCAGTCCTTCGATAATGCCCATCATCAAGCCGGTCAGAATGGCACCACCGATCGATCCCATGCCGCCAATCACCACAATGGCGAACACCACAATCAGGATATTGGCACCCATATCCGGGCTGACGGAATACACGGGTGCCGCCAGCACTCCGGCCAGGCCAGCCAGGCCAACACCAAAGCCAAAGGTCAGGGTAATCATCAGCGGCACGTTGACACCAAACGCCTGCAGTAATGCCGGATTTTCTGTACCGGCTCGCAAATAGGCCCCCAGGCGGGTTTTTTCAATCACCCACCAGCTCGCCGCACAAACCAGCAGCGACACCAGAATGATCCAGGCGCGATACACCGGCAAATACATAAAACCGAGGTTATAACCGCCCTTGAGGGCATCCGGTATCGGATAGGATTGCCCGGAAGAACCGAACAAATGGCTGAACGTACCTTGCAGAATCAGGGCAATCCCGAAGGTCAGCAACAAGCTGTACAAATGATCCTGCCCGGCAATGGGGCGCACCAGCCAGCGCTCGATCAGCATACCAATAGCCGCTACGGCCAGGGGCACCAACACCAGCGCCAGCCAGTAATTCACACCCAGATGATGCAACGCCAGCCAGGCCAGAAAAGCCCCCAGCATATACAGCGCCCCCTGGGCAAAATTGATAATACGCAGCAGGCCAAAAATAATGGCCAGCCCCAGCGCCAGCAGCGCATAAAACGAGCCGTTGATCAGGCCCACCAGCAGCTGCCCCAGCAGGGCAAACAGATTGATTCCCATAAAGGTAACCATAAGGTCTTCCTCTAATGCGATGACGCCAGCCACCGCGTTCTTGTTCTTGTATCGGGTGTGAGTCCAGTCACCCCGGCGGCGCATAACCGCCGGGCCGCTGTCCTGTACAACCTGTGTCTTACCTGAACACGGACAGGCTTACTTGAAGTTGCATTCCGGCTTCATGGCACCAAAGGCCTGATCCCCCGGAATCACGTGCTCAATCTCGTACAGGTCGTTGGGGTTGCTGCGCTCGCTGCCTTTTTTCACCCGCACCTGGTACATGTCGTACACCATGCGGCCATCGGCACGCAACGCGGCGTTGCGCGCAAACATATCGTCCGGTTTCTCGGCTTTCATTTGCGCCATCACCGCCTTGCCATCATCCGTGCCCGTGGCTTTGATCGCCTTGAGGTAATGCAAGGTAGAGGAGTAGGCACCGGCATGCGCCATGGTCGGAATGGCACCGGTACGATCAACAAAGCGTTTGGCCCAGGCACGGCTGGCATCATCACGATCCCAGTAGAACCCTGTGGTCAGACGCATATCGCCAATAATGTCGGCATCAATGGCTTTGGTATCCGATGCAAACACCAGCAATCCCACCATGGTCGCTTGCTGGTTAAGACCAAATTCCGCCGCCCCCTTGAGTGAGTTGACAAAGTCTTTGCCGGCGTTGGCCAGAGCGACCACATCGGCACCGGACGACATCGCCTGCAATACAAAAGAGGAATAATCCGTCGTTCCCAGCGGTGCCCGGGCAGAGCCCACCACGGTACCGCCATTACTTTCAATAATGCCGGTGGCAACACCTTCTAACGCATGTCCAAAGGCATAATCAGCCGTAATGAAAAACCATTTTTTCTTGCCGCTATCCATCAGCGGTTTCACCGTACCCCTGGCCAGAGCCACAACGTCATAGGTCCAGTGAGCGTTAAACGGCGAGCAGGTTTTGGTGGTAAAGGTATTGGAACCGGCACCGGAAATCAGAATCGGCTTTTCATTCACGTTGGCCACCTGTGCCACTGCGCCCACAACAGATGAAGCCACCAGCCCATTGATCGCATCAACGCCTTCGCTTTCGATCCATTCACGGGCTTTGGCAGATCCCAGATCCGGCTTGTTCTGATCGTCCGCCGACACCACTTCGATTGGCTTGCCGAGGACGCTACCGCCAAAATCCTCCACCGCCATATTGACAGCATCAACGCAGTGGCGGCCGCACAAATCGCCGTACGTACCACTCATGTCGGCCAGTACCCCGATCTTCACCTTGTTATCAGACAGCCCGGTAGCCGCCTGTGCAGACAGCGCTGCAACCGACATCAAGGCCGCCACAGAACAGTGCAGTGCCAGCTTGAAACCCGCCTTCGGTGTATTGGTATTCCGTTTCATTTGAACCTCTTTTATTGTTATTAATGGTTATTTGTTTTAATGGCTTGCGTATCAAACGCCCAGCAGGGCATTCAGTTGATCCTGCTTTTCGTGCAGTTGGTGTTGTTGGATTTCTTCGACGATATGGCCGTGTTCCATCACGTAATGACGGTCGGCAATCGGTGCCGCAAAATGGAAGTTCTGTTCAACCAGCAGAATGGTCAGGCCACGCTGTTTCAGCTGCATCAGCACCTCGGCCAGACGCTGCACAATCACCGGGGCCAGCCCTTCTGTGATTTCATCCAGCAGCAGAATATTGGCACCACTGCGCATGATTCTGGCCAGCGCCAGCATTTGCTGTTCACCCCCCGACAAGCGGGTTCCCTGACTGTAGCGACGCTCCGCCAGATTGGGGAACATGGCGTAGATTTCTTCCAGCGGTACGCCATCCGAACGCACGTCCGGTGGCAACATCAGGTTTTCTTCCACATTCAGACTGGAGAAAATGCCCCGCTCTTCCGGGCAAAACCCCAACCCCAGCCAGGCGATCTGGTGGGCTGGCATCGTGATGGTTTCCTGGCCATTGATCACCACACTGCCGGTGCGGCGACCCACCATATTCATAATGGATCGCAGCGTGGTCGAACGACCTGCGCCGTTGCGGCCCAGCAGAGTGACCAGCTCGCCCTGATTCACATACAGGTCAACCCCGTGGAGAATGTGTGATTCTCCGTAAAACGCATGCAGGTCGCTGACCCGGATTTTTTCATCACCGATTCGATGAGGCTGGCCATTGGAATCATTCTTTGGCTGGCTCGATGTTGGAGTGCTCAATGTATCCGTCATGCCGCCGTCTCCTTGTCTGCTGCCACACCCAGATACGCCTCACGAACCCGAGGATCGTCTGACACCGTGACATAATCGCCTTCGGTCAGTACCGCTCCACGCTGCAAGACCGTAATCCGGTCAGCCAGCTGCGAGACCACTTTCAGGTTGTGCTCGACCATCAGAATGGTACGATTGTCTGCCACCGAACGGATCAGATTGGCGGTGCGCTCGACATCTTCCTGCCCCATGCCCTGGGTCGGTTCGTCCAGCAGCAACATCTCCGGATCGAGGGCCAGCGTGGTGGCAATTTCCAGGGCGCGCTTGCGGCCATAAGACAAATCCACCGTCACCACCCGCGCAAAATCCTGTAATCCCACAGACTCCAGTAACTGCTCTGCCCGTTCGTTCAAGCGATCCAGTACCGACTCCGGTTTCCAGAAATGAAAGCTGTTGCCTTCCCGTTGCTGCAACGCAACCCGGACATTTTCCAGCACCGTCAAATTGGGGAATACCGCCGAAATCTGGAAGGAGCGCACCAGCCCCTGACGGGCAATGGCTGACGACTCAATCGCAGTAATATCACGGCCGTTAAACAGGATGGTGCCGGAGGTGGGGCTCAGATATTTGGTGAGCAGGTTGAATACCGTGGTTTTACCGGCGCCATTAGGGCCAATCAGGGCATGGATATGACCGCGCTGAATATTCAGGCTAACGTCATCCACGGCGGTAAAACCTTTGAATTCTTTCGTCAGGTGGTGCGTCTCGAGAATATAATTATTGTTCATTTCTCGTATCCGATGAGGTTGAAATCTGCTTGTCAGCCGGGGTATCTCACCCTGGCCAAGGGCATATTCAACGAATGTCTAATTGGCAAATATTATTTTTATAACCCGGGAATTTATAACCAGCCCCGGTGTTCAATAACCAAACTAGACGCACATCGTGTCGTGAATTTTTCTCAAATGTATCCAAATGTTTCACGGCGACATTTTTCATAAAAAATAACCCACCCGGGACAGGACATATTCTTCATAAGCGCCGTTTATCCCGCATTGATCATTGACGGCTTGTGCCGCTCTCTGCATCAATAGAGGCTTTTGCCACGGTTATCTTTTTTTATGTCCTCCTCCACGGTTCATGCCACCTCCCAGCCGGTGATCAAGGCGCACAAGGCCCGCCTTGCGCGTCAGCTGTCGCTGATCATTCGTGGCATTCTGCTTGTGGTGTTTGTTTTTGTGTATTTCTATACCGTTCCGACAATCAAACAGCAGGTATTTGAAATAGAGCGTAATTCATCACGATTGGCACTGAATAACGTATTTGAAATTGCCGACCAGATGTATACCGGTGTCGAAGAATATCGGCAGCAGGCGCTGGACAACCACAAAGAACAACTGACGCTGGTCGTTGATTTGGCCGAGAATTTTTTACAATCCCATTTCCAGGAAGCCGCTAAACAAGGTATCCCGCTGGAACAGGCGCGACAAACAGCCTTCGCTTATCTGCGTGATTTTACCTTTGGCAATCAGGATTATATCTGGGTGGTGGATCATGATATCCAGGTTTTATCCCACCCGGATGAACGCTTTCAATACGATGGCGAGCAGCAGGAAGATGATACCCCTCAAAACATTCTGACCCGGGTTGTCAGGCAAGCCATGCAAGACGGCGAAGGCTATTACTATTATAAATGGTCCCGTATTGCCGGTGATGACGAGCTCGACAAGGTATCGTTTGTCCGGGACTACCCCGAATGGGGGTTTGTGATTGGCTCCGGGGTTTACCTCAACGATATCGAAATCGAAGTGCGCCAGCGTCGCCAGCAAGCCCTGATGGAGCTGCGCAATGCATTACAAGAAATCAAGGTCGCCAAAACCGGCTATATGTACGTCTTTGATTCCAACGGCCATATGCTGATTCACCCCAACGACAACCTCGATGGCGTTACCTTCACCACCCTGCAAAACCCGCTCAGCCAGCAACCGATCTATCAGGAACTGATGGCGGTGGCCGACACCGGCAACGAGTTGACCTATCGCTGGGACAAACCCGACGACCCCGACAACTACGCCTACGACAAGCTCTCGCTGGTGCGCTACATCGAAGGGTTCGACTGGTATATCTGCTCCTCCGTTTACCTCGACGAGCTGCAAAGCAGTGCTGATTTGCTCAGCGCGCGCATCATGATTCTGGCGGGCCTGACCATGTTGGCCACCCTGCTGATCTCCAATTTTCTGGTCAACCGCATTACCCGCCCTCTGGAACAGCTCGCCAGCACCGCACTCAACGTGCAACGTGGCGACTTGTCGGCCCGCACCGGCATTCAGCGCGATGATGAAGTCGGTATCCTCGCTTCCAGTATCGATGCCATGGTGCAACGGCTGCGACACAATATCGAAACCCTCGACGCCCAGGTCAAACAGCGCACCGAAGAACTGCTCGCCACCAACGCCCGGGTGCAGCGTATGAGCGCCGTTGGTCAACTGTCCGGCGGGCTGGCCCACGACTTCAACAATCTGTTGTCGATCATTGTTGGCAACCTGATCGTCGCCCGAGAGCATTACAGCGCCAGCAACCCGGAGCTGGACAAACTGCTCAGCCCGGCCGAACGCGCCGCCCGCCGGGGAGCCGATATCACCCATCGCCTGCTTGCCTTCTCGCGCCGCCAGCCGTTACAGCCAGAAACCGTCTCGATCAATGCCATGATGACCGAGGTGCTGGAGCTGCTGCACAGCGCCTTCAGCGGCCCCTATCGATTACACTACCGGCCACAACAACCGCCTCTGCAAGCCTGGATCAACGTCGACCCCGGCCACCTTGAAAACGCACTGGTCAATCTTGGCCTCAATGCCCGCGATGCCATGCACGATGGCGGCACCCTGACCTACAGCTGGAAACTGCGCGATATCCGCCAACCCATCGAACAGCAGTTCGACGAGATCGTGGCCCCCGGACGTTATATTGAAATCGGCGTCGCCGACACCGGCACCGGTTTCAGCCAGTCTGCTCTCGAACAGGCGTTCGAACCCTTTTTCAGCACCAAGGAAGGCAGCAACAATTCCGGACTGGGGTTATCGATGGTCTATGGTTTCGTCAAGCAGTCATTCGGGTATATTCAACTGCACAACCGCCCCCAGGGCGGTGCCATGATACGCCTGTTACTGCCCGCCAGTGACGCACCGGCCAACCCGGAGCTGAACGATAACGACAGTGACAACAGACCCAAACTGTCTCCAGGAGGACTGTATTTGCTGGTTGAAGACAACCCCGACGTCCGGGCCGTCATTCGCAAACAACTGATCGACCTCGGCCAACACGTGGTTGAAGCCGCCGACGGTAACGAAGCCCAGACCTTGCTGGACGACCTGCTGGCTAGCGGTGCCAATCCACTGACCGGAATGGTTAGCGACATCATGATTCCCGGCACCATGAATGGCCGCAAACTGGCCGCAACGTTACGCCGCCGCGCCCCTGAAGCCGTAATCCTGCTGGTCAGTGGTTACACCGATGATCCGGCCCAACAAGACCAGGGCCACGATGCCATTGACCAGCAAGACCCCATGCTGGTGCTATTACGCAAACCGTTTGACCGCCAACAACTGGGGCAAGCGCTGGAACGTGCCAGCACCCGCATCCGTCTACATCGTCAACACAGGAGTTTACCGTGAGCCAACAGGCGCTGATTTACCTCGTCGAGGATGACGCCGACATCACCGAACTGGTCAGAGGCGAACTGAACCGCTATGGCCACCAGGTACGCTGCTTTCGCACCGGAGCCCAGCTCACCAATGCGCTGCGCCAGCAACCACCTCGGGTGTGTATTGTTGACCTCGGCTTGCCAGACATCGATGGCCTGGAGCTGGTACGCCACCTCACCACCCGTGAAGACGTCGGCGTCATCATTATCTCCGGCCGCGACAGCCTGCCCGACCGGGTACTGGGGCTGGAACTGGGTGCCGACGATTACATCAGCAAACCCTTTGACCCCCGCGAACTGGTCGCCCGTACCAACAGCATCGTCCGGCGACTGGAAAAAAACGCCCGCCTGCAAACCAGCACCTTCGGCCCCGACAAGGACTCACCCTCCGTTGCCTGTTTTGCCAACTGGCAGCTGGATTGCGCCACCCTGACCTTACGAAAGGACAACGGCACAGAATTTGTCCTCAGCGCCGGAGAAATGGACCTGCTGGTGCGCCTGCTGAAATACCCACGCCAGATTCTCAGCCGTGACCAACTGCTCAAACACCACGACGAAGCTTTCGACCGCAGCATCGACGTGCGTATGTCGCGCATCCGCAAAAAGATTGAAGACGATCCCAAATCCCCACGTCTGATCAAAACCATTTACGGCATGGGCTATATGCTCACCAGCGATGTGCAATGGCAAAACGGAATCCACGGCGGGAACTAAAGCGTTCATGCCAGCGACCCTAGGATAACAACACCAGCACAGACACAGACAGTCCCTGCGCTGGCGATCCGCATGTACAGCTTGCCTTTCTTCTCTTTCCGCTATAATTTAACTAATCAACTGATCAGCTATATGGATAATGGCCATGTCCAGGCGCGGACGATCTATCGACCCCGAAAAACAGCAACGAACCCGGCTGGCGTTAAAAAATGCCGCTCGTGTCTTGCTGGAAAATCGTTCTTATCACTCACTGACAATCCGCGATATTGCCACTCAGGCCGACACTCAGTCGGCTATGGTGAGTTATTATTTTGGTGGCAAGGATGGCTTGTTCCGCGCGCTGATCGACGACAGCAGTGTTATGCGCCAAGAACAAGTAGATACCCTGATTGCCACGTTACCGGCCGATCCGGCTGCAGCCTTGCATCATCTGGTCTCTGGTCTGCTCGAGCTGATGTGCCTGGAGCCATGGCTGATCCGACTGGTTCAGGACGATATTTTTAATCAGGATTCGCAACTGCGAGAGCACTTCATGCAGCACATACCCATGAAGCTGGGCGCCAACCTGAAGCAGCTGCTGGCACAGCTGCAACAGCAGGGTCTGCTACGAGCGGATCTGGATATCGCCTGGGCAACCACCAACCTGATCAGCCTGATCATCTTCCCGATTGTGGCAGAACCGGTATTCAGCCAGACGACCGGCGTCGATCGCCAGACCCTGCATTCGGCGAGCTGGAAAGACCATATCTCCCGCTTGCTGCTGTCCGGTTTTGCCACTGACGCCACCCAACTTCCGGCCAGCCAACCGGACTCACCATCCTGTTCCAGCCCGGTATCACTGTGAGGATCTGCCCATGCCATCGATCTGGTTAAAGCGTCCATTTATACTGCCCATCATGGCGCTATCGGGAGTCGCTGCGCTGGTGATTGGCGCACAACTGAAACAGCCACCGCAGCAGGACAGCCACCAACGGCCCGGTGTCGCCGCTCACGTGATGGTGGCACATGCCGCTCCCATAATCCCTCGGGTAGTCGGCCATGGCGTGGTACACCCCACGGTACAATTATCTCTGGTTGCAGAGGTCGCTGGGCGGATTGTCTGGCGCCATCCTCAATTGGATCATGGCGCGCTGCTGGATGCCGGTACCGAACTGTTACGACTGGACGCTACCGACTACCAGCTGGCGGCCCGTCAGGCACAAGCCAATATTGCCTCGGCAAACGCCCAGATCGCACAACTGGAAATCAACGCCAGCAGCCTGCAGCACAGCCAGACATTAATGGAGCAGCGCCTGGCATCAACACGCAAGGAGCTGTTGCGCAAACAGGCCTTGTTGCAACAGGGTGCATTGCCTCAATCCCAGCTGGATGCGGAACAGCGCGCCGTCTTGCAAGCAGAGCAGGAGCTGGTCTCGTTACAGCAACAACTGGCTGTTTTGCCCGCCCAGCGTGATGTGCTTCTGGCGCAACAACAGATTGCCAACAGCCAGGCCCAGCAACAGCAACGCAATATCGATCGTACGACACTGGTGTTGCCAGTCGCCGCCCGGATTGCCAATACCGCACCGGAAGTCGGACAGTTTGCAGCCGTTGGCCAACCCTTGATCGAGGCCCAGGGCATTGATTCGGTAGACATTGAGGCCCGCTTTACGCTCAGTCAGCTGCGACCATTTATGCAGACTCTGGCCCGGCAAGCGGAAAACCACCCCGAACCACTTGTTGCAGGAACCGATCCAGCCTCCGTATCAACACCGGCATCTGTACCGGCATCAACACCGACAACCCAGGCCATCAACCGGTTAATTACTCAGGGGCAGCTGTCGGCACAAGTCGAATTGCCGATACTGGATGACAGCGGTACGCCACAGGTCTGGCAAGGTCAGGTAGTGACGTTTCGGGAAGGTATCGACCCACAAACCCGTACACTGGCCATTCTGGTACGTATCCCCAACCCATATCGCGATGTAGTGCCCGGGCAGCGACCGCCCTTGATTACCGGATTAAACGCCCGTGTCACGCTGCAGGCCCACGAGGTCGAAGCGATTGCCATTCCCTCTACCGCTATCCATGCCTTCAGTAATGAACAAGGCAGTGACAACAGCACCGTGGTGTATCTGCTGGATGATCAGCAGCGCCTGCAGGTTCAGGCCGTCACGCCGCTGATGAGCATGGCGAACCAGACGCTGCTGGCCGCTGATTCCTTGCCGCCACACAGTCAGGTAATTTTGTCCGATGTGGTACCAGCGGTGGCAGGGACCTTGATTACTCCGGTGGCCACAGGCGCGGCAGAGGGACACTGAATCATGGCGACACCTTCCTCTTCCGGCAGCCAAACAGCCAATATCAGCACAGCCAACACCTCCAGGTCGGTCAATTCACTGACCGGATTTTTTGCGCATCACCCAACCGCAGCCAACCTGCTGATGGCCGGTTTTCTGATTCTGGGGTTAATCAGTCTGCCGCAATTACAACGCCAGACGTTTCCCGATACCCAGGCCTACGAAATCCGCGTCACAGTGCCATATCCGGGGGCGACTCCGGACGACGTTGAGTCCGGTATCTGCCTCCCGTTAGAGGACGCGATGGACAGCATTGCCTACGCTGAAGAAATCCGTTGCGATGCTCGCGATAACGTCGGCCAAATGACGTTAAAAATGCAAAGTCAGGGGGATTTTGACGATTTTCTTGATGATATTCGCGCTGCGGTTGACGGGATCAGCAATTTCCCGGACGACGCTGAAACCGCCACCATTCTGGAATTGGGCCGGACATCTCCCGTCGTCACCGTAGCACTGAGCGCCGACTTGCCCACCACTCAACTCAAGGATCTGGCCAAACAGATTCAAAGCCGAATGCAGCAAGACGCGGCGATTCCACTGGTCACCCTGGAGGGTTTCAGCGAACGCCAGCTACGCGTCAGTATTCGCACCGACACCTTGCGCCGTTACCAGCTCAGTCTGGACCAGCTGGCCGCAATCCTGCAAAAACAGAATCTCGATCTCCCCCTCGGGACCTTTGTTGCCCAGCCCACTGCCAGCACAGACTCGGCAAACCATTATGCGCGGGAATACAGCTTGCGCCTCAACGACCAGCAAACCGACGTTCAGGCACTGGGCAATCTGGTTATCATCAGTAACCCGGATGGGGCTGAAATCCGTCTGCGCGATCTGGCGACCATCACCGACACCTTTGAAGACAACGATCATCAAGTGATTTTTGATGGCCAGCGGGCGGCTCTGTTGCGAGTCGCCAAAAACAGTACCGATGACAGCCTGCGGGTGCTCGACGCCGTCGAAGCCTTTATCGACCGTGAAACCCCCTACTTGCCTGCTGGCAGCCACTTTGTGCTAACCCAGAACTTCACCGATATTGTCAAGGACCGGCTGTCGATGCTGATCAACAATGCCTGGCAAGGATTACTGCTGGTTTTTCTGACGCTGATGCTGTTTTTTGGTTTCCGCTATACCTTCTGGGTAGTGATGGGCCTGCCGGTAAGTTTTCTCGCCAGTTTTTTTCTGATGCTGCAGTTTGGCATATCAATCAATATGATGAGCATGGTGGCATTATTGCTGGCGCTGGGCATTCTGATGGACGATGCCATCGTTATTGCCGAAAGCATCGCCGAGCAACGCCAGCGTGGTCTGACGCCACTGGATGCCGTTGTAACCGGCACCCGGCGCGTCGCCCGAGGCGTCTTGTCATCCTTCCTGACCACCGTCATGGTGTTTGGTGCACTGATAGGACTCGAAGGCCAACTGGGACAGGTATTTCGCGTTGTGCCCATTGTGCTGATTGTGGTGCTCAGCATCAGCCTGATTGAAGCCTTCCTGATTTTGCCACATCACCTGCGTCATACCATGGAACATGAAGCCGGTTCAGGCAGTGGTGCCCAGGGTAACTTTCAAAAACAGGTTAACCGCCGCTTTGAACAGTGGAAACACGCACTTGGCTCACAACTCGAAATCGCCATTCGTTACCGTTACCTGACGGTTGGTATCACCATCGCCGTATTTTTGCTGTGCATCAGCATGCTGGTATCCGGCGCCCTCAAGTTTAATGCCCTGCCAGAAATGGACGGCGATGTACTTGAAGCCCGTGTGATTCTTGCCGCCGGGACACCGCTAGCCCAGACAATGGCAACCATGACAGAAGTGGAAGCAGCATTGCAGCGAGCGGTGCACACGCTGGACCAGCAAGAATCATCAACTCTGATACGCCACACTAACATCCGTTATAGCCAAAATGCCGACGCCTTTGAACAAGGCCCGCATCTGGCTACGCTCTCAGTGGATTTACTCACCGCCGAAGCTCGCCATACCAGTCTGGATACCCTCACTGAACACTGGCAAGCCGAGTTGCCGGCCCTGCCGCAACAAGTAACCCTGTCGATCACCGAGCCGGCTCTTGGCCCGGCTGGGCGCGCCATCGAACTTCGTCTCAGCGGGGTTGACCGCAACAGCCTGCAGCAGGCTTCACGGCAATTGCAGTACTGGCTGGCCCAGTATCACGGCGTCTTTAATGTGTTTGATGACTCACGACCGGGCAAGCCGGAGCTTATGATCCAGCTGAAACCCGAAGCCAGAGCCCTGGGGCTGGACGGGCACACCATTGCCAGCCAGTTGCGCACAGCCTACTCCGGCCTGGAGGTCACCTCCCTGTATCGCGGTGGCGATGAGCTGCAGGTCGTTGTGCAACTGGATAACCGCCACGATACCCTGGCCGACCTGGCGGACTACCCGCTGGTCAACCCCGCCACTGGGCAGATTATTCCCCTCGCCAGCGTAGCGACACTCAGCCAGCAACGGCATATCTCCCGTATTCACCGCATCAACCACCAGCCGACCATCACCCTGTTTGCATCACTCAACAAGCTCAAGGCCAATACCGGTGAAGTCGTGAACGATACCTTGCAGCACATGCTGCCTCAGCTGCAGGCAGAATATCCCGGCCTGCAGCTGTCTGTTCAGGGTGAGCTGCAACGCAGTGCCGTTACCCAGGACTCCCTCAAAACGGGATTATTGCTGGGACTGTGCGGCGTTTTTATTCTGTTGAGTCTGCAGTTTCGCAGCTATATCGAACCTCTGATCGTGATGGTCTCGATTCCCATGGCGCTGATTGGTGTCATCATCGGGCACCTGCTGATGGGGCATGACCTGTCGATGCCAAGTATGGTGGGGTTTGTCTCACTGGCGGGGATTGTGGTGAACAACGCCATTTTACTGGTCGAATTTGTCAAGCAACACGTCCGGGACGGCATGGATTTGCACGCCGCCGCCCGACAAGCCAGCCAGGATCGGTTACGCGCCATTCTGCTAACCACCAGCACCACCGTTGCCGGAACACTGCCACTGTTGTTCGAAACCAGCCTGCAGGCCCAGGTACTGATTCCACTGATTATCAGTGTGACTTTCGGCTTGCTGATTGCCACCTTTCTGGTGCTGGTGCTTTTACCCTGCCTGTATACGATTCTGGAGGATATACGGACTCGCTAGAAACCCATTCAGGGTATACGCCTCGAAGACAGTCAGCTGCTATGAATGCTTATTCATTCTCATTCTGGATAGGCTCAACCACCCTGACCGCGCCGCCACTCTGATTGGTCAAAGCCATTACAAACGCCTCCCGGTCACTATCGGCGACCAGCAGTGCCATACAGACCCGAGCCTGAAAGTCGCAATGCTCAATGGTAGTGCTGTATTGATCCAGCAAATGCCTGACAACGGCTTCCATTGGGTAGTCGTATTCCAGCGTCAGGCGGGTTTGCGGTACCCGTTGCTCGGTTGCCAGTGCTTCCAGCCCCTGCAACACGGCCTCTGAATAAGCCCGCTGCAGCCCACCGGTACCCAGCTTGATGCCGCCAAAATACCGCACGACAGCAACAACAATTTCTCCCAGGCCACTGTGTTGCAAGACTTTCAGCATTGGACGGCCAGCGGTACCGCTCGGCTCACCGTCATCACTCATCGACATCACGGTGGTATCCGGTGCTCCGGCGATATAGGCCCAACACACATGACGCGCCTGGGGGTGCAATTGACGCACCGAGCGGATAAACGCCTCCGCTGCGGCCCGGTCACTGGCTTGCCCGACAAAGGTTATAAACTGGCTGCGCTTGATTTCCAGCTCAGAGATATGGGGCGTTGGGGTAACAGGGACAGCATATACGGAGGTCATAACAGAACTTATAGGCAAGGAAAACGAGGAAATTCTGACGCCTAATGGCGTCAGTGTCGACGAGCAAGTCGCTGTTTCCTCAAGGGGACATATATTTAATCCGGTGCTCACTCTGGGCTACCGCCGTCCAGTGCGGTGTTGACGAATTTGAAAAGGACTCGTCATTTCGCTGCATTCGTCGCCTTGCCCTGAACAACGGCAACACTCGCGCAGAGCCGTGCAGGATTAAGTAGATGTCCCCTCAAGTATTGCCCGTTCCAGAGCCTAGAACGACAGCATCAACCCGGCAGAGACTGCTTGTGGCGACCGGCCTGGCAAGGTGGCCAGCTCATCACCGTGGGTACCGTCAACCCCCTGGAAGCTGGCATTATCTTCGTTATTGGTGCGGGTATAAACGGCGTAGGTTTTGATTTTTTTGGACAGTTTGCGTTCGACACCCAGCGATAACATCAAGGCACCTGTATCTTCGCTATGACGATAGCTGCCTGCTTTCATGACACTGCCAAGCCAGGTCAGCTGGCCGGATTTCCAGGCGCTCTGCAGTGCCCAGGCCTGACGGTCGAGAACGGTGACGCTGTGATCGTCGGGCTGGTAACGCAGGTTTTCCATCAAGCCTTGCAGGGTCCATTGCTCGCTCCGATAACGCGCCAGAAAACGCCAGCTGTCCGAGTCACCACTGGCCGAACCAATCGCCAGCTGCTGCCAGTGCTCCGTCGCGGCGGCCAGGGTCCAGTGCGCAGACGACCAGTCTGCCCGAGCACCCAGGTAGAGCCGCTGATTGTTATCGACGTAGCCAGATGACTTCACCGCATCCGGTGAATACTGCACCGCCAGTTTCATCAAACCACTCGCCAGCGGTGCCTGCCAGCGTCCCATCAGCATGTTTTCGACCCGCAGGTCCAGCACATTGCCCGTACCGGAACCGGCCCCCAGGATGGCCCCCCGATCAGCAACCGTATGCTTGAGCAGGCTGTAATCCAGCGCAATGCCCTTTACCAGGCTGTCGTGACGGCCTGCAAGCAACTCGCCCTTGCGTTTTTTATCCTCAGACCAACGCAGCCCCAGGTAAGTATTACGTGTCGCCCAGGTATTACTGCTGCTGCCATCCGGGGTAAGGTTCTGTTCAATCTGATAAAAGCCCGTCAGCCCATCGAGCTCGGTGGCTATTTCGCCTTTCAGGCCAATTTTTGAAGAGTTGAACGACAGGCTGACATCCCCCGACGACAGTTTGTCAGTATTGCTGGCAGAGGCTTCAGCCGCGGATACATCGGAATCGAGATAATCCAGCGAGGCATGCAGACTGCCATAAAAATTAATGGAAGGATCTTTGGATGCCATCGCCGTTACAGTCCATGTGGTACCAAGCAACATAACGCCGGCGGTGAAATACTGGCTTTTTTTCTTCATTTTACATCGTCCTGAATGTCAATTAGTGAGGGTAGAGCGATTTGCAGGCCGGTTTTTCCGGTTGCCTCATTCGCTATATAAGCTAATATACAGCGGACTTAATAACCACATTTTTTATAGGGGTATTTGGCATGATTGCTAAACGGACAGCTTTTTCAACACTCCTCAAGCCGGGTAATGCCCAGCCTGAGAGCCACCCGCAGCGGGCTTGGATCATCCGCCGCTCCGCCCTGATGCTGGCCCTGACGCTGGGGCTGTCGACCGTGCAGGCCGACACGGTATCGGTGGCGGTGGCAGCCAACTTCACAGCACCCATGAAGCAAATCGCGGCAGATTTTGAGAAAAAGACTGGCCATGTCACCCAGTTGTCATTCGGTTCATCCGGCAAGTTTGTGGCGCAAATCAAGAATGGTGCGCCTTTTGAGGTGTTTTTGTCCGCCGACCAGCAAAAACCGGTTGTACTGGAAAAAGCCGGTATCAGCGTTGCGAACAGCCGCTTCAGTTATGCACTTGGACGTTTGGCGCTGTGGACCATAAAACCGGATACCGACCCCTTCGCCACCCTGCACAGTGGCAAGTTCAACAAACTGGCAATCGCCAATCCACGCCTGGCGCCGTATGGACTGGCAGCCACCCAGGTGCTTGAAGAACAAGGCCTGACCCAGAAAGTCAAAAGCAAATTGGTGCAAGGGGATAACATTGCCCAGACGTGGCAATTTGCCAGCACAGGCAATGCCGATCTCGGCTTTGTCGCGCTGTCGCAGATCAGTTACAAAGGCAACATAAAGGAAGGAAAGGCATGGGTCGTACCGCTCAAGCAACACGACCCGATTCGCCAGGATGCAGTGCTGCTGCAGAAAGGCGCAAACAACCAGGCAGCAAAAGAGTTATTGCAGTATCTGCAATCCGAGCCGGCCCATGTGATTATTCGCCAATACGGCTATGAGATTCCGCAATAAAGCCCGGCAATAACAGGTACCGACACAACCAGCACAGACCAACCTCGGCAACCGGCTTGCCGAGGCCAGCCACCGGCTTTCAGACATCGACCACCAGCACGACGCTGCTGGCTTCAAACAACGCACAAGCTGGTTGTTGTTGCTGCAATGCCAGTGCGTCGAGGCTGTGATTGGAAATCACCGCGCTGATGGTTTTGCCATCCGCCAAGGCCAGCACCACATCGGCATTGACTGCGCCTCGGGTAATGCGGGCCACGGTGCCCACCAACTTGTTACTGGTACTGAGTTGAATATCCAGGTCATTCGACAACATCACTGCCGGAGCCTTGATCAAGGCCACCAGCGTTTGGCCCGGGGTAATCTCCAGGCTACTGAAACTTTCGGCGGTAATTTGCGCCGTCACCAGATGATCTGAGGTAATCCGCAGCAAGACATCGCTGTTGACAGCACCAGGAACCACCGCTTCCACGACGCCCCGAAACTGGTTACGGGCACTGGTTTTTAACTGCCCGGCTCGTAGCAAGTCGCTGATATCGTCAGTGACATCCTCCAGCGACTGAACCCGCTGACGTATACGCTGCAAGAAGATTTCGTGTGCTTCCTGCAAGATCAAAAAACCGGCTAATATGCGTTCGCCATAATCGGTCAATACCGTACCGCCCCCTCGCGCTCCCCCGGCCGCTCGTGCCACCAGAGGCTGATCAGCCATATTGTTCATGGTATCAATACGATCCCAGGCGGTTTTATAACTGACACCCACCTGTTTGCCCGCAGCCGAAATGGAACCGGTATCGGCAATGGCCTGCAACAGCTCGACCTGTTCACGGGCAAAGGGACGTTCCTGCCCCTGCATCCAGATGCTGCCCTGCAAGGACGCCGGCTCCAGCGGATTTGCCACAGCGCTCACTGGCTGATCGGAGGTTTTATCAGAAGATTGATCGGGGGATTTCATAGGCGGGATACTATCGGGTAAGGGATTACACGTTATGCAAGACAGTAACATCCGGCGAAGCCATCACCAGAGTCAGCATGCGGGACAGAAGGATGTCCCGCTGCAATCAAATCGCTCGGTCCGAGCGTTTGATAATGTCTTACTCTGAAATGGGCACGGCGTTGGAATTGGTTACATTCGCAAACACGGTATCAAACTCGGCATACGCCTTGCGCATCCAGACCTTGGTGCGCTGACGTTCCATCAGGCTCAGGCTGGCACCGGAGGCATCGCTCTGGTTCACAGCGGCCCAGAAGGACATTTCACGCTTGTTGATCTTGAACATGGTGGGGGCATGCAAGGCTGGCAAGGTCATGCTGAGAATACGCGCCAGATCATCCTCTTCGTTCAGGGCTGGCAGTGCTTCCACATCACGGAATACCGTTCCCCGGCCTTCATTCTTGACCACCACACAGTTCATGTAGTACTTGTACTTATCGAGAAATTTTTCCAGCAACTCCAGAGAATCCGGGCTATCGTCCACCACATTCCAGAAGACGATTGGAATATTCATCTCTTCACACATATCCAGCACGCCGTTATCGTCAATCCAGCGATCCAGAAAACGCTGGCTCTGGGCGGGCAAATCCACCACGACCTGTTGATCGGCTTCCAGCGCACACTCCATGATGGCATCGGTACTTTCAAACTGATCCAGCGTCAGAGCCTGAGTAAATTCCTTGTAATAACGAGTTGTCGTGGCGTGTGACTGGTCGGCATCCAGACCGGCGTAATGCAGCCCCTTGTCCAGACAATATTGAGATAATAAACGGGCAACGACGGATTTTCCGACACCGCCTTTCTCGCCACCGACAAAGTGAATCATGCTCATGATGAGTTCCTTACAAAAAATGGGTCAGAGCTAACATTTATACCACAGTCGGGCTGTCACACAGCAGACTGGCCATCCGGTTGGCCACATTTCTATAATGTCGCCTTCATTCCTTGATCTGCCCCGGCGACTCCCGGTTGCAGTCAGTCTAACCGGACGAATCCATGAGCAAGAAAAACCGCCGCGCTGTGCCCGAATATCACCGCCCGATTATCGAAACACATTTTCATCTCGACTACCTCAAAGAGGCACCGGCAGACACTATTCTGGCGGAAGCCCGCGCCATTGGGGTTGAACGTTTTATGACAATCAGCGTTCAGCCCGACAATATGCCAACGGCTCTGGCACTGGCGCTGGCCCACGATGATGTCTACGCCACTCTGGGGGTTCACCCTCACGAAGCCGCCTTGTTTGATGACGCCACCGTCGCCTATATGCGTGACCACGCAGCCAATCACAAAGTGGTTGCCGTTGGCGAAATTGGCCTGGACTATTACTACGACCACTGTGACCGCAGCGTGCAACGCCAGGTATTTTGCCATCAGCTGGAACTGGCGATCGAGTTCGACCAACCCGTTGTTATCCATACACGGGAAGCCGATGCCGACAGCATGGCCATTCTGCAGGAGTACGCCCCGCAGATGCGCCGCAAAGGCGTGATTCACAGCTTCACCTCCGGGCTTGAGCTGGGCCAGCTGGCAGTGGAGCTGGGTTTTAATCTCGGCATCAATGGCATTGTCACTTTTAACAAGGCGGTTAATGTTCGCGAAGTGGTCGCCGCCACCCCACTTGAGCGGCTGCTGCTCGAAACCGATTCGCCTTATCTGACTCCCATGCCGTACCGAGGAATCGAGAACGCTCCCAAATATCTGCCTTTCGTTGCCGAAAAAATTGCCGACGTCAAAGGCCTGCCTGTCGAAACCGTGCTGGAGCAAACCTGGCAGAATGCCATGGCGACGTTCTTTCCAGTAGAATTGAGCTAACCCTCTGCCCAAGTAATAAACTGACCCAGCAAATATCTGCGGGTCAGTCTTGTCGAGCCGTCGCTATTGGCACATGATAACCAACGGCGACTCCAACTATCTATCCCGACGACAGAGTGGCCGCTGGCATACGTTTCCATCGTGTGGCTGACAGCGTTGTTTTATCAATAGCGCGGTATAAACCTGACAGTCACTCCACAATCCCATCATGAAGACATTGAACTGTGGTGCACCCTCTGGCACTCTGGTTCGTTAATTGCCCACGTGCAAGAGCTAGACATGAAACGACCCACCAAAAAGGAAATACGCCAGCAGCTGAACGACGAGGTTGAACAGTATCTGCAAAAAGGCGGAGAGGTCAGCGAAGTGGTTCGCGGAGCGACGGGACTACAAAACGGGCGCTATGACGAACGCAGCATGGCTTTCGAAAAACCCAAAGAAGAACGCACTCCGGTACCCGAGGTCATGCAGGCCATCGACCAGCGCCGGGATTCCCAGCGCAAGCCTGGCCGGTCAGTAACCGCCACCAGCCAACCCCGTCGACGATTACGTAAAAAGATCATTTACGATGATTTTGGCGAACCATTACGTATTATCTGGGAATAACGGCCTTACTCCCCAACGTCCCGGATTCCAGTCTCTTCACGGATAGCCAGCAGAACCATGAGTAACCATTCACTGCTACTGACTCTGGCAGCTACCCTGCTGTTCTACAGTGCCTTTTCAAAACGCATCGACCAATCCGGTATCAGCGCTCCAATGCTGGTCACCCTGATGGGGATTATCGTCGGACCACAACTGCTCGACTGGGTGCCCGCCGATATCCAGGCCAACGAACTGACCATGCTGGCGGAGTTGACGCTGGCCCTGATTCTGTTTACCGATGCCAGCCAGATCAAGCGTGCCCAGCTGGTGCGTTTCGAAATATTGCCGATTCGCCTGCTGGCTGTCGGTTTGCCACTCACCATGCTGGCGGGCTGGCTACTGGCGGTTCCTGTGCTGGAGTTGGCCTGGCTGCCTGCCGCCTGGCTGGCAATTATGTTATCCCCTACCGATGCCGCGCTGGCGCAAGCCATTTTTTCCGACAAACGTATCAGCTTGCCGTTACGCCATACCATCACCGTTGAGAGTGGCCTGAACGACGGCCTGGCGTTACCAGTGCTGCTGTTTGTACTGGCGGTAATGAACGCAGGAGATTACGCCTTTCTCGACTCGATGCAGTGGCCGGTATTTGTCACACAGCAGTTTGTGGTCGGCGTATTGGCAGGGATTGTCGTTGGCCGCTGGGGAGGCCGACTGGTGCAATGGGCCGTCGATGCCCATGAAATGATGCCGCTGTTCCAGCGCCTGTCATCTTTGTCTCTGGCATTTCTGGCTTACTCTGGTGCAGAGTCTCTCGGCGGTAATGGGTTTATTGCCGCGTTTATTGCCGGATTGTTTCTGGAGCCGCAACGGATAACCGTCATGAGCCGTTTGCGCGAATTTGGCAAGGCCGAAGGAGAAATGCTGAGCCTGCTGATGTTTTTCCTCTTCGGGCTGATTTTTGTCGCCGAAGCCTGGCCGTTGTTCAGTTGGCCAATGTTGGTATACGCGCTGTTAAGCCTGACTCTGGTGCGGATGATTCCGGTGCTGATTTCGCTGACAGGCAGTGGCTTGTCGTTTGGGCAACGGGTGTTTCTTGCCTGGTTTGGGCCCAGGGGCATCGCCAGTATTCTGTATCTGATGCTGGCGATCCAGCAAATGGGGTATGCCAACCGTATTGCCGCTTACGAAACGGTGTTTGGTACCACGGTGCTGACGGTGCTGCTGAGTATTTTTATTCATGGCATTTCCACCCATGTCTGGAAACGCTGGCCGGGCTAGCAATCCCTGCTCAACCGGTGGCTTGCCCACACAATGGCATCACAGCAACCGGTTTTTGGCCTCGATCCACTGCGACATATAACGGGTGCTTTTCAGGGTATGGTGCCGCAGCATGGCGCCGTAAAAGCCACTCAATCGATGCGCTTCCAGATTGGCTTCCAGCGTTTGCAGGCAAGCCAGCCAGCGCGGTGCATGTTCCGCAAAGGCGAAGCGTTCGGGAGCTAATTGTAATGCCGCCGTGGCACAAGCGTCCCACAAGCTGTCGTTCTGATACAGCCTGACCGCCGAGGTCACAAACGCCGTAGCAGACTCCGCCACCAGCACCCCCTGAGTACCTGGTGTTAACCCGCAGCCACCTTCACACTCGTACATGCCTTCAGCACCTACCGGAGTAGTCACTGCGGGGGTACCGGTAATGGCAGCATCCAGTAATTTGCCTTTAAGTCCGGCTCCAAACCGCAACGGTGCCAGCATTACACCGGCGGAACGCACCACTTCCAGTGCATCGTTTGCCCAGCCGGGCACATAAAAACCCAGTTTCTCATTCTGCAAACTGGTGGCTTTTTTGGGAGGATAAGCACCATACACATGCATTTCGGCCTGTGGTAACTGCTGACGAATCCCGGGCCAAATGGCTTCTCTGAGCCAGCGCACGGCATCCCAGTTGGGCTCGTGACGAAAGTTGCCGATACAGACAAAGTGCTGCCGCTGACTCCGTCGGGTAATGGGCTGCTGCCACTGCTCTGGCGACAACATAAACGGCAGGTAAATCAGCTGGGCCGCCGGTATCTGGAACTGCTGTTGCAGCCAGCGATATTCATATTCCGAGATCACCAACGTCTGGTCACAGCGTAAAATAGCCGCCACTTCCCGTATCGCCAGTTCGGAATAAACATGTTTCAGCCCCGGCTCAACGCCTTCTTTCAAAGCCTGGTGCCGGGCATGCCGCAAGCTGTGTACATCTTCCATATCCAGCACCCGCAGCGCGTTCGGGCAGTTTTCCTCGACCCGCCAGCCAAACTGTTCTTCCATCATAAAGCGGTCGAACATCACCAGGTCCGGCTGCAGCCCGGCGATATAGTGATCAAAGGTTGTGCTGTTAAGCTCCAGTCGGATGGCTTCAACGTTATAGTCTGCCAATGCCACGGCATGCTGGCTCCAATCGGCGGGAGATCCAAACACGATTTGGTAGCCCCCCGATTGCAACGCCGCCACCAGCTGCAACATCCGGCTACCGGCGGCCGATGACGCAGGTTCTGGCCAGACGTAGCCGATAATCAGAGCGGTTTTCATAAAGCATTCCCATAACAAGAAACCATCAACGATCCACCATAAAACGCGGCAGTATAGGCAGCCAATGGCTGGATTGACACAACCAGCGGGCATAACCGATGAACCGGATTACTGGCTATCTAACGGTCGTTGGTTGCCGCTGTTGTTGTCGCCAGATAGTTCTCCAGCTGTCGTTCTCCATCACTGCCAAACAACAGTTGACTGATCCGTGCCAAGGCCGGTGACTGTGCCAGCGCCGCTTTGCCCAGAGTCAGCTCCAGCATGGTACGGCGACGCAGAAAGTCTTCCAGCCGGGTGACCATTTCCAACCGCGCTGCCAGACGCACTTCTGCCTCGCGCACATCGTCACCATCCAGCATGGGCTGCAGCCATTCCGGATGGTCAGCCACATCCACCAGTAACTCAAAGGCATCGGTGCCGTAACGTCGCCACCAGCGTTGTGGCAGGGTCTCCCGACCGTGTTCACACCAGTGCTGATCCAATCCCTGTGCGGTGGCCTGATGCCAGAAACCTTCCCGGCGGCGCTCGTCCGGTTCTCCAAACCAACGATCCGACAGCGGTTGCAGTGATATGCCTAACGCGCACAGTCGCTCATGAATTTCTTCGCCGACGTTAATACAGTCGGTCAGCTTGCCACCAAAAATACTGAGGTAGCTGGGATCTGCGCTGTGATCAATTGCATGTTTGCGTGACAGGTTCAGCCAGTCGTTATCCCCACGGTCGTCTTGCTGACTTTCCGGGGAATCAGGGGCCGGACCAACCACCACCAGCGGCCGGACCCCGCAGCGTTCAGAGATGACATCAGCGATTGTCAGAGGCTGAGGCAGGTTCAAGCGTTGATTGACGTTATCCAGCACAAACTGGCGATCCGAATCAGTGACCACCGCCTCAGGCCGCTTAACCCGGGTATCCGTAGTACCCAGGCAGGTCTTGTTGCCCATGGGAATCATAAAAAACAGTCGTCCATCGCTGGCAAAAAATGCCAGTACCCGGTCTTCTTCCACCAACCGGGGAACAATCAAATGAATGCCTTTGGAATACACATGATGATGATTCATCGATTGCTGACTGTGCTGGTTATAATCATCCACCCACGGTCCTGTTGCATTCAACAATACACGGGAGCGAACCCGTGTTTTCTCGCCGCGGTACTGATCAACAGCCCAGGTGTGCCATTCGTCACCCACTTTTTGCGAGCCTGCAGAAGCCGTATAGTTGGCCACCACGGCCCCTTGTCGAACGGCTGTTCGAATAAAATCAAATGTCAGGCGAGCGTCGTTATCCACCAGCCAGGCGTCGGAATATTCCAACCCACCTTGAGCAATATCGGTGTTGATCAGTGGCTGACGTTGCTGCAAACGCCGTCGGGACAGGTATTCCGGCTTTAATGTGACACCGCGTCCAAACCCCCAGTACAACAAGGCACCCAGATATACCATCCAGGCCGGTTTGCGGAATCCTTTGGGTACTGTTGTCAGAAAGCGGATTTCCCGAATACGGCTGGGAAATCGCTGCATCAGGCGATTGCGACTGCGGCACAGTTCGTTCACCAGCGCCACTTCACCACTTTCCAGATATTTGATCCCGCCCCATACCAGGTTGGAGCTGTTGGCACTGGTGGCACTGCCAACGTCATGGGCATCAATCAGTGCCACCCGCGCACCATGGCTGGCCAAGGCCGCTGCGGATACAGCACCGTTAATGCCACCACCAACGATCAGTACATCAAAGCACTCACCATCCAGTTGTTTCAGAGTATCTTGTCGCAGGGTCACACGTTTTTCCTTATTGGCAGCAGGGCATTTATTCCAGCACCACACGCTGCACGGCTTTTTGCCAGCCAGCCAGCAGGGCCGTTCGCTGTGGCTCGCTCATGGTGGGTGTAAAGGTCGCGGTGCATTGCCACAAACGGGTAAATTCGTGGGTATCACCGTAGAGGCCGACAGCGCGTCCCGCCAGATACGCCGCTCCCAACGCGGTGGTTTCCAGCAGCGCCGGACGCAAGACTTCGGTATCCAGTACGTCGGCAAGAAATTGCAGCAACCAGTTGTTTGCCACCATACCGCCATCCACCCGCAATGACGTTGGCCGAATGCCTTCTTCTGCCATCACCGCAAACAGGTCGGCGGTCTGGTAACACACGGCTTCCAGTGCCGCCCGGGCCAGTTCGGCCTTGCCGGCCCCACGGGTCAGGCCAACAATGGCGGCACGGGCATCACTACGCCAGTAAGGTACACCTAACCCGGTAAATGCGGGCACCAGGTAAACGCCTTTGTTGCTGTCCAGTGCGCTGGCCAATCGTTCGGTATCGGACGCCCGTTCGATAATACCCAGTTCATCTCGCAGCCATTGCACCGTTGCTCCGGCAACAAAAATGGCTCCTTCCAACGCATAGGTACGCTGGCCATCCAGCTGCAAGGCAACCGTGGTCAGTAATCCATGACTGGAGCTCAGGGGTTGGGTACCGGTATTCAGCAGCACAAAACACCCAGTGCCGTAGGTGCTTTTGACTTGCCCCGGTTCAAAGCAACACTGGCCGACACTGGCGGCCTGCTGATCACCGGCCACACCGGTAATGGCAATGTCTTCAGCACCGGTAAAACACGCCAAGGCGGTGCCAAAATCGCCAGAGCAATCCTGTACCTGTGGCAGCATCGCCGCGGGAATACGAAACAGCTCGAGCAGTTCTTGATCCCACTCACCCCGATGAATATTAAACAGATTGGTACGGCTGGCGTTGGTGGCATCGGTTACGTGCCGCTGGCCACCGGTCAGCTTCCAGATCAGGTAACTGTCGACCGTCCCGAACAGCAGTTCACCGCGTTCGGCCCGTGCCCGGGCACCTTCCACATGATCCAGAATCCAGGCGGCCTTGGTGGCCGAAAAATAGGGGTCAAGGCGTAGGCCAGACCGCGCCTGAACGTATTCATCCCCGACCTCTGTCCGCAACTGATCACACAGCCGGGCGGTACGACGGTCTTGCCAGACAATGGCCGGATAAACCGCTTTACCACTGTGCCTGTCCCATACCAGGGTGGTTTCGCGCTGGTTGGTCATACCGATTGCGGCGACCTGGCAGCCTTGTTCTCTGGCAGCGGCCAGCGCTTGCTGTACCACCGCACAGGTACTCTGCCAAAGATCATCAGGATTGTGCTCAACCCAGCCATCATCCGGATAATGCTGGGGAAATTCCTGCTGTGCCGTGGCAAGGGTTTGCAACTGCTGGTCAAAGACAATGGCCCGCGTACTGGTGGTGCCCTGATCGATGGCAAGAATACCTAAACGGTTGCCCATGTCATTCTCCCGTAACACCTTATTATATTGATCATCTGACCATACCAGTCGCTGTCACCAGGATACAGCCTGAGTCCGCCGAACCGTGGCATAAAATCGGCTCAAAAATATAACAAGTATTTGATTTATAAAGATAATTCAAGAATCAGCCGCACTTGATACGAAGCGACACAAGCGGACACTCCCGGTACCAACCCACCTCTGGCGATGCAACAGCCAGATACAAAAACGCCTCCCGAAGGAGGCGATTAGGTGGTGCGGCAATCACTGACAGATCAGATATGTTCAACCTGATCAATTTCATATTCCACAGTACCACTTGGAATCTTGACGACAACGGTGTCGCCTTCTTCCTTGCCAATCAACGCACGCGCTATCGGCGATGACACCGAAATACGGTTGGCTTTGATATCGGCTTCGTCATCACCAACAATTTTGTATTTCACTTCTTCATCGGTATCGACGTTAATAATGGTAACGGTCACACCAAACAGCACCTTGCCGGTACGAGGAATGGAGTGAATATCGATCACCTGGCAATTGGATAGCTTGCCTTCAATTTCCTGAATCCGGCCTTCAATAAAACCCTGCTGCTCACGGGCTGCGTGATACTCGGCATTCTCTTTGAGATCGCCGTGTTCACGGGCATCCGCAATCGCCTGGATAACGGTCGGACGATCAACACTTTTCAGGCGTTGCAACTCATCGCGCAATGCCTTTTCCCCTTCTAGGGTCATAGGAAACTTCTGCATTTGCATTGACTCCTGATAACTTGGTTTATTGGCCGATGCTGGCATGCAGATCTTGCAGACGATGAACGTCTTTCAGACCTTCTGAACGCAGCGCTTCCACAATCGCTTCAGCACCTGCCAGTGTGGTGGTGTAATACACCTTGTGTTGCAATGCGCTGCGACGAATATCTGCTGAATCTGCAATAGCCTGGGCACCGTCTGTGGTATTGACGATCAGGTCGATGCCATCGTTCTTGATGGTGTCGACAATGTGCGGCCGGCCCTGGGTCACCTTGTTGATACGACTGGATGGCACTCCGGCCTCTTCCAGTACCCGTCGGGTACCGTCGGTACAGACCAGTTCAAAGCCGCATTCCACCAGCCCACGAGCAACCGCCACCAGACCGGCCTTGTCAGCTTCACGAACCGACAGGAAAGCAGTGCCACCTTCTGGCAAGTCTGCTCCGGCTCCCAGCTGAGCCTTGAAGAAGGCTTCGCCAAAAGTGGTGCCCGCTCCCATGACTTCGCCGGTCGACTTCATTTCTGGCCCAAGAATCGGGTCAACACCCTGGAACTTGTTGAACGGGAATACGGCTTCCTTGACGGAGAAATACGGTGGAATAATTTCTTCCGTAAAGCCCAGTTCCGCCAATGTCCGCCCCATCATGACCTTGGCAGCAACAGCGGCCAGCGATACACCGATACACTTGGAGACAAAAGGCACGGTACGTGATGCGCGAGGGTTCACCTCAATCACGTAGATTTCACCATCCTGCCAGGCCAACTGGGTATTCATCAGACCGACAACTCCCAGTTCCAGCGCCATGGCTTTCACTTGTTCGCGCATCAGGTCTTGCACTTCAGCCGACAAGCTGTAAGGCGGCAGTGAGCAGGCGGAATCCCCGGAGTGAATCCCGGCCTGTTCAATGTGTTGCATGATGGCACCAATCACGACCTGTTCGCCGTCACAAACGGCGTCAATGTCCACTTCAATGGCGCGATCCAGGAAGTAATCCAGCAGTACAGGGGAATCGTTGGAAACCCGTACTGCTTCGTTCATATAGCGGCGCAGGGATTTTTCGTTACTGACGATTTCCATCGCACGACCACCCAGAACATAGGATGGGCGCACAACCAACGGGTAACCGATTTCGGCGGCACGGGTGACAGCTTCTTCCGGAGAAGTCACGGTGGCGTTAACCGGCTGTTTGAGACCCAGACGCTGGATCATTTGCTGGAAGCGCTCGCGGTCTTCTGCACGGTCAATGGCTTCCGGCGAGGTACCAATCACCGGCACACCACAGGCTTCCAGTTCGTTGGCCAGTTTCAATGGCGTTTGGCCACCGTACTGGACAATGACACCCTTGGGTTTTTCTTTCTCGACGATTTCCAGCACATCTTCCAGGGTTACCGGTTCAAAGTACAAACGGTCAGACGTGTCGTAGTCGGTCGATACGGTTTCCGGGTTACAGTTGACCATGATGGCCTCGTACCCTTCTTCCTTCGCTGCCAGCGCCGCGTGTACGCAGCAGTAGTCAAACTCGATCCCTTGGCCAATCCGGTTAGGCCCGCCACCGAGTACAATAATTTTGTCACGATCGGTCGGATTCGCTTCGCACTCTTCCTCGTAGGTCGAGTACATGTAAGCGGTATCGGTCGAAAATTCAGCCGCACAGGTATCAACCCGCTTGTAAACCGGGCGAATATTCAATTTCTGGCGATGCTTGCGGAAGGCTTTTTCAGAAATGCCCAACAAGGTTGCCAGGCGTTGATCAGAAAAGCCTTTGCGTTTCAGGCGATAGACAGCGCTGGCATCCAATGCCGTCAGGCTGCTGGCAGAAACGGTGGCTTCGTCCTTGATCAGGTCTTCTATCTGTATCAGGAACCAGGGATCGATTCCGGAATACTGGTAAATCTCATCAATGGTCAACCCCATGCGGAAAGCATCACCTACGTACCAGATACGTTCGGCACCCGGCGTGACCAGTTCGGAGATCACTTTGTCGCGAGCTCCTTCGTCTGCCGGGTTTACCTTGGGATCCAGGCCGGATGCACCAACTTCGAGACCACGCAGGGCTTTTTGCAAGGATTCCTGCTGGGTACGGCCAATCGCCATCACTTCACCCACGGACTTCATCTGGGTGGTCAGACGGCCATCGGCCTGAGGGAATTTTTCAAAGGTAAAACGGGGGATCTTGGTAACCACATAATCAATCGACGGCTCGAACGATGCCGGGGTTGCACCACCGGTAATATCATTCTGCAATTCGTCCAGGGTGTAGCCAATCGCCAACTTGGCTGCCACCTTGGCAATCGGGAAACCGGTTGCCTTGGACGCCAGTGCCGAAGACCGGGATACCCGTGGGTTCATCTCGATCACGACCATACGACCGGTTTTTGGATCCATACCAAACTGCACGTTGGAACCGCCAGTTTCAACGCCGATCTCACGCAGTACCGCCAACGAGGCGTCACGCATGATTTGATATTCTTTGTCCGTCAGGGTTTGTGCCGGTGCCACAGTAATGGAGTCACCAGTGTGAACCCCCATGGCATCAAAGTTCTCGATGGCACACACAATAATACAGTTGTCGTTTTTGTCGCGCACGACTTCCATCTCGTACTCTTTCCAGCCAATCAGTGATTCATCGATCAACAGTTCGCTGGTTGGCGACAAGTCCAGACCACGGGTACAGATTTCTTCAAATTCTTCCTTGTTATAGGCGATACCGCCACCGGTGCCACCCATGGTAAAGGAAGGACGGATAATACAAGGGAAACCCAGTGATTGTTGTACTTCACGGGCTTCTTCCATGGTGTGGGCAATGCCCGCACGTGGACACGCCAGACCAATCTTTTTCATCGCCTGGTCAAAGCGATCACGGTCTTCTGCCTTGTCGATGGTATCGGCATTGGCACCGATCATTTCCACGCCGAACTGTTCCAGAACGCCGGCTTTTTCCAGGCCGAGGGCACAGTTCAAGGCGGTTTGACCACCCATGGTCGGCAACAACGCATCCGGGCGTTCTTTCTCGATAATTTTGGCCACCGCTTCCACGGTGATCGGTTCGATATAGGTCGCATCCGCCATCGATGGATCGGTCATGATGGTGGCGGGGTTTGAGTTGACCAGAATGACGCGGTAGCCCTCCTCGCGCAAGGCCTTACAGGCCTGGGCGCCGGAGTAGTCGAATTCGCACGCCTGGCCAATCACAATGGGGCCAGCGCCGATGATCAGAATGCTGTTGATATCAGTACGTTTTGGCATTACTCAGTCAGTCCTGTGGTTATCCGTTGGCCTTGGCTTTGGCGGTTTCAATCAGATCAATAAAGTGGTCGAACAGCGGTGCTACGTCACGAGGGCCAGGGCTGGCTTCAGGGTGTCCCTGAAAGCTGAACGCGGGCTTGTCGGTACGGGCAATGCCTTGCAGCGTGCCATCGAACAGTGACTTGTGGGTTGCCTTGAGGTTATCAGGCAACGAACTTTCATCGACCGCAAAGCCGTGGTTCTGACTGGTAATCATGACCTTGCCGGTGGCCAGATCCTGTACCGGGTGATTGGCACCGTGATGGCCATGACTCATTTTCAACGTGGTTGCACCGGAAGCCAGTGCCAGCAGTTGATGCCCCAGACAAATACCGAATACCGGGATGTCGGTTTCCAGGATTTCCCGGATCGCTTCTATGGCGTAGGTACAAGGCTCCGGGTCACCCGGGCCGTTGGACAAAAAGATGCCATCCGGATTCATCGCCAGTACATCGGCGGCTGACGTTTGTGCCGGTACAACGGTCAGTTCACAACCGCGCTCGGCCAACAGGCGCAAGATGTTGTACTTGACGCCAAAATCGTAAGCGACAACCTTGAATCGGGTTTCGCTCTGTTCGCCATAACCTTCTCCCAGAGTCCAGTCGGTCTGGGTCCACTGGAAGGGTTCACTGACTGTGACTTCCTTGGCCAGATCCATCCCTTTCAAACCGGGGAAAGCCTTGGCTTCGGTCAGGGCCTGTTGTTGGCTCTCGTCACTCCAGGCATCTTCCGCTGCAATCAGACAACCGTTCAGAGACCCTTTTTCACGCAGGATACGGGTCAGGCGGCGGGTATCGATATCCGCCAGTCCGACCACGTTGTTGGCGCGCAGGTATTCATCCAGTGCTTGTTCGCTGCGAAAGCTGGAGGCCATTAATGGCAAGTCGCGAATAATCAACCCTTTGGCGGCAATACCAGCGGACTCAACGTCTTCGCTGTTGGTTCCGTAGCTGCCAATATGTGGGTAAGTGAGTGTAACAATCTGATTGGTATAGGACGGGTCAGTCAGGATTTCCTGATAACCGGTCATGGACGTGTTGAAAACAACCTCTCCAACAGACGTTCCCAAAGCACCGATACTGGTGCCCTTAAACAAGCTGCCGTCTTCAAGAGCTAGAATGGCTGGCGTAGACAAAACTGTATCCCCGAGCAAAGAAAAACAGGCGAAGCGAGGTACTAGGCAGGTACCCCATGCGTAAAAAAGCGGAATGCTGATCCGCTCATCGGCATTCCGCTAATTTCAGAAATTTTGTAATGGTCGGTGACTTCTGCAGGAGAAGCTCCGAGCTTTGATTAACCGGGAATTATACGCAAAAGACGCTTTTATGTCCATGGCGCTGAAGGTGTTCCGGGCGGTGTTCAGGTTATCTGCCCGGAATTCTGATAAAGCCCTTTTACATAACCGGAAAACACACCAGCCAGAACTCGCTTACACATTGTTACATACAATTTGAAACGGTATTTTGCTTCCAGAAACAGGCGATTTATTTACATAGTGACTATGGGTAGCCAGTTGCTGGACAGCTTGTCAGTTTTTTGCCGCGTATTCACCCGTACGGTACAGGCATTCCTGTTTGGCTTCAGGCGCGTAATGATAGAACACAAGAATGAGGGATTTTCATGCCTGTTGCTGTTGATGGTCGCCGACGGCTTGCTCCGGAGGAGCGCAAACGGTTACTACTCACACACGCTGTTGAGGTTTTTTCCCGGCGCGGTATCGGTCGTGGAGGCCATACAGATATCGCCGAATTGGGAGGGGTATCGGTAGCCACTGTTTTTAATTATTTCAAAACCCGTGACTCCCTGGTTATCAGTGTCCTGGATGAAATCGCCCGCTTTATGCTGGCGATGGCAGAAGAGGCTTTTACTGCAGAAGCAACCCCTCTGGCGCGCATTCGTGACTACTTCCAGCGCTTTTTACAAGCGTGTGAAGAACAGCCGGATTACATCAAGGTCTGGCTGGAATGGAGTGCATCACCAAGAGAAGTCGTCTGGCCTCGCTATTTGACACTGCAGTCAGAGTTGCTGCAGCAGTTATCCACCCAGATAGAAGCTGCCATCAGACAGGGTGAGCTGGAGCAAGGGTTAGCCGCAACAGAACGGGCCCGTTGGTTATGGGGTAACAGCCAGATGCTGACCGGGATGATGTTTGACCCACAAGGAAAACCCGACGATATCCATCGCATCGTCGATCAGGCGCTGGATCATTTACTGCGAGTAAAACACCAGCGAACCGAAAAGACTGCACGACCTGCCACGGCCGCCATGACGGCCTGAAAACCAGAGCCAGCCGAGTATCACAGGCAACCAACAATATCCGGTTGCCTGCTCTCACAGTCAGAAACCCAGCACATCCTGCATATCGTACAAACCAGCCCCCTGAGTGGGAATCCACAGAGCTGAACGCACCGCACCTCGAGCGAAGGTCATACGGCTCTGGGCTTTGTGAGTAACTTCAACCCGTTCACCTTCGGTAGCAAACATGACCGTATGATCCCCTACCACATCACCCCCACGAATGGTTTCAAAACCAATTTGCTTGTGCGGACGAGCACCGGTTTGGCCTTCCCGGCCGTAGCAGGCTACTTCTTTCAAATCCCAGCCCATGGTTTCTGCCACCACTTCTCCCATACGCAGAGCGGTACCGGATGGCGCATCGACCTTATGACGGTGGTGCATTTCAACCACTTCAATATCGCTCTCTTCGCCCATCACCTTGGCTGCCATACGCAGCAAATTCAGGCACAGGTTAACCCCTACCGAATAATTCGGGGCAAATACCACACCGGTGTGTTTTGCCGTGTCGGCCAGGATGGCTTTTTCAGCGTCACTGAAACCGGTTGTACCAATCACAATGCATTTGCCGTGGTGCTGGCAAAAGGCCAGGTTGGCCAGTGTCGCGACCGGGGTCGTAAAATCGATCAGCACATCAAACTGGTCAGCCACTTCGTCCAGGCTGGCGACGGCTGGAATACCCAGATCTTTCCCCAAACCGGCAATTGCGCCGGCATCAATGCCTAACATTGGGTCGTCGTGGCGTACAATTACGGCACCAATATCTGCGCCTTCCGCGGCATCAACAGCCTGAATCAGCACTCGTCCCATACGTCCGGCCGCACCGGTAATGGCAATTCGTGTCATGGTTGAATTCCTGATAAGAAAAAGCCCGAGGTGGCACAAGGTGCAACCGCGGGCTGTATTTGAATGTCAGCTTTTAATGGCCTCTAACGCCATTTCAAACGTCTTCGAAGAACCGTTTCACACCTTCAAACCAGCTCTTTTTTTGCGGCGCGTGTTTTTCGCCTGTCAGTGATTCCTGGAACTTCATCAGCAAGGCTTTTTGTTCATCGTTCAGGCTGACAGGCGTTTCAACCTGCACTCGACAGAGCAAATCACCGGCACCACCACCACGTACTGGCGCAACACCCTTGCCTTTCAGGCGGAACAATTTACCGCTTTGGGTTTCAGCTGGAATCTTCAGGCGTACCCGTCCATCCAGTGTCGGCACTTCCATTTCGCCACCCAATGCCGCATCCACAATACTGATCGGCACGTCGCAATAAAGATTGCGGCCGTCGCGATGAAACAGTGCATGTTCGCGCACACTGACCTGAACATACAGGTCACCAGCGGGTCCACCCATGGCGCCAGCTTCGCCTTCGCCCGACAGGCGAATACGGTCACCGGTATCCACACCTGGCGGAATCTTAACCGACAGGGTTTTGGTTTCTTCTTTTACACCACGGCCATGACAGCTGGTACACGGATCTTCAATGATTGTGCCCTGGCCATGACAGGTCGGACAGGTTTGCTGCACCGAAAAGAAACCTTGCTGCATCCGCACCTGGCCAACCCCATTACAGGTAGGACAGTGTTTCGGAGTGGTACCTGGTTTGGCACCACTGCCGTGACAAACTTCACAGCTGACCAGTGTTGGAATCCGCACTTTCTTTTCGACACCGCGAACGGCTTCTTCCAGCGATAATTCCATGGTGTAGCGCAGGTCAGAACCACGCTGCGGACCACCACGGCCACCGCCGCCAGCACCACCAAAAATATCGCCAAACACATCGCCGAAGATATCGCCAAAGCCTGCAGCACCAGCACCGCCGTATCCGCCACCACCCGCATTGGGATCAACCCCGGCATGACCGTACTGGTCATACGCTGCGCGTTTCTGGCTATCATTCAGGATTTCGTAGGCTTCCGTTGCCTCTTTGAATTTGGCTTCGGCATCCTTGTCATCCGGGTTACGGTCCGGGTGATATTTCATGGCCAATTTACGGTAGGCCTTCTTAAGGTCCTTGGCATCAATATCTTTTGATACACCAAGAATCTCGTAATAATCTCGTTTGGACATCGTCTTTCTTGCCTCAGATGGGAGCTATTGATCCAGCCATGTGAGACGCAAGACGGGAGTCAGCCCACCAGAGGTTGGCTGACTCCCGTCTCCCATCTGTCGTCTTACTTGTCTTTGACTTCTTCAAATTCAGCATCAACGACATCGTCATCCGCTGAAGAAGAGCCTGCATCAGCAGCACCGGCTTTTTCAGCTTCGGCCTTCTCGGCATACAGCTTTTGCGCCAGCGTACCAGAAGCTTCTGTCAGAGTGGTGGTTTTAGCTTCAATGTCAGCCTTGTCATCACCTTTCAGTGCTGCTTCAAGTTCAGTAATCGCTGTTTCAATGGCTGTTTTTTCTTCTTCCGTTGCCTTGTCACCGGCTTCTTCCAGCGTTTTCTTGGTCGCGTGGATCATGCCATCGGCGGTATTACGAGCCTGAATCAGTTCTTCAAAATGTTTGTCCGCTTCCGCATTCGCTTCAGCGTCCTGAACCATTTGTTCAATCTCTTCATCGCTCAGGCCAGAAGAGGCCTTGATCACAATCGACTGCTCTTTGCCGGTCGCCTTATCTTTGGCGCTAACGTTCAGAATACCGTTTGCGTCGATGTCGAAGGTGACTTCGATTTGTGGCGTGCCACGTGGCGCAGGCGGAATATCAGCCAGGTCAAAACGGCCCAGTGACTTGTTCTGGGCAGCCTGTTTACGCTCACCCTGTACTACATGGATCGTTACGGCAGTCTGGTTATCATCTGCAGTAGAGAACACTTGTGATTTCTTGGTAGGAATCGTGGTGTTCTTGTCGATAACCGGTGTTGCCACACCACCCATGGTTTCGATACCCAGAGTCAGAGGAGTAACATCCAACAACAGTACATCTTTCACATCACCAGACAGAACCGCACCCTGAATCGCAGCACCAACGGCTACCGCTTCGTCCGGGTTAACGTCTTTACGTGGCTCTTTACCAAAGAAATCGGCAACGCTTTTCTGTACCAGCGGCATACGGGTCTGACCACCGACCAGAATCACTTCGTCAATTTCACTGGCACTCAGACCAGAGTCTTTCAGTGCCATGCGGCAAGGATCCAGTGAATTCTTGACCAGCTCTTCCACCAGGCTTTCCAACTTGGCACGCGTCACTTTGACGTTCAAGTGCTTGGGACCAGTGGCATCCGCCGTAATATAAGGCAAGTTCACATCGGTTTGCTGACTGCTGGACAATTCAACCTTGGCTTTTTCAGCGCCTTCTTTCAGACGTTGCAGAGCCAATGGATCGTTGTTCAGGTCGATGCCGCTGTCTTTCTTGAATTCATCCGCCAGATATTCAATCAGGCGCATATCGAAATCTTCACCACCCAGGAAGGTGTCACCATTGGTGGCCAGCACTTCAAATTGTTTCTCGCCATCCACATCAGCGACTTCGATAATGGAGATATCGAAGGTACCACCACCCAGGTCATAGACAGCAACAGTCCGGTCGCCACCTTCCTTGTCGATGCCGTAAGCCAGCGCCGCTGCGGTTGGTTCGTTGATAATACGCTTGACTTCCAGACCGGCAATTTTACCGGCGTCTTTGGTTGCCTGACGCTGGGAGTCGTTAAAGTAAGCAGGTACGGTAATCACTGCTTCGGTAACGCTTTCGCCGAGATAGTCTTCAGCGGTTTTTTTCATTTTTTTCAGGATTTCAGCAGACACCTGTGGGGGAGCAAACTGCTCGCCACGTACTTCAACCCATGCATCACCATTGCTGGCTTCCATGATTTTGTACGGTACCATTTTGATGTCTTTCTGAACCACATCATCCTTGAAGCGACGACCGATCAGACGTTTGACCGCAAACAAGGTATTTTGTGGGTTTGTAACGGCCTGGCGCTTGGCAGATTGACCAACCAGTACTTCTTCGTCAGCGTAAGCGACGACAGACGGTGTAGTACGATCACCCTCTGCATTTTCAATAACTCTGGTCTTATCGCCATCCAGGATCGCCACACAGGAGTTGGTGGTTCCCAGGTCAATACCAATAATCTTACCCATGATAAATCTCTCCAAAACTCGAGCAGTGATCACTGCTTGCTTGTCTTTAACCGATTGCAACGAGGAACGTTGCGATGTATTTGCCTATGACTTGTATATGTGTCCGAAGCTGGCGCTTTCAAGGCATGCCATTAAATTTTTGCAACCTGCCATTCAGCTTGCAGAGCTGCCTTTACTCACAACAACCATTGCAGGACGTAACAAGCGACCGTTCATCAGGTAGCCTTTTTGCATCACAGCAACCACCGAATTGGGTTCGGCATCCGCGCTTTCGACCATGGTCATGGCCTGGTGGTGTTCAGGGTCAAACGGATGACCAACCGGATCGACCACATCGACATTAAACTTGGCCAGGGCCGACAGGAATCCGTTCAGCGTCATCTCGATGCCGTCACGAATGGCTTTGGTCGCCTCTTCTTCCGGTGCGGCCGCCAGGCCACGCTCCAGGTTATCCACGACGGTAACCATTTCGTTGGCAAATTTTTCCAGACCGAACTTGTGGGCTTTTTCCACGTCCAGTTCAGCACGACGACGTACATTTTGCATTTCGGCCTGAACGCGAAGAACCTGCTCTTTCAGATCAGCGATTTCTTGCTGGGCTGCTGCCAGCTGTGCTTCGACATCTGGCTGATCAGTGGCTGCCGCTTCTTCAGCCTCTCCGGTCTCAATACTGGCATCAGCTTGCTGATTTTCGTTTTGCAGGGCTTCGTCCTGATTTTTTTGCTCGTCTGACATGAAGTACTCCTCTCGTCGAAAAATGGCGCTCGCAGCTATATGGGGTTCCGCTCGTCGGATTCAAGGGTATAACCGTAAGAGAATTCAACTTGTCACTTGACAGTAACAAGTACTGTATATAAAAACACTGGTTATACATTCAGATAAAGGCGTTATTTTCATGCTCACCCATCTGTCTATTCATCAATTTGCCCTGGTTGAACATCTCGAACTGGAGTTTCAGCGCGGCATGGCCGTCATCACTGGAGAAACCGGTGCTGGCAAATCCATTCTGCTGGATGCTCTTGGTCTGGCGCTGGGTCAACGTGCCGATGCCGCCATGGTGCGACAAGGTGCTGAACGTGCGGAAATCTGCGCCAGTTTTTGCCCAACACCCAAGGCTCGTCAGTGGCTGGCTGGCCGCGATATTCCTGATGAAGAAGACCTTGTCTTGCTGCGGCGGGTTGTTTCGGCCGAGGGCCGCTCCCGCGGCTATATTAATGGCCGCCCCGCGTCTGCCAACGATTTGCGTGAGTTATCACAACATCTGATCGAGGTTCATTCCCAGCACGCCCACCAACGGCTGATGGAAAAAGACGCCCCTCGTGACATCGTCGATGCCTTTGGCAACCTGAAACCATTGGCCACCAGAGTCGCCAACTGTTTTCAGCAATGGCAACGTATGAAAAAACGCCTGCACAAGCTGCAGGAAGTCAGTAGTGAAGTCCAGGCTCAGCGTCAATTACTCAGCTATCAGGTAGAAGAATTACGAGAATTGTCTCTCGGCGTGACGGAGTTGGCGGATCTGGAGCTGGAGCATAAGCGCCTGGCCAATGCAGAATCCATGTTACTGGGCGGACAACAGGCACTGGCCGCCAGCACAGGTGACGACGGTGACAGCCAGGGAGCAGCCCAGATGGCCTGGGTTGCCTATCAGCAACTCTTGCGTATTGATGACCAGCACACCAGCCTGACAGAAGCACGTGACTTGATGCAGCAAGCCCAGATACTGCTCGAGGAAGCAGGTCACTCGTTACGTCACTATCTGGAGCAGGTAGACATTAACCCCCACCGGCTACAGCAGGTAGAGCAACGTCTCAGTGATATTTTCAGCATGGCACGCAAGCATCAGATCCAACCGACCGAGCTGTACGATCACTGGCAGCAGCAAGAAGCCGCACTTGCCGAACTAAGCATGTCAGACGAAGACCTCGCAGATCTGCAAGAGCAAGTGATCGCACTGGAACAGCGCTACTTGACCGAAGCGCAGACATTGAGCCAGGCACGCATCCAGGCCGCCGCCAGGTTGGATGCCAACGTATGTGATCAATTTGATGCCATGGCACTGGGGCGCACCCGGTTTGAAACCCATATCAACCCGCTGTCACTGAGTGAAGCAGGCAAGCACGGCATCGACCAGATCCGTTTTATGGTTCAAACCAACCCGGGGATGCCTGCCGGACCGCTGGCCAAAGTCGCCTCCGGAGGTGAGCTGTCACGAATCAGCCTGGCAATTCAGGTCGTCACCGCAGCCACCAGCGATATTGCCTGCCTGATTTTTGATGAAGTAGACGTTGGTATTGGCGGTGGCACCGCTGAACGGGTGGGTCGCCTGATGCGTGCTCTTGGTGAACGCGGCCAGGTCATGTGCGTCACCCACCAGCCCCAGGTGGCGGCGCAAGCACATCAGCACTTTATGGTCAGTAAGATTTCTGGCGATGAGTACACTCACACGCGTATTACAGAACTCGGCGACACCCAACGGACTCAGGAAATTGCTCGTATGCTGGGAGGTGTTGATATCACACACAGCACCATGACTCATGCCAAAGAGATGCTGGCACTGGTCAAACAGGCGTAGCGCTGGCTGACAAAGCAATAAAATGATACGGCCCAGCATGAATATTCATTAACCGGGCAAGATCACAGCACCGCCAACCGTCAAATAATCAGAGCGGCAAACCACACAGAAGCGCTATCAGAGAAAGGAAAACAGGCAGCAACGACGAATGTCGTCACCGATGTTACAGAGGCTTCGGCACAAAGGCACAAATCTGCCAACGACCGACGTTGGTAAAAAGCGGCCAAGGCCGCCATATCTGGGGAGACACATCACAGCCCCCTCATCTCCCCTATAAAACCAATGTCATCATCTGACATTGGCCAATACGGATTACTTCTTCTTGCGGATATAAAGCACCAGGCTGTGATCAACCAGGTCGTAACCGTGCTGTGCTGCAATTTCATGCTGCAACCGCTCGATTTCTTCATTGGTAAATTCAACCACTGTGCCAGAATCAACATCTACCATATGGTCGTGGTGACCTCCTTTATCCAGCTCAAACACAGAATGACCACCATCAAAATTATGGCGAGTCACCAGTCCAGCGCCCTCAAACTGGGTCAGCACCCGATAAACAGTTGCCAGCCCAACATCTTCACCTGCCTCAATCAATGATTTATAGACATCTTCAGCACTCAGATGCGCTTCCGGATTACATTCCAGAATGCTCAAGATTTTGATTCTTGGCAGAGTGACTTTCAGACCTGCTTTACGCAACTCCAGATTTTGATCGGACATTGCAACCCTCGAATATTTCACAGCGACTTGGTTCATCAGGTATCATCGTCCATCAATGCAAAAACGCAAACCTCCGGACGAGACAACAGCTGAATGATGCGAGCGACAATTCTGACTTTTTTACTTGGTTTTGCAACCCTTTCCGGCTGCGTTTTCCCAGGTGTACACAAGCTGAACATTCAGCAGGGCAATATCGTCACCCAGGATATGCTGGATCAGCTACATGCTGGCATGACGGCGCACCAGGTTGAATTCGTGATGGGCACCCCGGTACTGCAAAATCCATTCAACAGCCAACGCTGGGATTATATCTATACGCTGGAAGAGCGTGACGAAATCACCAAGCAATATCACATCCAGGTATTTTTTGATGATCAGGGCAATTATATGAACTACACCGGCACGCTGCCCAACGCGACGTTCTCGGAACAGAGCCAGCTGGATTCTCTGCCCCAGGAAGAAACCTCCGTCAATACCATCCCGGTCGAACTCACCCAGTAATGCGTCAAAATCACGCCAGGGCAAGCAGGCTACGCCTTTGCCTTGGCGGCACGATTGGCTCGCGCCTGCTTCGGGTCGATAATCAGCGGACGGTAAATCTCAATGCGGTCGCCGTCCTGAACCGCCTCAGCCAAATTTCTCACCGCCTTGCCAAAAATACCCATTTTGGCGGACTCCAGATCCAATGAAGGAAATTCCCGCTGAATACCAGAGAGACGGGCAGCTTCCAGCAAACTACTCCCGACAGGGACTTGCACCACCAGAATCCGCTGTTTTTCCGGCAACGCGTACGCCACTTCAACCGTTATTGTGTCAGCCATACACCACCTGAGCTCGCTTCACAAACGAATCAACCATCATATTAGCCACCTGTTTGAAGGCGACCCCCAAAGCAACACCGGTCAGTTTGTTTGCCACTTCAAATTCCATATCCAGGGATACCTTGCAGGCTTCCTCCGACAATTTTTGAAAATGCCAAATACCATGAAAACGGGTAAATGGGCCGTCCAGCAGCTCCATTTCCATCCGCTCCGGCTTGACCAGACGATTGTGGGTACTAAAACTCTGATTAATGCCAGCCTTGGCGATCGTCAGCCGAGCCTTGATAAAATCCTCACCCTCGTCAATCACCTCAGTCTGTCGACAACCATCCAGAAACTCCGGATAGCGGCGAACGTCATTCACCAGATCGAACATCTGCTCTGCACTGAACATCACCAGCGCACTGCGCGTAATGGTGGTCATGATACCTCTTGAATAAAGTTGAAAAACCGCTGACTTAACCGCCGCCAAGGCAACATCGAGACCGTAAACCATTCATCAAAAACAGCCCAACAGCCACGGGCAACAGACAACCCAGCCAACAAAAACTGCGCAAAGAATACCACTGAGTGGCAATAAAATGTTAGCTGAGAGAAACCCCTGCGTGTGGCCTTCCATTCTTCCACGCCAAAGCTCCTTGATAAAAAACACGCCATAATGACCCGTTCACCACTGGCCAGCGAATGTTCCCCAGGCTGGCAACGCAGTCAGAATCCAGATCCCAATCAACACCTCACACCACTCATACCGGTTTTATCTGAATTCATGTTATTCTCCTGACCAACCTGTGGCTGTATTGTTAAAAATTCTTCAGCTGTATCAAGTTGAGAACAACGCCAAAAACAGACGCTGATGCCACAGCATCCGACCAGACAAGTCCCACACCGCCCAGAGACATTCCTGTTGACAGTATGAGTACCAAAAAAAAGCCAAAAGCCGCCAGCTCGACCATCGCCTTGAACAAACGGGCTCGCCATGACTATTTCCTTGAAGACAAGCAAGAAGCTGGAGTGATGCTCAGCGGCTGGGAAGTCAAAGCACTGCGAGAAGGCAAGTGCCAGCTACTGGATTCATACGTCACCTTCCACAAAGGCGAAGTGTGGCTCACCGGCGCACTGATTACGCCGCTGAACCAGGCATCCAGCCACATCATTGCGGAACCCAGACGAGAGCGCAAACTGCTGCTCCACGCCCGTGAAATCGAACGGCTGGAGCAAAAAGTACTGGCCAAAGGCTATACCTGCGTCTGCACCGCCCTTTACTGGAAAGGCCATCGCGTCAAGGCCGAAATCGCCCTGGCCAAAGGCAAACAGTCCCACGACAAACGCGCCGCCAGCAAGGACCGCGACTGGGCCAAACAAAAAGAACGCATCATGAAACACTCGGTACGCTGATTTATCCTGTTTTCCAGGTACTGGTTCGATAGGTACTTGGCAAAACCCACGGATAGACGTATAGTTCCGCTCTTGCTACGCGAAATACTGCGTTGCCACAACAGTCAGAACATTACCTGCAAGGGAACCTGGCCGATAAAAAAGCCTATGGGTTTCTGACTGGACAGAAGGGCTGTTGCCCTGGGCTCACAAGCCTGAACAACACCGATTTTGGGGATGATCCGGATTCGACGTTGATTACAAAGCTAGTGGTGCATGCCGAGAGGGTAAGACGATCTCGTAAATCAAACGTTTTACATTTATATAGTCGCAAACGACGAAAACTACGCACTAGCTGCTTAATTGCAGCTTACCTCTGAACCCCGGTGCCTATAACAGGGGGACGAGGGCTAAGCCCTATAGGATCGCTTGGATGCTTCGCTCGGAGTTGAAGAGTTAAAACCAATCGAGCTCGTTCTGAACGCCCTGCCCCTCGGGCCGTGACGAACTAAATGAATAGAGACGGCTAAGCATGTAGATCTCCTAGTGGAGGATTGGCGGACGCGGGTTCAACTCCCGCCATCTCCACCAAATACGAAACCCCAACTGTTATCAGTTGGGGTTTTTTATTGCCTGTACCCCGCGCTACAGGTCCTATGAGGAAGGCCCAGAGCCTTTACGATAAAAAATGACCACTACCAAACACCTTATTCAGAGCTAAGCAGTTTGCACAAAATATAACCCCTACGGAAAGAGTTTGTGCGGATCAGCCAACCAGAAAAAGGCAATACAAGCCCAAGCATCAGATCTCCGGCTCATGCTTGTGATTTCATGATTGCAATAGCCTTCCACGCAGCATAGCCATTGTCTTTGAATCTGACCTGTATCAAGACTGCCTTACTGGCCGGCGTTATCCTGAATGCAGTCACCAAGGAGATTTACATGCCGATAGAAGCCCATGACCTGCACCACGATTTTCCAGAGTTGAGTGAACAGATTCGTGATTTGAAGATGAATGACCGTCATTTCGCCAAGCTGTTCGAAGAATACGATGTGCTGGACAAGGAAATACGCCATATAGAAGAACAAAAAGAAGCTGCTTCTGATGAACGTCTTGAAACGCTGAAGGTGCGTCGTGTTGCACTGAAAGATGAGCTTTACACCATGCTGAATCAGGCCGTTGATAACGCCTGATAGTGCTGGCCCGCTCCCCGACTCTGACTGACGTATCTCTCAGTCTCCGACTAACGCCTCGCTCTTGCGGGGCGTTTTTGATGGTGACCCCAAACCAGATACAAAATACCGGATGGCAGGCTTTTGCTGATACCTGTGGCTGCGCGCTTTATAAATAACGCCAAAATGCACTTTAACTTAACAAGCCGTCTCTCCGCCAGCATCGCAGCCTGACGGCTTGCCTGAATGATGGTCCGATGCATCCGGTTCCTCTTGAATGGGAGTGTCGGAAGTGTCCGGTTGTCGGGCAAGCGCTTTCAGGCGTTTGCGCGCCGCTCGCCGTGCAGCAAAGAAAGCCGACAACATCTGGCCACACTCTGCCGCCATCACACCACTCTCAATCTGGAAGGTATGGTTAAAGACAGGATTAGCGGCTAGCGGTATGGCACTGTGAACCGCACCGGATTTCGGTTCAGATGCCCCATACACCAGACGTTCGATACGGCTGTGAACCAACAAGCCATAACACATGGTGCAGGGTTCCAGGGTAACGTACAGGCAAGCACCACTGAGCCGGTAGTTACCAATGGTGGCGGCAGCTTCGCGTATTGCCAGCATTTCGGCATGGGCACTGGGGTCAAGATCGGTAATCTGGCGATTACGTCCACGACCAATCACCTGACCATGCAGCACAACCACGGCACCGACCGGTACTTCACCATCGTCAGCAGCGGTTTGCGCCAAGGCCAGCGCCAGAGTCATGGCTTCTTCATCACTGCTGATCAGCGATTGTGATGACATCGGCTTATGACTCACTGATTTTGCCTGCGGCTGTTATTTCTCTCACGACGGTTATTAAACCCATGGTTTGGCGTCTGTACTGTTAAAACAGGCAGCATGATACCCACTGCCTAATCGAAAGCCAGTACCGTTTTGATGCGCCGTTTTTCGTGTTCAATAATCCGTCTCAAGACGGTTTGTGCCAGCAAGCCTGTGATCGCGCCCACCATACCGGCAACCGTTGACAAGATGGCTTTGGAAATACCAGCCGCCATGGGTTTGGGGCTACCGGCACCGAGTTGCACCATGACATCAAATACTTCAATCATGCCTGTGACCGTCCCCAGCAAACCCAGCAGAGGACAAATAACAATAAACATCCGGATAGTAGTGAATCCTGCATCCAGCCCCATCGTCAAACTGGCCAGCAGTTCCTGATGAATCTGTCGAGAGATCCAGCTGTGTTTACAAGAACGGGAACACCATTCCTGCTGTGCAATGGCGCATCGTGCCGGGTGCACTGCCACCACATACAAGGTGCGTTCGATCAGGTACGCCCAGAGTAAAAAGATAACCGCCATAATGGGGTAAATCACTTCACCGCCGCGTTCCAGAAACAAGCTGATTTCTTCCATTAGCGCAGACTCCGGCATGCTATTGAAGTCATCAGCTTATCGTGTTGGCAAAACAAATAATCAGGTTGTTGGGCCAGGTTTGAAGTACATCAAACCTGGCGGACAATTCATCAGATCGTCATTCGTTTAATGAGGCAGTGTCATGTATCGGGCTTATTATCCGCCAGATTTTTTCACCGTAAAACCACGCCGGGTCAGCTCAGACATCAGCAAATCACGCTGCTCCCCCTGAATTTCAATAACACCATCCTTGAGTACACCACCAACGCCACATTTCTTTTTCAGCTCTTTGGCCAGTGTCTTAAGCTCGGCTCCGATCAGCGGCACTCCGGTCACCAGAGTCACAACCTTGCCACCACGCCCTTTGGTTTCTCGTGCCAGACGCACAATCCCGTCACCCTGGGGTTGCTCTGGCTCTCCGCAGCGACACTGTGCCACGGCTTCCCGACATGCGGGGCAGGTACGTCCAATTTCAGTGGAATAGACCAGTCCACCGCTGTTTTTTTGCTTGGCCATGTGATTCCTCATTGTTGCTACCGCAACGCTAAATCATTCACAGCCATTCGGCAAATCAACCTGCCGCAGAGCTGGCACTGCTCGATAACGTTGCCACAGGAAATGTCAGCATCACTTGGGTACCGACTCCCAACTCACTATCAATGGTCAAATCCCCACTATGATAAGCCATCACAATAGCGACCTCCGCCAACCCCAAGCCGTTTTCCGGCACTCCCCAATCCGCATGGATCCAGCTGTTCACCGCGGTAGCATCCATGCCCTCCCCGGTATCCCGGATGGATACACATACCGTGTCGTTCACGGTTTCGAGGCAAATGGTTATCTTGCCCGGATCACTTCCAAGGGCTTCACGGGCATTGGCAAGCAGCTGCCGAAATGCCAGACGAACCTGACTCTCAACACATTCAATTCCGGGGATAGGCGTTGTTTCAATTACCAGGTTGATACGTTCATTGAGCGACTGCTCCGCGACCACCTTCTGCATCAAGGCAGCCAGATCCAGGCTCTGTCGAGGCTCTGGGCTGGCCAGAACATGTAGTTCGTTGATTCTCCGGTGGACTTGCTCCAGATTGGTTCTGAGCCTGACCAGCTGGCCCGGAGGATGATCGCGACCATCGGATGCCAGCCATTGCTTCACTTGCTGCTCAGACTCGGCCAGTGGCTGATTGGATTCTTCTGTAATGGCCGCAACCAGATACCCCAACGATGCCATTTGCTGCGAGTGAGACAACAGTCGCTGGGTACGCTCCAGTTCATCAAAACGCTGCTGCAGCTGGCTCTTGCTGTTTTTTAACGCCCTGTTACAAGCCTGCATCTCATGTTCCAGCACTTGCTGCTCTTGACGGGCGTTTTGCTCCTCTTGCTGGCAACGCCGCAGCTCCGCTGCTGTAGACGTTAACAAGTAATTGATCTTGCCCGTTAATGCCTGCAATTCACACAGCCTTTCCTGACATGTCACCGGGGGCTGCTCAGTACAACCAGGGACAATCCCCTGGAGTTGCCGAATCAGCTCACCCAGCGGGCGAGTCAGTCGCTGATAGAAAATCACCACCAGCGCCAGCACCAGCAAAAGGTTGCGTACCACCTCCAGTGCCATGGTCATCGCTGCTCGTTCTCGAAACTCGGTATGAATTTCACGCTTATCAATCCAGACGGTCAAACTGCCTATTTTTTCAAAATGTGCTTCCACCAGATTATTGCCGAGCAGGTCGACTGTTTTTTCCAGCAAGTAAGGCTGCAGCAGATCATTTTTCAGATCATCAGCCGACAGTCCACGCCGCTGGCTATAACCAGACAAGTCATCGTCGACATACACTGACACAATGGAGCGATCCAGCATCAACCCTTCAAAAATCAGCTGAACGGCGGTGTTATGGTATTGCTGCAGTGCCAATGCCAGCTGATCGCTCTGATACACCAGCAAGGTATCCAGATTGGTCTGAAAACGTTCTTTTTCTATTAGATAATCGATGCGAATTTGTACTGCACTAAACAGCACACTGAGAACCAGGCTGCATATAAGAATGTAGCCTGTCAGTTTACTTGCTGCTGAAGGAAATTGAGGTATCACAGTTGCCATTGCCTGATTCCGCTGGTTCTACCTGAGTATAGCCGCCTCCGCTGCCGCTGTTTGGAGCGGACACTCGGCAAAAACGACACTGCATCACAACACTGGCCTGCTAATCCAGTGGCAAAGCACTGCGATCGACCACCTTACGCATTACAAAACTGGAATGAACACCGCTGACACCTTCAATACGAGTCAGCGTTCCAAGCAATAATTGCTGAAAGGCTTCCATATCACGGACAATAACCTTGAGTACATAGTCTGCCGACTGACCGGTAATCAGATAACACTCCAGTACTTCAGGGCAAGCATCCACCGCAGCCTCAAAGGTAGCAAATCGTTCCGGTGTATGTTTGTCCATATTAATATGTATCAACGCCAGCAAATCCAGGCCCAGTTTTCGGGAGCTGACATGAGCACGATACCCTTCAATCACGCCGCTGTCCTGCAATGCCTTGACCCGGCGAGAACAGGGCGAGGGAGACAAGCCAACCTGATCAGCCAGCTCCAGGTTCGACAAGGCTCCATGCTGCTGCAACAGCGCCAGAATACGCCGATCGGTACGATCCAGAACAACCAGGTCACGAGCAGATCGACTCATGCAAATCTCTCCATCAATATCTTTGAGGAAGCCGCAGAAAAAGCATCTTTTACCAAGCCTAAAAGCAACTCAGCAATTTATCACCAACAATTCAAGATATAGAACAATATTCACAAAAACAACCGTGCAAAACCACAACAATTAACAATCTTTCATCCCGTACTTCACTTTACACTGTACCCAGTTTCATCACAGCAATCTGAATACCAGTACGGAGCCACCATGAGTCATCATAAATACAGCAACCCGGACTTCAATCCGGAAAAATACCCGCGTTTTCCTGTTATCCGGAAAAGCGATCGCCGCTGGCCCAATGCGGAAATCAAGGCGGCTCCGCTGTGGTGCTCTGTCGACCTGCGTGATGGTAACCAGGCGTTGATTGAGCCCATGAACGTTAGCCAGAAACAGGCAATGTGGCACTTATTGGTCGATATGGGCTTCAAGGAAATTGAAGTCGGCTTCCCTGCTGCATCACAACCGGACTTCGACTTTGTCCGCTGGTTGATCGAAGAAAATCGTATTCCGGATGATGTCACGATCCAGGTGTTGGTACAGGCGCGTAATGATCTGATCGAACGCACCTACGAAGCCCTTGATGGTGTGCGCCGCGCCGTGGTGCACGTGTACAACTCAACCTCTCCGGTCCAGCGCCAGAAAGTCTTTAACCTCGACAAGGCCGGTATCATCGACATTGCCCGCAAAGGCGCTGCCAAGGTACAGCAAGTCGCACGGGACTATCCGGCAACAGACTGGACCTTCCAATATTCACCAGAAAGCTTTTCCGGTACGGAAGTCGACTTCGCCGTCGAGGTGTGTAATGCCGTCATTGATGTTTGGCAGCCCACTCCCGAGAAAAAAATCATCCTCAACCTTCCTGCCACGGTTGAATCGGCCATGCCCAATGTATTTGCTGATCAAATTGAATGGTTTTGTGATCATGTTGAAAAACGCGATAGCCTGTTAATCAGCATCCACACCCATAACGACCGGGGTTGTGCCGTAGCCGCAGCGGAAATGGCCATTCTGGCCGGAGCCGATCGTATAGAAGGCACCTTGCTGGGCAATGGTGAGCGCACCGGGAATATGGATATCGTTACCATGGCCATGAACCTCTATAGCCAGGGCATCGACCCGCAGTTGGATATCAGCATGGCTGACGACATTATCAGCACCGTCGAAGCCTGTACCAATATCAAGACCCATCCGCGCCACCCCTGGCTTGGAGAACTGGTATATACCGCTTTTTCCGGTAGCCACCAGGATGCCATCCGTAAATGCCTCGCCGTGCAAACAGCGAGTGAACACTGGGATGTCGCTTATTTGCCAATCAATCCGGAAGATATCGGTCGCAGCTACCAGTCTGTCATCCGGGTCAACAGCCAGTCGGGCAAAGGAGGAGCCAGTTATTTGCTTGAGCAGGAAATGGCCATCACCTTGCCACGCTGGGTACAGATTGAACTGGCCCAACCTGTGCAGGCATTGGCTGAACGCAGTGCCAGCGAACTGCAAACCGACGATATCGTCAGCTTGTTCCGCCGCACCTTTATGACCAGCCATGGCCAGTTGCAACTCGACAGCTACACCCTTGAAGGCAGTGGCAGCCAGACCGCCGTTCAGGCTTGCCTTAACGACGGCAGCAACCTGATCAGCTTGCACGGGCACGGCAACGGTGCGATCAGTGCCTTTACTGACGCCATCCACCGCGCATTAGGTGTGTCGGTCCAGATCGTGCAATTTGATGAGCAATCATCCGGTGAAGGTTCGGATGCCGGGGCTGTCGCCTTTATCCAGGCCAATATCAATGGCCAACGCTACACTGGCGCGGCAGAAGACGAAGACACATTAAGCGCCAGCATGAATGCCGTTTTGGCGGTGGTGAACCAGTCTATCGCCCAGTAGTCTTCGAGAGAACAGCATCGGTGCAAAACTAACGACTGCAAGGCTTGCACCGGTGCTGTTCTCTACTGTCTTTTGTATAACTAACTAACGTATCACCGACAGCCAATACCGCAACGTTATAAGATAAGCTCGCCCTGCCCTCAGCGTTTTACGCTTACAGCGGTATTTCCCGCCCGTTTTGCAAAAAAACCACCTGACAATTATGTCATTTTACTCAACACACTGTTTTTATAGACTTAAGTCGATACCGAAAGATGGTACTTAGCACGCATAAAGCCATACTATTTGGCACGTATTGGCATAAAAAAGACATGAAATACGCCAATCGGATATTACTCTTTATATAACCGGGACTTTTCTATGGCTACAGATTCACGCATGCTCTGCACGGCACTCTCTGATCGACTTATGTCTGCCGAAGACGCCGCCGCACTGATACCTGCTGGCAGCACCGTTGGCATGAGCGGCTTTACTGGCGCAGGTTACCCTAAAGCCATTCCTGCTGCTTTGGCTGATCGTATAGAAAAACTGAACAACGCTGGCGAAGAATTCCGCATCAACATCTGGACTGGCGCGTCAACCGCACCGGAACTGGATGGTAAGCTGGCGGCCGTCAACGGCATCAATATGCGTTTGCCTTTCCAATCAGATCCAATCTGCCGTGAAAAAATCAATAACGGCAGCATGGATTACATCGATATCCACCTGTCCGAAGTATCCCAGTACGCCTGGTCCGGCTTCCTTGGCAAAATGAACATTGCCGTCATCGAAGTCACTGGTGTACTTGAAGATGGTCGCCTGATCCCTTCCTCTGCGGTTGGTAACAACAAGACCTGGATCGAACAAGCTGACCACATCATTCTGGAAGTCAACAGCGCTCAAAGTGCTGGTCTGGAAGGCATGCACGATATCTACTACGGTACTGCCTTGCCGCCGAACCGCAAACCTATCCAGATCAGCAAGCCGACCGACCGTATTGGCAAGCATTATCTGGATTGCCCAACCGAGAAAGTCATTGCGGTTGTTGAAAGCCACGCTCCCGATCGCAATTCAGCGTTTAACCCACCAGATGAAATTTCGCGCCGCATTGCCGGCCATATCCTCGAATTCTTCGAGCAGGAAATTGCTCTGGGACGTATGCCGAAAGAATTGCTGCCAATCCAATCCGGTGTGGGCAACATTCCTAACGCCGTACTGGAAGGTCTTGATGCCGGCCCATTCAAACAGCTGACTGCTTTTACCGAAGTAATCCAGGACGGCATGCTGGCCATGCTGAAATCCGGCACTCTGGCAGCCGCATCTTCTACCGCTTTCTCACTCAGCCCGACCGCCATGGACGAGCTGAACAATAACATCGACTTCTACCGGGAACGGATCATCTTGCGTCAGCAAGACATCAGTAACCACCCGGAACTGATTCGTCGTTTGGGCGTGATCGCCATGAATGGCCTGATCGAAGCCGATATGTACGGCAACGTCAACTCTACCCACATTATGGGTAGCCGTATGATGAACGGTATTGGTGGTTCCGGTGACTTCGCCCGTAACGGTTATCTGTCGATTTTTGTAACGCCATCAACCGCCAAAAACGGTGCCATCTCTGCCATCGTGCCAATGGTTTCTCACGTTGACCACACGGAACACGACGTCAAGATTCTGGTTACCGAACACGGTCTGGCGGATTTGCGCGGTCTGTCTCCAAGACAGCGTGCACACGTCATTATAGAAAAATGTGCCGATCCAGCCTTCCGCCCAGCCTTGCGCGATTACTTTGATCGCGCCTGCGCCAGTGGTCGTGGCATGCATACTCCGCATTTGCTGGGTGAAGCATTAAGCTGGCACCAACGTTACGAAGAAACCGGCCATATGTAAGACGATGTAATATCGTTTTGATGGTTTCCAGCCATCAGGTGTCAGCTCCTGACCCTGATGGCTGATCTTCTTCAGATGCTGGCTATTCAGTTCTGATATCAAGCTTTCTATTCTTTTCCAGCCCTGCACTCAGACAGTCCCAACACCAGCCACAACACCAGTCACTATGACTGCAACCCCTTACCACCATCCCTGTGTGTCAGATCAACGTTATCGCTGTAACGACTGCCATTCCGACTCCGTCAACCAGCTTGCTTCTGGCAGCCCCAAAGATAACGCCAACCGAACCAGGCCGTGCAACCAGCTGCATGCATTCGCTTGTGGTATTTCGCCCAGCCGCGCCGCAGGGTGATTACTGAACCCCAGTACCTGACTGCTATCCAGATGCAGGCGACGACAATGCCCAATAAACACTTCCGGGCGCATATCACAGAAAACCAGACGCTGACGTACAATCTCGGGGAACAGACCACTGATAATTTGATCGTCAACCTGACAACCGGCTTCGGCTGAATCCCTGGCGTGGCGAAACCGGCCAGGCTCCAGCAAGTACACCAATGAATGTGGCCGTTGATGCTGTTGCAAGCGCTCACTGATCTGTAATGCCTGCTGCAAAGACTGATAACCACTGGCCACCAGCTGAATTTCCGCAGCACAATGCCCATGCAAACACACAGCCCCATGACTGACCAACTGCTCTGCCATCGCCGGTGTCATAATAGAGGCAACCGGGCCATCCGGAATGACTAGCTGCATCACCACTCCAGTCTCACCGTAGCAGCTCTTTAAAGCCGCCTGCGCAGTATTGCCATCCGGGATCAACAGCACCCGCATCTGATCGGCACTTTGCGACAACAAGAGTTCTGTCATTTCAGGAGCGGCAGGGTCATGACGACAAACCAGTGGCAAGCCAGCCCAGGGGGCGGCTTCATCATCCAGCTTTTGCCGACGGGCAAAGGCAATCGCCTGTAACACCGGCTCCAGTATGGCAAGACCGGCAGACTCGTGTGTCACCAGCATATTGATGCCCATCTGATTGCCCAAGCAGGCATTGACCAGTAATTCACCATCGTGATGATGAAGCAAAGCTCCGGCTGTTCCGGCACTGCGAAGCCCCAACCGCTCACAGCTGATCGGCAATGTCTTTTGTACAGCACCAAGGTGGCTCGCCAGCCGAGGCCGTAATGCCGGATTAATTTCACAGATATCGGCGAAGTAACGATCCAGCACTGACAACACGTCATGCGGTTGTTGCGCACCTTGCCAATGCGGGTCTGGACGGTTCACCGTTACCATAAAAGGTCGTAATGGCTGACGCGGCTGTCGTAGTACTGCAGCCTTGGCAGGCCAACCGGTACTGGCTGCTGGCTCAATTGCGACTGCAATAACCGGCTGGCACACCAGCGTAAGCCAGGGCAACCAGTGTATATCGGCAGTCTGTCGCAACGGCCACTCCGCCTCAGCTTCCAGCAATGCACAAGCAATATTGACTGGTCTGGTATCGGTTAATAACAGCTCATCACTATCCACGGGCTGCTGACCATTGTCCGCAACCCAGACCGGAATCAATACACCGCTATCCTGCCGGGACCACCAAGCCAGGGTGCGTCCCATTCGCTCTTTTAATTCGTCAATATCACCATCCATCACCAGCAAGGCCACTTCTCCTGGTAACGGTTGATGGACAGCCTGAGTTACCAAGGTATCCAGCGGTGCTCTGGCTCCCATCAGTTCAGGCGAAATCCAGGGGCCAGGCAGAATCTGTTGCTCCGTATCCCGGCCAAATTCCTGTTCAAAACGAGTCCAGCCATCAAGAGTTAACGGATAACGCTGTTGGCGGGCACGGTTTGCACTGCCAGTAAGTAACTGCCAGATTTCCAGCGCCGCTCCCATGCCTGGCAGAGCCGATAACCAGTCGCGGCGCTTGCCCGTCAGGTGGTTGATCAACATACCCGCAGCGGCCAGTTGCATCAGTACCTGCCACTGAGCGGCGGAACCTGGCATGGATAAAAACCCGGCTTGTCGTTGCAGCGCCGGAATACGGTCATACAGCTGATCAGACAACCGCTCGGCCACCCACAAGGCTTCCGTCACCCGACTCATCGGCACAGAACAACCGGCCTGTGCCAGCGCACGAGACAACCGACCGGCGTCCGAGCTAACATCCAGACTGCCGCCGGTTTCTTTAAGTACCATTCGTTCACGTGCCATCACGCTCTCCAGACCAATCATTGCCAACAGTTAAAGACACATCCACCCGCTGCCAACACAAAAAACAGAATAAAACCCACCTGCACCATCGTTTTAATGGATCCATACCCGGCGCAATCTGAACCGGTCATCGGCGAGCAGGCTGTTATTACTGCAGCGGATTTCAGCTACTTTATTAGTCTAGGAGCAGCCACTCTCTGGTGTCTTGCCGTGCATCAACCCCTGCCGTATCAATCACAGTGAGAGAGCAGCCATAAAAAAACCGCCCGAAGGCGGTTTCAGAAAGCAGTCAGTCCGTTTTCGTCAGCTAAAAATCAACGAAACCGGTGCACCGCTCAGATATCAAGCAGGTTGCTCGACACCCTTCATGGTCAGTTTGACACGACCTTTTGGATCAACATCCATTACGTGTACGTTAACCATTTGACCTTCTTTCAGGTAATCGGTCACGTTCTCAACACGCTCTTCGCTGATCTGAGAGATGTGCAACAGACCATCCTTGCCAGGCAGAACGGTGATGAAAGCACCAAAATCGACGATTTTGCTGACTTTACCTGTGTAGGTAGTTCCTACTTCGATATCCGCAGTGATTGCTTCAATCATGCTGCGCGCCAAATCAGAGGCTTCTTTACCAGCCGCAAAGATCTTGATTTCGCCATCATCATTGATGTCGATCGAAGCACCGGATTTTTCCGTAATATCACGAATGGTCGCGCCACCTTTACCAATCACTTCACGGATTTTATCGGAAGGAATCTTCATGGTGCTCATGGTCGGTGCGTTTTCAGCCAGTGTTGTACGTGGCTCAGCAATCACAGTGTTCATCTGACCCAGAATGTTCAGACGGGCTGCTTTGGCTTTTTCCAGAGCAATTTCCATGATTTGCTCGGTAATACCTTCGATCTTGATATCCATCTGCAAGGCAGTGATACCTTCATCAGTACCAGCCACTTTGAAGTCCATATCACCCAGGTGATCTTCGTCACCCAGAATGTCAGTCAGAACGGCAAACTGTTCGCCTTCCTTGATCAGTCCCATGGCGATACCAGCAACCGGGGCCTTGATCGGTACACCTGCGTCCATCAGTGCCAGGGAAGCACCACACACGGACGCCATGGAAGAAGAACCGTTGGATTCGGTGATTTCTGACACAATACGAATGGTATAAGGAAATTCGTCTGCTGTAGGCATCATTGCCTGGATACCACGACGGGCAAGGCGACCATGACCAATTTCACGACGGCCTGGCGTACCCAGACGGCCAGCTTCACCAACAGAATATGGAGGGAAGTTGTAGTGGAACAGGAACGGATCGTCCTTGGTGCCGTGCAGGAAGTCGATCATCTGTGCATCACGGGCAGAGCCCAGAGTGGTCACAACAATCGCCTGGGTTTCACCACGGGTGAACAGAGCTGAACCGTGCGTGGTGTTCAGTACACCGGTCTCGATGGTCAGAGGACGAACGGTATCGTTATCACGGCCGTCAATACGTGGCTCGCCATCGATAATGCGTTTGCGCACAACTTCGTATTTCAGCTCGCCCATCATGTCAGCGATATCGTCAGCGGAGAAACCTTCTTCGCCTTCTGCTGCAGCCAGTTTTGTAATCGCGTCAGCCTTGATCGCGTCCAGCTTGCCGTAACGCTCCATCTTGTCAGACGTGGTATAGGCTTCACCGATCGCAGCTGCAGTCTCTGCTTTTACTGCTTCGTACAGCTCAACGTTCTTGGCTTCAGCTGCCCAATCCCATTTGCTGACACCCAGTTCTTCAACCCACTCACTGATGGCCGTGATAGCAGGCTGGAAACCTTTGTGGGCAAACAGTACAGCACCCAGCATTTCGTCTTCAGTTAGTTCGTCGGCTTCGGATTCCACCATCAAGACGGCATCTTTGGTACCGGCAACGATCATATCCAGCAAGGAATCTTCCAGCTGAGTCTGAGTCGGGTTCAGGATGTAACCCTTGTCCTCAATAAAGGCAACCCGTGCACCACCGATTGGACCATTAAAAGGCACACCGGATACTGCCAAGGCAGCGGAGGTAGCAATCATGCCGCACATGTCTGGATCAACATCTTTTTCAGACGACATAACCGTGACGATGACCTGAACTTCGTTCATGAAGCCATCGGCAAACAAAGGACGGATCGGACGGTCAATCAGACGGGAAGTCAGTGTTTCTTTTTCTGAAGGGCGGCCTTCGCGCTTCAGGTAACCACCAGGAATACGGCCTGCAGCGTACATTTTTTCCTGATAATGAACCGACAGCGGGAAGAAATCCTGGCCGGGTTTGGTTTTCTTGGCAGCTACGACAGTAGCCAGCACCTGGGTTTTACCCATGGTAACCAGTACCGCACCATCGGCTTGACGGGCAATTCGGCCAGTTTCAAGCGTGATGGTGTCGTTACCGAGTTGGAACGTTTTGGTATTAGCGACAGGTTTGTTGCTCATGTATTCATTTTTCCTGTAAATCAAACGAAGCTGCATCACCGCCGGTGCTTCTAAGCATTGGCCGTTGCACGAGCCGGCTTCCCCCACGCTGACAGCAGAACGGGGATATCGGGTTCCCTGACGGGAACCAACGACAAATGGTTAGAAGCACCACCGCGTTCTTGCGGGGCTGGCACCACAGTGATAACAGAATTTAGAGGGAGTATAGACAGCCGCACAAGCGAGCTACAGAAACAACAAAAGCCCCGGAGGGCTTTTGCTGCAAGCGAGATTAGCGACGCAGACCCAAACGCTGGATCAGATCCAGGTAACGGTTAGCATCTTTACGCTTCAGATAGTCCAGCAGCTTACGACGCTGGTTAACCATGCGAATCAGACCGCGACGGGAGTGGTGATCTTTGCCATGCTCCTTGAAGTGACCTTGCAAACCCAGAATGTTATGGGTCAGCAGGGCAACCTGAACTTCCGGTGAACCGGTGTCGCCTTCGGCAGTTTGATACTCTGTAACGATCTCAGCTTTTTTCTCAGCAGATAATGCCATGTATAACTCCAACATAATGTGCATCAGGTAAACCTGACGTTAAAAAAGACATCGCTACCGTGCACATTAACAGTAGTATGCCGTTGCAGACCTGACCAACCACGAGAAGGTCAAATGCTGCAGATACTGGCCATAACCAAGGCTTGATCAGCCTTGTACCGGCGCTTGTAATTGTACTGAAGGTGCTGCATTGAGGCTAGTATTAAGTGCTTGCCGCAGCAGGTCTTTATACGGTAGTGCCTCAGCATCGCCACCCCAGCCGCCTTTATGCGTCGTCGTCTTCAGCAGAAGCCTGATTGGCCTTGTCCTGATCACGGGCCTGACGAATCAGGCCAGTCAGGTGGTGTCCCCGATCCATGCTTTCATCATAGTGGAAACGTAACATCGGCGTCACACGAGTCGTCAGAATACGGGCCAGTTCGGAGCGCAGATAACCGGCGGCGTCATTTAAAATGGCGACAGTCTGTGCCTGGATTTCCTGATCGGTTTCTCCCTTGGCACCCATCACGGTGAAATAGATATCGGCATAGCCGAGATCCTTAGCCACCCGCACGTCATTCAAAGTCACCATTCCCAGGCGCGGATCTTTCATTTCAAACTGGATTTTCAAGGCCAGTTCGCGCTGAATCTGTTCCGACAAACGGGAGGTTCGACTGTAATCTTTTGGCATGATATTTCTCTCTTGCTGCGGCTATGGGCGCAGGCTACAGACGCCAAAGCCCGGCAAGGCCGGGCTTTGTCAAAGGGTCAGACCCAAAGTACACAAGGTACTTGATGGATCACAGAGTACGAGCAACCTCACGGACGTCAAATACTTCAATCTGATCGCCAGGGCGAACATCCTGATAGTTTTTCACGCCAATACCACACTCCATACCCTGGCGAACATCAGCCACATCGTCTTTATAACGACGCAACGATTCCAGCTCACCTTCATAAATCACCACGTTTTCACGCAGCACACGGATTTTCTTGTTCCGATGCACTGTGCCTTCGGTCACCATACAACCAGCAATCTGGCCGAATTTTGGTGAGTTGAAGACATCGCGAACTTCGGCGATACCAACGATTTCTTCGCGCAGCTCCGGCGCCAACAAACCAGCCATCGCCTGTTTCACGTCATCCAGCAGATCGTAGATCACGCTGTAATAACGCATATCCAGGCCGCTGTTTTCCACGATACGACGGGCAGCATTGTCAGCCCGTACGTTAAAGCCGAAAACAACCGCACTGGAAGCAACCGCCAGAGTCACGTCGGTTTCCGTAATACCACCCACTCCGGACGATACCACGTTCACTTTCACTTCATCGGTAGCCAGCTTCTGCAAGGAAGACACAATGGCTTCCAACGAACCCCGAACGTCGGTTTTCAAGACGATATTCAGTACCGCTGGAGCACCTTCGCCCATACCACTGAACAAGGCGTCCAGTTTTGCGGCTTGCTGACGTTGTTGTACCTGCTCTTTGGCCTTGTTCTCACGATATTCCGCCACTTCGCGGGCTTTCTTCTCGTTTTCAACCACCATGAAGCTGTCACCAGCATCCGGAGTGCCATTCAGACCCAGGATCGCAACCGGAATAGACGGGCCGGCTTCATCAACCGGCTTGCCGTTTTCGTCCAGCAGCGCACGGGCGCGGCCATAACAGGTACCGGCAAGCACGATATCGCCTTTTTTCAGCGTACCGTTCTGCACCAGCATGGTTGCAACCGGACCACGTCCTTTATCAAGACGGGATTCCACAATAACACCACAGCCCGGGCCGTCGAAGTGTGCTTTCAGCTCCAGTACTTCGGCTTGCAGCAACACCGCTTCCAGCAGCTCGTCGATACCCAGACCGGTATGAGCAGAAACCGGGATAAAAGGTACATCGCCACCCCAGTCTTCTGGCAGTACGCCACGCGCGGACAATTCATTTTTGACACGGTCAACATCCGCGCCTTCCTTGTCCATTTTGTTGATCGCAACAACCAGAGGAACTCCGGCAGCATGGGCATGCTGTACGGCTTCTTCGGTTTGAGGCATCACGCCGTCATCGGCGGCAACCACCAGAATAACCACGTCGGTTGACTGGGCACCACGAGCACGCATGGCAGTAAACGCCGCGTGTCCCGGTGTATCCAGGAAGGACACCATGCCGTGATCTGTTTGCACATGGTAGGCACCAATATGCTGGGTAATACCACCGGCTTCTCCGGCCACCACTCGAGTACGACGAATGTGATCAAGCAACGACGTTTTACCATGGTCAACGTGACCCATAACCGTTACGACCGGCGCCCGGGTTTTTTCTTCACCCTCGTAAGATACGGAGTCTGTAACGTCTTCTTCCAGCTGATTGTCAGAAATCAGCTTCGCCACCTTGTGACCCATATCTTCAACCAGCAGAGTCGCGGTGTCCTGATCCAGCGTCTGGTTGATGGTCGCCATAACGCCCATACCCATCAGACTCTTGATCACTTCACCGGCTTTAACACTCATACGGGAAGCCAGTTCGCCGACTGTAATCGCTTCTGGCAATTCAACTTCACGAATAACCGGTGCTGTTGGACGGGTAAAAGCGTGTTCGTTGTTGTTTTGCTGCTGCTGACGGCTACGGCTGCCCTTGCCTTTAGCCTTGCTGCGACGACGACCGCTATTCTGGCCACCCTCGGAATCCATATAACGGCTGTTTTCGCGGGTATCGGAACGCTTCTTGTCGACCACCTTGCCTTTCTTGCGATGCTCTTCCTGACGTTGCTGAGCAGCTTCTGCCTCTGCACGTTTTTGCGCGGCATCTTCTTCAGCAGTCAGTGGCTTGGCCTTGACGCGAGCGGTAGCAACCGGCTTGCTGGGACGTGCGGAACGATCATCGCGGCGAGGCTGGGGTGCCGGCTCTGTTTTGGCTGCTGCAGGCTTGGCCTTGGCGGCAGCAGCGGCTTTGGCAGCCTTGGCAGCAGCCGCGGCTTTTTCGGCGGCAGCTTTTTCAGCAGCAGCCTTGGAAGCCAGCGCCGCCTTGGAGTCAGCACGCGGAGCAATACTGACCCGCGCGGTTTGTGTGATGGGCTTGCTAGCCGCCTCGGCCTGGGCACGAGATTCAGCTTCGGCTGCACTGCGCGCAGCACGTGCTGCCCGTTCTTCGGCAACACGACGTTCAGCAACACGAGCCGCTTCGTCAGCCGCCTTGGCTTCTGCAGCCAATCGTTCTGCTTCTGCCTGACGTGCTGTTTCAACGTCTTTATCCATTTCATCCCGTTTCACGTAAGTACGTTTTTTGCGTACTTCGATCGATACGGCTTTCTTGCCACCCTGACCGGTTTTCAACGTTGTGGTCACCTTGCGTTTCAGAGTGATTTTCTGGGGTGCCAGTTCATTGGCACCACCGTGGCTCTTTTTCAAAAAAGTCAACAGGCCGGCTTTTTCTTCATCCGACACTCTTTGTTCTGCTGCGGTCTGTGGCAGGCCCGCTTCTTTCATTTGGGACAACAAGCGATCTACGCTGGTCCCCACCACGTCGGCGAGTTCTTTAACTGTTACTTCTGCCATGCGTTTCTCCTATGCCGAGTGAGTGGATTAATCATTGCCCTCAAACCAGGGCTTGCGTGCGGTCATTATGAGGTCCGCCGCTTTCTCCTCGGTCATATCCTCAATGTCCATCAGGTCGTCAATGGATTGCTCGGCAAGATCTTCCATCGTACAAATACCTTTGCTGGCCAATACCAGCGCCAGATGTTTTTCCATGCCCTCCATTTCCAGCAGATCTTCTGCTGGCTGCGACTGTTCGAGCTTCTCTTCCGAGGCCAGAGCCCGGGTCAGTAGCACGTCTTTGGCGCGAGTACGGAGTTCATTAATCATGTCTTCATCCAGCTCTTCAATGTCCAGCATCTCGTCAATCGGGATGTAGGCAATTTCTTCCAGCGTGGTGAAGCCTTCTTCAACCAGCAACACCGCAAAATCTTCTTCGATGTCGAGAGTGTTAATAAAGTTATCAATATATGCCGACGCTTCCTGATCCTGCTTCGCAGCAGCATCTTCGATGGTCATGACATTGATTGTCCAGCCCGTCAGCTCGGATGCCAGGCGGACGTTTTGTCCACCACGCCCGATGGCCTGAGCCAGATTGTCGCTTTCTACCGCCACATCCATGGTGTTGGTTTCTTCATCCATGACAATGGATGCAACGTCTGCCGGAGCCATGGCATTGATAACCAGCTGTGCCGGGTTGTCATCCCAGAGCACGATATCAATCCGTTCGCTACCACCCAGTTCGTTGGTAACAGCCTGTACACGTGCTCCGCGCATACCAACACAGGCACCGACCGGATCTATACGCTTGTCATTGGTTTTGACAGCAATTTTGGCACGAGAACCGGGGTCACGCGAAGCCCCTTTGATTTCAATCACCTCTTCGGCGATTTCAGGTACTTCAATACGGAACAGCTCGATCAGCATCTCTGAAATGGTGCGACTCAACATCAATTGAGGGCCACGGTTTTCAGGGCGAACCGCATTCAGGATGGCGCGGACACGATCCCCCATGCGCATGATTTCCCGACCGATCAGCTGATCTTTGGGCAGCAAGCCTTCAGCGTTGTTGCCAAGATCAACGATAACATTGTCGCGAGTAACCTTTTTGACGGTACCGTTAACAATCTCGCCAACACGATCCTGATACTGCTCAACAATCTGGGCACGCTCAGCTTCACGTACTTTCTGAACAATAATTTGCTTGGCGGCCTGCGCAGCAATACGACCAAAATCCGGATTTTCAACCTTGACTTCGTAGGTGTCGCCGGGCTGGAGATTGGTGTCGATGTCATGCGCTTCCTGCAAGGTCAATTCATCTCCCAGACCCGGCACCACATCATTGCTAACAACCAGCCAGCTACGATAAGTATCGTAGTCACCGGTCTTGCGATCAATATCAACCCGAATGATCGCTTCTTCATCTTCGTAGCGTTTCTTCGCGGCGGCGGCCAGTGCCGATTCAATGGCCTCAAAAATAACGTCTCGCGATACGCCTTTTTCGTTGGAAACCGCTTCCGCGACCAGGAGAATTTCTTTACTCATCTTCCAGCCTCGCTGCTATGCAACCTTAGTTATCAAAATTGGGAACAATATGAGCCTTTTCTATCAGCTCGACAGGTAACAGGTATTCATGATTATCAACCAACAGCACAATATCCTGTTCCTCGATACCCTGAAGACGCCCCTTGAATTTGCGGCGTCCATCAAAGGGCATACGCAAACGCAGTTCGATTTCTTCACCGACTGATTGCACGTACTGATCCATGGTGAACAATGGACGATCCATACCAGGGGAAGAGACTTCCAGGGTGTAATCCTGAGAAATCGGATCTTCTACATCCAGTACGCTACCGATCTGACGGCTGACATCCGCACAATGGTCGACCGTAATGCCGTCTGCATGGTCAATGTACACCCGCAACAGCGTATGGCGCCCCTGAGCGACCAGCTCAAGACCCCAGAAGACAAACCCCATTGATTCAACAACAGGAGCCAACATTTCCAGCAAGCGGGCATCACGAGCCAATATTTTTTACCTCTCAGAAACAAAAACTGGGCACCTAGTGCCCAGCCCGATGTTGTTGCCTGATGACCAGACAACAGATCTGCCAAATCTTTACACCGGACGTTATCTATCATCCGGTATTCGTCACAAATCGGTGTTTGACTGTGACGACAGCTACTAAAAAGCCCCTGACATGAGGGGCTTTAGGGCAGCTTGAGTCGACGTATTATAGGGCGTTTCGACCGTAAAAGCGAACGACATCGCTTTTACTCAAGCTGGATTGGTGCGGATAGCGAGACTCGAACTCGCACGAGCATTGCTCACCACCCCCTCAAGATGGCGTGTCTACCAATTCCACCACATCCGCATCAAAGACTTGCCAGAGGATCAACCAGTCGTGTTATTCGACGCTTGGTTGATCACTCGCAGATGCATCCAATTCCGGTGCATCCACAGCAGGCGCGTATTCTTCCACAAGTGGGGTATCTTTCTCAAGCTTTTCAATCACTTCCTGGGCAGGAATACCTATATTCGATATTTTTTCGGCATTTTGCTTGGCATAAAGCCCCAATCCCAAGCTGGTAACAAAAAAAGCTGCCGCCAGATACGCCGTTGTATGGCTGAGGAAGTTACCGGAGCCGCCACTGCCAAAGACAGTTTGTGATGCACCAGCACCAAATGAAGCACCGGCGTCTGCACCCTTGCCTTGCTGTAACATCACAAAACCAACGATACCAAGAGCCAACAGGATGTGAACAATGAGAATGATAGATTCCATACTTTCCTAAGCCGTGCAAATTTTCAGAAATTGGTCAGCATCCAGTGAGGCACCGCCCACCAGACCACCATCGATATCAGGTTGAGAAAACAATTCTCCGGCGTTTTCTGCTTTTACGCTACCGCCATAGAGAATTTGAGTTGTGGCAGCCAGGCTGGCATCGCGCCCTGCCAACTGCTCACGTATAAACAAGTGTATTGCCTGGGCTTGTGCCGGAGTTGCCGTTTCACCGGTGCCTATCGCCCAAACCGGCTCATAGGCCACGATCACGGACTGCCATTCAGCATCACTCAAGGATGTCAGCAACAGTGACAGCTGTGTGCCAACCACCTGCTCGGCATTACCCGCCTGCCGTTCGGACAGTGTTTCGCCAACACAAACGATCGCTTTCATGCCGGCAGCCAGTACTCGACGGGTTTTCTCCAAGACCAGCGTATCAGTTTCGGCATACAGGGCACGACGCTCGGAATGACCGACAATAACGTAGCGGCAACCCATGTCTGCCAACATGCCGACCGACACTTCACCGGTGAAAGCACCTGCTTCTTCACTGGCACAATTTTGCGCGCCGACCTGAACCTGACTGTGTTCAAGTCCGGCGACCACCTGACCCAGATACGGAAACGGCGGACAAACCACCAGATCGCGCTCCGGTGCATTCACTGCGGCAACAGCATCAAGCCATGCAGCCGTTGTGTCGCTCGCAGCGTTCATTTTCCAGTTACCGGCAATCATCAAGCGACGCACAGGACACTCCCAAATTCAAAGAGCGCAGATACTATCCAAGAAGTGCCTGCGAAACAAGCCGAAGCGCATATTCACAAAGGATACACTCACTTCGACCACCTGTATTCCAACCATTTCAGATGTCCAGTTCTGCTTCGACGACATCTGCCAACTGTCTGGCCAGTGTTTGCGCCAATACTTCTGTCTCTGCTTCAATCATCACTCGCACCACGGGTTCTGTTCCGGAGGGGCGCAGCAACACCCGGCCTCGTCCTGCCAGAGTGGATTCGGCATCCATCACAGCATGACGGATAACATCCGATGTCTGAATATCTACCTCCCGGCGGCGGGGCACATTAATCATCACCTGAGGCATTTTAGCCATGCGCTTGTGCCAGTCATGCAACGAAGTGCCTGTTTCCATCAGCGCGGTCAATACCTGCAGGGCAGCAACAATACCGTCCCCAGTGGTCTGAACATCCAGCGCCAGCAAATGCCCGGAAGATTCCCCCCCAAGACGCCAGCCATGCTCATCCAGTTTCTGCATCACATAACGGTCACCGACTCTGGCTCGCACAAAAGGAATATCCAGCTCCTGCATCGCCAGCTCCAGCCCCATATTACTCATCAGGGTTCCGACCACCCCTCCCTGCAAACGACCGGATTGCTGTGCATAAGCCGCCATGATGTACAACAACTGGTCACCATCAACCAGTTCACCACGATGATCAACCATAACCACCCGGTCACCATCCCCATCAAACGCGATACCCAGATCAGCACTTTCTTCCAGCACCTTGCACTGCAATCGTTTCGGTTCAGTGGAGCCAGTTTCACGATTAATATTAAATCCGTCGGGCTGATTTCCCAACACCACAATATCAGCTCCCAGCTCGGAAAACACCGCAGGTGCGATCGCATAGGTAGCGCCATGTGCGCAATCCAGCACAATCTTCAAACCGCGCAAATTCAACGAACTGGCCGTTCCTTTACAGAATTCGGTATAGCGGCCAGCGGCATCGTTGATCCGGACAGCCTTACCTAGCTGCTGTGATTCCACACAGACCATGGGTTGCTGCAGATAATGCTCAATGGCACCTTCCGTCTCATCAGGCAGTTTTTGCCCAACGCCAGAGAAAAACTTGATGCCGTTATCGTAATAAGGGTTATGGGAAGCACTGATAACAATGCCAGCCTGGGCACGAAAAGTTCGGGTCAGATAGGCAATCCCCGGGGTTGGAATCGGCCCCAGCAAGGCAATATCCACCCCCGCCGCCGACAGCCCGGCTTCGAGCGCCGACTCAAACATATAGCCAGAAATACGGGTATCCTTGCCTATCAGGATTTTGCTTTTTCCTTGCCGAGAAAAGACCTTGCCAGCGGCCCAGCCGAGCCGCATGACAAAATCAGGAGTGATTGGTGACTCACCCACCCGGCCGCGGATACCATCGGTACCAAAATATTGTCTAGCCATGACGCACCCCCAGAGTTGCCGCTACTACCTGCATTGCCTCTACGGTCTCCCGTACATCGTGTACGCGTAAAATGCGCGCACCCTTCATGGCACAAATCACAGCTCCGGCAACACTGCCGATCATGCGCTGATCCGGCTCCGTCACACCGGTTACTTCTGCAATCATACGTTTCCGAGACAGGCCCGCTAACAATGGCAAGCCTAACCGGCTCAGTCGCTGCAGATGACACATCAACTCATAGTTATGGTCACAGGTTTTACCAAAACCAAAACCCGGATCAATCAGCAATTGGCTTTTATCTATTCCGGCTGCGACGCAAGCGGCAATGCGTTGTTCAAGAAAATGGCAGACTTCATCCACCACGGACTCATAGCGAGGGGCTTGCTGCATGGAATCGGGCTGCCCCTGCATATGCATCAGACACACAGGCAACCTGCTGGCTGCTGCCGCTTCGATAGCACCATGACGGCTCAGTGCCCGCACATCATTGATCATATGGGCACCCGCCGTGGCGGATTCAGTGATCACCGCTGCGGTGCTGGTATCAACCGAAATCACCACATCCAGCTCTCTGGCTATCGCCTCAACGACCGGCACGACACGATCCAGCTCTTCCGCCGTAGACACCGGATCAGCCCCTGGGCGGGTAGACTCACCGCCAACATCGATAATCCCGGCACCCTCAAGAACCAGTCGCTCGGCCTGACGCAAAGCGGCATCCAGGCTGTTATAACAGCCACCATCAGAAAATGAATCCGGTGTTGTATTCACAATCCCCATCACCACCGGGCGAACCAGAGACAGTTGGCGTTTACCACATTGAAGAATCACTGCATTTTTATCCGTTCAGATAGTGGAGAAACATCCTGTTTTCCACACACTTGTCACCGAACCGGCGTATCCACCCCGGCCATCGCATTATCAGGCTGAATAATCAGCAAACATTATTGGCAATACCCAGAAACGGAAAGAGCGGCCATTGCCGCTCCTTGCCAAGCCTCACAGAGACGGTCAGCGATCGCTGACTGACTCTCCTTCGGCATCATCCTTTGGATCCTTTGCCATATCGCGACTTTCTTCGCTGGCAGGTGCGGATGGACCCGATGAGTTACGATCATCCCAGGACTTCGGTGGGCTAGGCTTGTGCCCGGCCATGATTTCACTGATTTGATCAGCATCAATCGTCTCATATTCCATCAAGGCATCTTTCATCAATTCAAGCTTGTCCCGATGCTCTTCCAGGATAGCCGCCGAACGCTTGTAACATGTATCCAGCAAATCCTTGATTTCAGCATCGATGACCCGGGCCGTTTCATCAGACAAGTGCGACAACTGGCCACCACCACCTGAACCCAGATAACCTTGCTGTTCTTCTTCGGTATACAGCTGTGCGCCGAGTTTCTCGGACAGACCCCACTTGGTGACATAATTACGCGCATACTTGGTCGCGCGCTCAATATCATTGGAAGCGCCAGTCGTCACGCCATCCTTGCCCAGTGTCATCTCTTCAGCAATACGTCCGCCATAGAGCGAGCAGATATTACTTTCAATACCTCGCTTGCTGATCGAATGTCGATCTTCCTCTGGCAAGAACATGGTGACACCCAATGCTCGTCCACGAGGAATAATGGAAACCTTGTAAACCGGGTCATGCTCCGGCATCAGGCGTCCGACAATGGCATGACCAGCTTCATGATAGGCTGTATTGGTTTTTTCTTTCTCCGACATCACCATGGTCTTGCGTTCAGCACCCATAAGGATTTTGTCCTTGGCCTGCTCGAACTCTTCCATAGTGACGCGATTACTGTTGGCACGTGCAGCAAACAAGGCTGCCTCGTTTACCAGGTTGGCCAGATCCGCACCTGAAAATCCAGGTGTACCACGGGCAATCAAGGAAGCGTTGACGTTGTCAGCCACCGGCACCTTGCGCATGTGTACTTTGAGAATCTGCTCACGCCCCCGGATATCTGGCAAACCAACCACCACCTGGCGGTCAAAACGACCAGGACGCAGCAATGCAGGGTCCAGCACATCCGGACGGTTGGTTGCAGCAATAACGATAATACCGTCATTGACTTCAAAACCATCCATCTCAACCAGCAGCTGGTTCAGAGTCTGTTCACGCTCATCATTACCCCCACCAATGCCAACGCCACGGGAGCGACCAACGGCATCGATTTCGTCAATAAAGATAATACAAGGAGCCTGCTTCTTGGCCTGATCAAACATATCCCGTACACGGGATGCACCAACACCAACAAACATTTCGACAAAATCAGAACCGGAAATCGAAAAGAACGGCACCTTGGCTTCACCAGCAATGGCTTTCGCCAACAGGGTTTTACCTGTACCGGGTTGACCCACCATCAACACACCACGGGGAATCTTGCCTCCCAGCCGTTGGTATTTGCCTGGATCACGTAAAAACTCAACCAGTTCTTTGACGTCTTCCTTGGCTTCGTCACAACCGGCGACATCTTCAAAAGTCGTCTTGATCTGATCTTCGCTCAGCAATTTGGCTTTGCTTTTACCGAAGGCCATCGGGCCGCCCCGACCAGAACCTCCACCTTGCATCTGCCGCATAAAAAACATGAATACCGCCAGAATGATCAGGATTGGCAAGGATGCCAGCAGCAGCTGGGTAAAGAAGCCTTGTTTCTCTGGCTTCTCACCCACTACCTTCACTTGATTATTCAGCAGGGTATCCATCAGCTTATCGTCGTACGCTGGCAGCACGGTTTCAAACGATTCACCATTGCTGCTGATGCCAGTAATGTTCTGACCCGCGATGGTGACGCGTTCAACCTGGCCGCTTTCAACAGCAGTGATAAATTCTGAATACGACAGTTCGTTACCACGTCCGACGTTCTGGAAGTTGTTAAACACCATCATCAGGACCGCAGCAATCACTGCCCACAGTACGAAATTCTTTGCCATGGGTGGCACTACCTCTCTATTACAGGCTTATGACGCCTTGATTCTTCTTAGCTTAGCAAGCATCTACTAGCCACGGAAACCTTTCGCAACAATATAGACTTCCCGAGACCGTGGCCTGGATGCCTTGGGCTTGCGAATCAGCACTTTGTCAAAGGATGAACGAAGATCTTTGAGGTAATCATCATACCCTTCTCCCTGAAATACCTTGGCAACAAAATTGCCGCCACGGCTCAACACTTGCCGCGCCATATCCAGCGCCAGCTCAACCAGATACATCGCACCGGGCTGATCAATCGAACTTACCCCACTCATGTTGGGGGCCATATCTGAAATTACAAGGCTCACCGGGTTGGAGCCAATGCGTTCCATCAACACATTAAATACTGATTCTTCAGTAAAATCGCCCTGAATAAAGTCAACACCGGCTATCGCATCCATAGATAAAATATCAGAGGCAATCACCACACCCCGCTCTCCCACCCGCTGCACCACCACCTGTGACCAACCACCCGGAGCCGATCCCAGATCGATCACCGTCATGCCGGGGCGAATCAGCTGGTCTTTTTCATCCAGCTCTATCAGTTTATAGCTGGCACGGGTTCGATAACCATCCTGCTGTGCTTTCTGGACATAAAAATCATCCACATGTTCCTTTAACCAGCCTGCACTGGATTTCGATCGCGCCATAGGGGTTTGCCTTCCGGTCAGATATACTCTTGCATCATGCCCTGCTTGTCAGGGGCCCCGCTACCGGGGCAAACCATTTTAACACTCTCATCCGAGGGCCGGACAAACAAATGCCGCTCACCAACGAACAAAAAAAAGCGTATCGCGCTATTGGACACAACCTGAACCCGATTGTTACCGTCGCCAGCAATGGCCTGAGCGAGAACGTACTCGATGAACTCAATCGGGCACTGGACGACCATGAACTGATCAAAATCAAGATTTCGGTCGGTGACAGGGATCTGAAAAAAGAAGTAATCGCCGAGCTGTTAAAGCTTAGTAAAGCCATACTGGTACAGCAAATCGGCAATACCGCCTTGCTGTTACGCCGTAACCCACGCGCCAAAATCAATTTGTCCAACCTGCAGCGTGGCGACCACAAACTGTAAATATCAAGGCTCCACTTCACACCCCGACCGAGACAAATGCTCACAGCACCGATCGGGGTGCAATCATGACCCAGACACCCCCCAGCACACACAGGGCATGCATCAACATCATCTGCAGCTTCCACCAGGGCATCAGGCCAAAATACGCCAATGACAACAGCAGCATAGCCAGCAGTATCTGGGTCATCCTTGATTGGGGGTGTAAAACACCATCAAACACAGCCAGAGCAATCATCAATAGCGCCACAGCGATACCCACCAGTATCATGCCATGCATTACCACCAAGCCATGCTGTGGAAAATACCCTTGCTGTCCCAGCAGCGGCCGCACCAACCAGGTACAGATCCAGAGACCACCCAACCAGACTGTCCGCAGCAACATCAAATAATCCCGAACCACAAGAAGCCCCCATCAGACTGACTGGATTAATTCCCTTGTACTCACATGATCGATCACAGCAAAAAACGCCAGAGGAAAAACATTCGTGAAAATCTGGCATATAAATCCAATCTGTCGATAATAAGATAAAAACAAGGTAATCCTACATGACAGATATCCTGATCACAGGCACCGGCCTGTACACACCCAATGACAGCATCAGCAACGAGGAGTTGGTAAGTGCTTATAACACCTGGGCAGAGCAGCACAACCAACGTAATGCCGACGCCATTACCGCAGGCCAAGCCACCGAAGCTCCTCTCTCCAGTGCCGCCTTTATTGAAAAAGCCTCCGGCATCCAACATCGTTACACCATGCACAAACAAGGGATGCTGGACCCATCACGTATGCGGCCAACCTTTACAGCCACCCAGCCAGGAGAACCACCAGAGGCTGTTATTATGGGCATGGCAGCCGCTCGCGATGCCTTGGCTGCCGCCAAGCTGCAAGCCGCTGATATCGACCTGCTGATCGTCGCCTGCACAAACCACCAACGCGCTTACCCTTCCATCGCTGTAGAAATCCAGCACAGACTTGGCTGCTCAGGTTACGCCTACGACATGGGCATTGCCTGCTCATCGGCTACCTTTGGGCTGATTAGCGCTTACAACGCCCTCAAAGCAGGAACTGCCAAACGTGCATTATTGGTAAACCCGGAATTTGTAACACCTCAGGTCGATCTGACTTCACGTGACAGCCACTTTATTTTTGGTGATGTCGCCACCGCCGCCGTTCTCGAACCGGCTGATGCGGCCCACCCCAAATCCGGCTTCAAAATTCTCGACACCCAACAACTCACATCTTTTTCCGACAACATTCGCTGTGATGGCAACTACACCGACCACTGTCAGGATGCCCTGCCGGAGAGCCGACCCTACTTCAAACAGGAAGGTCGCAAGGTATTCAAGGAATTGCTGCCACTGGTAACCGACCTGATTGAAAACCAACTGACGCACAATCACCTGCAAGCCAGCGAACTGAAACGGATGTGGTTACACCAGGCCAATATCAATATGAACCTGTTTGCAGCCAAAAAGCTGCTTGGTCGACTCCCGGAACCACATGAAGCTCCAACTGTACTGGATGAGTTTGCCAATACCGCCTCTGCCGGTTCAGTTATTGCTTTTCACCGCCATCATGATGATTTTAACCCGGGCGACAAAGGGCTGATTTGCTCCTTCGGGGCAGGCTACTCCATTGGCAGCCTGTTGATTGAGAAATGCTGACACCACACCCCATACCCAAAACACGTCAGCGCAGATGTAAACACCAACTAACAGGAATTGACTCATGTCTTCACAAGAAGAAGTTGATTGTCATTATTTCCTTTATTTCAAGTAACCTTCATTAGCGTTAAACAAAACGCTGTGTCATCTTACCCGGCACTTTGAAGAACATGCCATAACAACGAGGAAGCGTGCATGACTCGCCAACATTCTTACGATCGCGAAGCCCTTTTAGCTTGCGGTCACGGTCAACTTTTTGGTGAAGGGAACGCCCGTTTGCCATTGCCTAACATGCTGATGATGGACCGCATAACCAACATCAGCAACGAAGGCGGACATTATGGCAAAGGTGAAATTGTTGCCGAATTGGATATTGACCCATCCCTGTGGTTTTTCGACTGTCATTTTGAAACAGACCCGGTTATGCCTGGCTGCCTTGGCCTGGACGCCATGTGGCAACTGGTTGGATTTTATCTGGGATGGCGTGGCAACCCGGGCCGGGGACGCGCACTGGGTAGCGGTGAGGTTAAATTTCGTGGCCAAGTACTGCCAACCGCCAAAAAAGTGACCTATCGCATCAGCATCAAACGTGTGATGGAACAAAAACTGGTCATGGGTATTGCGGATGCCAGCATGGAAGTAGATGGTCGCGAAATTTATACCGCCAAAGACCTGCGTGTTGGGCTGTTCACATCTACAGAGAATTTCTGAGGCTCGCCACAAGACTGATTCCACACCACGGTACGCCGTGGTGACAAACATACATCAGTACTAATAACAGATATCCTTAGCAACACTCCACGGCAAAGTCGCACACAGCAAGGGCATTCGATTAACACTCTTGGCTGCTTTAATTGCCCGATTAAACGTATCACCACCAGGTAATTGAACCTGACGTATAATCCAGCGTTGCTGATCAGCACGCAATTTCTCCCAGGCAATAAAAGCGTACCGGAACAGATTTCTGTATAAGCCGCGTTCATTTGGCGCTATGTGCATCAGCTGATCCAAGCGCATCTGAATGCGTTCTGCTGGAGCGTTATAGGCAATTTCTGCGGATAAAGCCGACAAGGGGTAATAAGGCCAATCCGGTCGGATTTCTGCGGCCCTACCCCAATAAGCCGCCGACTGCATCAACATCTCGCTACGTGCTTCATCACTCAGCAGCACTCCCTGTCGATGCAAAAAAGAACCTTTTGCTTCATAAATATCAGGAATACCCACGATATCCAGCTGCTCTGCAGTATCGAGCCAGCCATTACTTCCAGAGGCTGATACCTCCGCACGCTCCCCAATCAGTACAAGAGAATGTACAAACGATAAATAAATGCAGGCAACAACAACGGGAAGGGCTAAAAGCCAAAAGAAACGTCCGAACACACCCAGCCACGCGGGTGCGTTCGCAGTAGCAACCGCCCTGGAATCAGGACGGTTTATCATCAGCGGTGTAACCATAGGCATCGTAATAACCAGCGTAGTAGCCATAGCCACTGTAACGAGCTTCCTTGTTTACATCCAACTGATTCAGCAACACACCAAAGATACGAGCGTTTGAATCGTCCAGCTTGCTCAGACTTCCTTTCACCCATTTATCCTTGGTCGCATCCGCTTTCACAACGTACACCACACCATCAACCAGCGTTGAAAGATACAATGCATCGCTGACCAGGCGCATAGGCGCCGTATCGATAATGATACGATCATAACGGCCACGCAAGGTGTTCAGTAATTGCTCAAAATTACGAGAGCTTAGCAGTTCCAGCGGGTTTGGAGGAATCGGTCCTGACGGAATAACATCAATACTCAAATCTTCCAAGTGATGAATACATTCATCCAGTGCATCCGGATACGCCACCGCATTCGACAGACCTTTACTGTTATGAGGCAAGCCCAATTTCTTCGCCAGAGTGGGGCGGCGCATGTCAGCATCGATCAGCAAGGTTTTTTCCATCTGACCATAAGCTTCAGCCAAGTTGGCAGAAGTGGTCGTTTTCCCTTCACCAGGCACCGACGATGTTAACAGCACCACCTTGGCTGAATGCTCCAGACCAGCCAGCGTCAAACTGGTACGCAACGTCCGTACCGACTCCGAAAAACCATGCAAGGCATCATCAGAGAACGCCCGCACCAAGCGTCCATCTTCAAACCCCAGTTTCTTCAGTACAGAGTCTTCAATCATAGGTAGCATACCCAATAACGGCATACCCAATTTACGCTCCACGTCTTCAGCATTTTTGAGAGTGGCATCCAATGCGTCCAACAACAATGCCAGCCCAACTCCGAACATCAAACTGACAACGAATGTCAAAATGACCATTAGTTTCTTGTTTGGTTTAATTGGTACTTCTGGCACAACTGCCGGATCTGAAATACGGGCGTTGGCGGTTTGCAAATCACCGGTTTCCGTGGTCTCACGTATACGATTAAAAAATGTTTCGTACATGGTCCGGTTGGCAGTCACTTCACGAGTATATTCATTCAAGGTGAATTCTGTACGATTCAAATTACGCACCTCCTTGATTTTATCTGCCAATGCGCGTTCCAAAGCCGCTTCCTTGACTTTGGCCGACATATACTCCTTTTCAATACCTGTGGCAATTCGCTTCATTTGTGTTGCCATCGAATCACGCACGGCATCCAGGTCAGACTGCGCGGCAATCATTTTGGGGTGTTTGGTACCATAACGCTTGGAAAGCTCAGATACTTTTAATTCCGCCTGGGTTTCATTTGCCCGCAACGTAACCACCAAGGGGTTACTCAGAATCACTGGCAAGCTACTCAAACTGTCGTAACTGCGATCGGTCAGGGAATTCACCTGCTGATAAATAGTTTCAGCCTCCAATCGCTTGGAACTGGCATCTACCAACCGCTTTGTGATTTCATCCAACTGCTTGGACACCAAGGTATCCACGCCAGCTACATCAATCAGACCATTGGCTTCACGATACTCTTGCAACTTGTGTTCAGAGCCTTCCAAGCGTTCTTTTAACCCGCCCAAACGCTCCGATAACCAAACCGCCGCCTGCTGAGTCATACCCACACGGGCTTCCATTTGCGACTGGATATAGGCATTCGCCATTGCATCCGCCGCTACTTGTGCCAGCTTGGGATTACGATTTTGAACCGATATTTTTACCAGTTGGGTTTTACCCAATGGAATAACGGAAACTGCATGCCAAAAATTATTAACAGTAGCGGTAAGAACCTTGGCTTCAGTAGGAGGCTCACGTTCTTCCTCTCCAAAGAGATAATCCTTGATTGAGAAAGATTTTTTATTCGCAGGGTGAAAAGGATTAAATTCCGGTGTTTCTACAAGGTTTAATTCAAGCACCACTCGTTTGGCCAGTTCCCGAGACTTCAGAATCTCAAACTGAGTCTGATAATATTCAGATGACTGACCATTCAGGCCATACACCTCTTCAATCGATAGAATCTTGGCTTCTTCTGCCTCAATCAATAATGTGGTAGTGGCTTTATATATCGGTGTTATCGACATCACCACCAAAGCGGCAATAACAGTCGCCACAGCACTGAGAGCAATAATTTTGGTTAAATGGCGACGTAATACATGCCAATAATACATCAGATCAATAACTTCGACTGACTGGGAAGCTGAAGCGCCAAATCCCTGTGTCCTTTCATTCATATTCATAAGTCAATCAGAAGAAACTCTGCTCCACAGTAATCACATCACCAGGTTGAACAACATCGTAAAGTTTGACCGACTTCCTCGCGGCACTACGTTTACTATCTTCAGCAATAGACTCGTAAGGGCTTTGGTCATGCATCACAAAAATCTTGCCCTTGGAAGCACGCTCAGTGAACCCTCCCGCAATAGTAATGGCTTTATCAACCGTCAAACCAGGATGAAAAGCATAGTTACCTGGCCTTGCTACCTCGCCAGTGACATAAAACGGCCGATACTCCACGATAGACACCGTTACACTGGGATTCAGCAAATACGGACCTTTCAAGCGTTCGACCAGATTCAACTCAAGTTCTTTAGGGCTGAGTCCAGCAACGGTTACATCACCCAACAATGGAAAAGAAATTTCACCAGACAAGCCAATACGTACATCCAGACTCAAATCCGGTTCATCATACACACTGATTTTAATAACATCACCAGCACCTAAACGATACTGACTAGAATCCGCCAATGTGACGAAGGAGAAAAAAACAAGAACAATCAGGCTGGGCAACCGCAGCATTAGGACATCCTGTAAACAACTAACTAAAAAAATCATCGGTCATAAAACTGACCGATGATTTACAAGCTTTAAAAGGTGTTAACTCAGAAGGCCAAGTTAAGACCCACGGACAAGACTTGCAATTCATAGTCAAGACCAGAAGCATCAGAACTTCGGGAAGATTTTTCCAAGCCAGCGGTTACATCCAACATTTTATTGGGTGAGAAAATTCCTTCTACACCCATAGCCGTCGTCGTATCTTGACGATCATCACCATCACCATCGGCCACTACAAAGTTATCCTTATTCAAGGATAACTTGGCATTCAAAGCCCACCTTGGAGAAAAGGTATGATCCCAGCTCAACTTGGTAAATTGATTGGCATTGTAGTTACCTGGGCCCGTAGTCTCTTTCGCTGACTCACTGGTAGTGAGGTTCAGCACAGAATATGTTTTAGGAGACCAGGTAATACCTGCTTCCCAAGCAAAGCGGCTATCACTATCTACATCTGCACCATCAAAGTCGCGAGTTGTGGTACCAACTTTTACATTACCAGTAGTTTTACCAGCAATATCCCAACTGGCACCTGCCAGCAACGTCATGATGCTACCATCTTTTGCTTCAATAGCCGTATCGGTATCGTAGGCCAGAGTCGCATTACGTAACTCAAATAAAACCCGAGTTGCAGAGCTGACTTTTAATCCCAACTCAGCGCCAATCGTGGTTTTGTCATAGTTCAAATCGTCGGTGGCTGATTCGTTATTGGAATACTCTTTATTATAAAGCGAACTATAAACAGTGACATTGGCGAATGCACTATCTGCACCGTAAGTGTAGTCACCGCCAAAGCTGGTATCTGTATATTCACTGGGATCAACAACTGTTTCACCCTCCAGAGAACCAGAACCACGAGGGTCATGCCCTTTCTTCAGGGAAAAATCCAGGCTAATCGCCTGACGAGAAGTCATTTCTATCTCAGAGCCCAAAATCAGATTTTGATCAAGGTAATTATCATCAGAGTCGGCATCGTAGGAAGCACTTTCCACTTCATAATAAGCCGCCAGCTGAATAGCGCCCAAGTCCGCCGCCAAGCCAACATTAGGTCGAATCGTGGTAATTGTTGAGCCTGTTTCATCATTTTCTTGCAAGTAGATGTTGCTATCATCACTGATGGATACTTCCACACCAGGCAGCAAAGTCACCCCACTTCCAAGCAAAATTCCATCTGGTTGAACTGCATATGCCGTCGTACTCACGGACGCCACTGCAAACAAAGGTAGCTGCCAAGCTTTCATATCAATCCTCTCATAACTGGCTTGTATAAGTTTTACGTCTGCCAGAGTCTCTGGCGTCCAAAATTCGGGCAATTATGACCGTTACTTACAGAAATTAACAGTGAGCAAATTCCCATTCACACTAAAACACGACTCTTCGACAATATAGTTTTCAGTGTCGCCACAAGAACAGGTCATTCTCTGGTATCGCGCAATAAAACAACCCAGTCGTACATAAAATTCCAACAGCATCGTCACCAAAACCAAACTACCATACCTTGCCTTCAGAGGCTGGGTACAATGATTAATTATCGAAAAAACCAACCCAATCCCGACAAAACTTCACTCACTATCCATTGCTTTTACAAAACAAACACTGACCGTTAGGCTACGCTCGGGATGTGAACAATATATGAAAGAGAGTGACTCCAGTCAAAAACACGTCACACTTAAAAGCAGCAATGCTAGCAAATATCATTGACACCCAATCACTCCTGTACTTCGATCGCACAATAATCCGCATAGAATCAGGACACCCCCAAGGGTCGAATCAGTGAACATGACTACCGGTAAAACCTTTGAAAAAGGTCAAAAACACAATTTTGACATCCATCCACAATGACCAGTTTCGAATATACTCAAGGTCATAATCCACGCGACCAGACATTTTATCCAGCGTGTCTGTTTCACCCCGGTAGCCGTTAATCTGTGCCCACCCTGTGATCCCCGGTTTCACCTTGTGACGCAGCATGTAATAGGGAATCAGCTTGCGATACTCTTCATTATGAGCCACCGCATGGGGGCGAGGCCCAACCACAGACATACGCCCCTGCAACACATTAATAAACTGCGGCAGTTCATCCAAGGATGTCTTGCGTATCAATGCCCCAACACGGGTAATCCGTGCATCCCCTTTGCGAGCCTGAACAACGGTATCGGAATTTTCCATCACACTCATGCTTCTGAATTTCCACACCTGAATCTTGCGGCCATCCAACCCGTATCGATACTGCTTGAAGAGCACTGGGCCGGGCGAGGTGTACTTTACCGCAGCAGCAATAATCAGCATAGGCAGAGCAATCACACTCAACACACAAAGAGAAAACGTCACGTCAAACAGGCGCTTCAGGACGTCGTTAAAACCAAAGATAGGGGTATCGTAAACACTGATGGTTTGCATATTGCCCACTTCACTCAAGCGAGCATGAATCAGGTTGTAGGTAAAAAAGTCCGGTATCAGATGAACAGATGCGGTGGTATCCCCACAATGCTGCAAAATTTCATCTATGCGGCCTTGGGCCTTGAGCGGCAGCGCCAGAAAAATCACCTCGAACTCGCCGTTACGCGTGCGGGTGATCAGTTCATTAATGCGGCCTTCCAAGTGAATGTCCGGATACTCTTCCAGTACCCGATTACTGCTTCGATCATCAAAGAAACCACCAAATTCATAACCCAGCTCAGGGATAGATTCCAATTGCTCGCGCATGGCCAGGGCACATTCATTAACACCAACGATGGCTGCTCGGCGGGTGTTAACCCCCTTGGCTCGCAAATACCCCAGAAAACGACCAAACCCCAAGCGCCACAGCATCAACAACAGCAGGCTGGACAACATCCAACCCCCCATCACCACTCGGGAATAATCAGCCGTTACCTTGGCAAAAAAGGCAAGTGCCATCAAACCGACACAAACCAGCACCCACACCGTCCCTGCAACAGAAAGAATACGCAGAGCCGAAGTGCCACGCCAGGACCGATACACCCCAAAGGATTCAGCCATCAACAAGTAAGCCACGGCTGCCAGCAGACCAGTCGACACATACACGGAGGTCATGGGCTGGCTATAAGCCCACAAACACAGTGCTAACAGCCCCAGGATCAGCACAACATCCAATAAACGAAACAGAGCGCTATAAGTATTTTGATACGATCGAATCATTCCCTGAGCTGTCATCACACGTCTCTCATTAACATTGTTTGACCCAACCTGAACACATCCATAACCATGCCTATCCATCTACTTCTGATTTACTGTTTACCTACTTCTCCGTACCCAGGCTTTTACTTGCACCCAGGCTGGTATCTTTGGCGGCCCGTCCAATCCAGCCATCACATGGAAAACAACATCAATCTTACAGTCGTTACCCACTGCAGCTAGCAAAATTAGCTCGACTACACCGTGAAGTGTCTATCACTTTAAAACAGCAACAACATCAATTCCTCCTCAGACAGCCCAGTAGCAGCAACCAAAAACACTGACGGAAACTATTTTCTGATACACACATCGTGCGCCGGACCACAGCCCAGGAAATTATCCTCCAGAAAAACCCTCACTCTCCCGAAAAACGAGTTACTCCGCAACTGCCACTATAACCACTCTAGCATCAGGCAACACCGTCTGTAACCGGCTTTTCAGTGCCTGCTTGGCAACGGAGTCGCCATGCACAATCCGGATATCCAGCGGCGGATATCGCATCCGCCTGACAAAGTTGATCAAGTCTTGCTGATCCGCGTGGGCACTGTACCCTGACAAGGTCTGAATATTGGCTCGAATGGTTACACGCTCTCCATCCAAAACCACGTACCCTCCCTTCGGCCCCCAGTACTGGATATCCCGCCCAGGTGTCCCTTTGGCCTGATAGCCTACAAACAGTACATCTGTGCGTTTATCGGGCAGCAGTGCTTTCAAGTAATTCACAATACGCCCGCCAGCACACATGCCACTGGCAGCAATGACAATCGCTGGCCTGCCAGTACGTCGCAAGTAGTCTACCGTTTGTAGATGTTCTTCATGGAAATTGATCGTTAATAATTGCTCAAATGACAATGGATGACGACCTCGCGCCAAACGCCCTCGCGCCTCCGCATCCCACAGGCGACTCAAACGGCGATACTGACGTGTAAACTGTAGTGGTCAACTAATCCCGGACAGTATTTTAAAGTTTTCCTCAGCTGCAACGGGCGAAATGCCGTCGTTGAATGTATGAGGTCGCTGCCGGTTGTAGTAGTCCATCAGATAACCACCAAC